>DASYGP010000019.1:0-3754 GCA_035999615.1 Mycobacteriales bacterium
AGCGATGCCGGCGATCCCGGCGATGCGGATGGGGCCGGCGGCGCCCCTGGCGAAGCGGGGGCTGCCTGCGGCGCACGGGGTTCGGGCGGCGCCGGGGATGCCGGGGCCGCGCCGGCGGTGATCAGCCCGGTGACGATCGCCGCGTTGACGCCCGACGGGCGGCGGGCCGACCGGGAACGACTCGCCGCGAAGAACACCGCCGGCGAGGTGATCCCCCGCTGCCTTCGCTACGACGAGGACAGCAAGCCGAAGGACACCGGCCCCAACGTCACCGGCCGCCGCGGCAAGCGCGGCCGCACCGACACCCCCGCGCCCGAGTCCGACCTCCCCGACGAACCCCCCTTCTAAGCGGGGCGCCCATCGGCGTCCGGACGGGAACCGCGACACGCACCGAACCGGAGCGGCATCGGAGCGAGACCGGAGCCACGGAACCCGGGGCTCCGAGCCCGGCGCCGGAGCCGTGAGCGCGGAGGCCGGAGCAAGAAAGTCGAGGTTCCCCGCAGCGCGGATCGGTCTCGTGGCCGGCCGCGGGGCTCCCGCCCCGCACCCCCCGGCTGCCGCGCCCCGCCGGCTCGTCCCTCGCCGGCACGGCTTGCCATCGAGAGCTCCGGTCCGGTTAGTCGTTTAGGCGCTTGAATCGCTTCCGTGTGCGCGCTGCGTTCGTCTGAAACGTCACGGCCTGAGCGTCGTTTGGTCGGTGGCATCAGCTCGCATCACGCGTTTCCCAGGGGCGTGCTTCGCGGGGGAGTTCCGCACCACCGAACCGAGTTCGTGGCTGACTGCAGGTCCCGCCCTTACCACCCCGCCCGCCGTTCGGATCGGCAGAAGCGGGACGGCACCAGGGCCCGGGAAGTCCCGATAATGCGCGCGAGCTACGGCGCGATGGCGACTCGGTTGCGACCGCTGGCCTTCGCGGCATAGAGGGCCTGGTCGGCTTCGGCGAGTATGCCGTCGCTGGTGGTGACGTCTCCCGGCCGAAAGCCGGCGACCCCAACGCTGATGGTGAGCAACTGGCCATCGACTCCGCCCGGGTGGGCGACACACAGACCGAGAACGGCCCGGCGGATCCGTTCCCCGACAACGGCTGCCTCGGGCGGCGTCTGCTCGGGCAAGATCAGGAGGAACTCTTCCCCTCCGTAGCGATACACGCTGTCGCCATGCCTGGCCTGCGTGCTGAGGGTGGCGCCGACTGCGCGCAGCACCTCATCGCCCGATGGGTGGCCGAACGTGTCGTTGTACGCCTTGAATCGGTCTACATCGCACATCACCAGGCAGTAGTTGCGCTGGTAACGCTGACTCCGGGCGTGCAGGGCGCTGAGGTCGTCCTCCAACGAGCGCCGATTGCGCAGCTGGGTCAACGGGTCGGTGCACGCCAGCCGGGCCAGGTCGCTGCGGTAGCGGCTGAGTTGGGCGTGCAGCGAGGTGACGCGTTCCGCCGCGATGAGCCGGGCCTCCAGGTCGAACGCGGCCAAGGGCTTGCTCAGATAGTCATCGGCGCCGGCCTGCATGCCGGAAAGGACGTCATCGCGCTCCACCAGGCCGGTGGCCAAGATGATGTACGTGTAGCCGCTTTCCGATCTTGCCCGAACCCGGCGGCACAACTCCAGCCCGTTGAGGCCGGGCATCAGC
Organism: Mycobacteriales bacterium; assembly: GCA_035999615.1. Classification (GTDB taxonomy): domain Bacteria; phylum Actinomycetota; class Actinomycetes; order Mycobacteriales; family CAJCIY01; genus DASYGP01. The sequence continues at coordinate 1,630 of DASYGP010000019.1, forward strand.
AAGTCGGTGATCAGCACGTCGGGGGAGGTTTCTGCGTAGAGCTGCCACGCCTGCGCCCCATCCTCCGCGACCAGGCAGGTGTGGCCCAGCGCCTCCACGGCCCCTTGCAACATCAGGCGCGAGACCGCGTCGTCGTCGGCGACAAGCACCTTCATCTGGGTGTCGGCATGGCGACCGCGCGAAGAGCGTCGGAGGACCGGTCCAGCTCGGCAGCTAGGCCCGCCACCAGGGTTGGGGCGTGGTCCAACTCCCCGCGGCGCCCCCGCTCCTCCAGCTCTTGGCACAACGCGGCGAGCGTTGTCGCACCCATGTTGGCCGCGGCGCCCCGGAGCCGATGAGCGCTCTGCCACAGGCCCGGGCCGTCGCCGGCGTCCACCGCTGCCGTCACCGCCGCTGCCGTCATGGGAGCCTCAGCGAGGAAGGCCGTCACCAGCCGGGGCAGCAGCGACGGATCGGCCGGAGCCATGCGACGCAGCACGTCGAGGCGACTGTGGTCCAAACCGACATCGGTGAGCGCAGTGTCCTGCGCTGGCGTGGCAGCTGCCCGCGGCGAGCCTTGGGGCAGCCATCGGATCAGCGCAGCCTTCAGCTGGTCAGGGGTGAACGGCTTGGAAACGTAATCGTCCATACCCGCGGCCAGGCACCGCTCGCGATCGCCGTCGATGGCCCCGGCGGTCATCGCGATGATCGGAAGATGCCGCGCGTCGTCCCGCCGCCTGATCTCGGTGGTGGCGGTGTACCCGTCCATCTCCGGCATCTGGCAGTCCATCAGGATTGCCGCGTACGTGGTGTTTTCCAGCGCGGCCAACGCCTCCAGCCCGTTCCCGGCCACATCAGCGGGATAGCCGAGCTGGTCGAGGATGCCGAGTGCTACCAACTGGTTGATGGGGTTGTCCTCGACGACCAACACCCGGTGGTGTTGCTCGGCCACTTCGGCGCCGGTGACGGACGGCCGCCGTAGCGCCCCCTCCGGGCGCGGCGCGGTCAGCCGCATCAGACAGTCATATAACTGGGACAACCGGACCGGCTTGGTCAGCCGGGCGGCGACACCCGCCTGGCGGGCCTCCTCAGCGCCGATGTGAGCGGCGGAGGTCAAGAGCACCAGTCGGGTCGCGGCGAGCGCAGGTTCGGCGGAGATGAGGCCGGCCAGCTGCAGGCCGTCCATGCCCGACATGCACACGTCGAGCAGCGCCAGGTCGTACGCCTCGCCACGCCCTGCTCCCTCTCGCAGCAGCTCGAGCGCCGCTGGACCGTCTTTCGCCAGCGTGGGCACCATGTCCCACGAGGTGAGCTGCTCACGCAGGATGAGCCGGTTCGTGTCGTTGTCGTCGACGACCAGAACCCGGCGCCCCTCGAGCAGGTGCTGGAAGGGCTGGGGGCGGGTCGAGCTCTCCTGGGTCGAGCGGATCAGGGGGACGGTGAACCAGAACGTGCTGCCCCGCCCTGGTTCGCTGTCAAAGCCAATCTCGCCGCCCAGCGCGTCCACCAGCCGGCGGGAGATCGCCAGACCCAAACCGGTGCCGCCGAAGCGCCGCGTGGTGGAGGCGTCGGCCTGAGCGAACGGTTCGAACAGCCGCTCGGCGTCGACCGCGGCGATGCCGATGCCGGTGTCGACGACCTCGAAGCGGACCACCACGGTGTGGTCGGGCGCCTCCAACAGCCGGGCCCGCATGATGACCTCACCGCGTTCGGTGAACTTCACCGCGTTGGAGGCCAGGTTCAGCAACACCTGGCGTAGTCGAGCGGGATCGCCGCGCAACCCGACGGGCAGGTCCGGCGCGCAGTAGGCCAGCAGCTCCAAGCCCTTTCGCTGCGCGGTCTCCGCCAGCAGGGCGGCCGCCTCCTCGATGACCTGGATCAGGTCGAAGTCGACGACCTCGAGCTCCATCCGGCCGGCCTCGATCTTCGAGAAGTCCAGGATGTCGTTAATGATGGCCAGCAGCGCCTCGCCGGCGCTGTGCACGCCTTCGGTGTACTCGCGCTGCCGCTCGTCCAGGGCCGTATCGAGCAACAGCCCGGTCAGGCCGATGACCCCGTTCATCGGCGTGCGGATCTCGTGGCTCATCGTGGCGAGGAACTCCGATTTGAGCCGGGAGGAGTTCAGCGCCGCGTCCCTCGCCGCAGC
>DASYGP010000046.1:0-11790 GCA_035999615.1 Mycobacteriales bacterium
GGCTCACGAGCGATGCTCGTGAGCAGTCACCGACGATCAGGAGCAGCGCATGCGCGTCACACAGATCATCGCCGACCTTCAGGTGACCGATCTCCACGCAGCCAAGGGCTTCTACACCGACTACCTCGGGCTCACCGAGGAGGAATTTAACCTGGGTTGGGTGGCGCGTTACACCTCCCCGGACACCGGGATGAGCCTTCAGCTGATGACCCGCGACGCCACCGCCCCGGTCGACCCGGTGATTTCGGTCAGGGTCGACGATGTCGAGGCCGCTTATGCCCAGGCGCAGGAGCGCGGTTATGAGATCGTGCATCCGCTGAGCACCGAGGAGTGGGGCGTGACACGTTTCTTCGTCCGGGCGCCGGACGGCAACGTCATCAACGTCGCGCAGCATCGCGCCTGACCCGGGACGGCGCCGGTCGACCGATCGCGACTGCGCCCGGCGCCCGGGCAGGGGCACGGCCTTGCGGCATCGACGGCGAATGGCGGGCGACGCCATTCACTCGCGGTAGATCGTTCCGGTTAGGCGCCTGAGCTGTTACGCGCCCCGGGCGGGTGCCCCGCGCGGGCATCTCCACGGAGTCTGAAAAACTTCCGAAGTCGATGTCGAAGAGCCTCTCAGCTGTTCGACGTACGTGGGAGAGAGCAACACCCACCAACCAGGAGGACTGATCAACATGCCGCGCTTCATGGGATTCGTGAGGATGGAAGAAGGCGCCGGGGCGCCGCCGCAGGCGCTGTTCGATGCCATGGACACCTACATCGGTGAGCAGGCCGCCAAGGGCGTGTTCCTCGATGGCGGTGGCCTGTTCGGCACCGAGGACGCCGTCAACTTCGTGGTCCGCAAGGGGGAGACCTCCCGCGTCGACGGCCCGTACGCCGAAGCCAAGGAGGTCGTCGGCGGATGGGCGATTTTGCAGTACGACACCCTCGAGGAGGCCATCGCCGGCCAGCAGGAGTTCGCTGACCTGCACGCGAAGTATTGGCCCGAGTGCTCGATGGTCGCGACGCTGCGCCAGATCTCGGAGGCGCCTCCCGAGGCAGCTGACGCCTAAGTCGTGCGGTCGAGGCAGGTGCACACCGACGATGGCGACCTGCCTCGACCCACCCGCCTTATTACGCTGGCTCCGTGCCAGCAGACACGACAGCTGAGACGATCACCGCCGCGTGGCGGGCCGAGTCTGCCCGACTCGTCGGCGCCCTCACCCGAGTAACCCGCGACGTAGCGCTCGCCGAGGACCTCACCCAGGATGCACTGCTGGCCGCCCTCGAGCAGTGGCCCATCACCGGCGTGCCAGCCAACCCGGCCGCGTGGCTGATGACCACCGCCAAGCGCCGCAGCATCGACCACTTCCGCCGCACCGACAGCCTTCGCCGCAAGACCGAGGAGCTCGGTTACGCCCAGTTTCAGGGAGCAGAGGAGCGGATGCCCGACCTCGACGCACAAGTCGATTACATCGAGGACGATGTCCTGCGGCTCATCTTCTTGTCCTGCCACCCCTCCCTGACCCCCGACTCCCGGGCCGCGCTCACCCTCCGCCTGATCGGCGGCCTGACCACCAGCGAAATCGCTCGCGGCTTTATGGCCACGGATTCTGCGATCGGCCAGCGGATCTCTCGTGCCAAGAAGACGCTCACCGAGGCCCGGGCGAACTTTGAGCTCCCGACCGGCCCGGACCGGATCAAGCGCCTCGACGACGTCATGGCCGTGATCTACTTGATCTTCAATGAGGGCTACTCCGCCACCGCTGGCGACGACTGGATGCGTCCCGACCTGGCGAACGAGGCCATGCGCTTGGCCCGGATGCTGGCGGCGCTCACGCCTGACGAGCCTGAGGTCCTAGGACTCCAGGCCCTCCTTGAGATCCAGGGCTCCCGAATGCGTGCCCGGCGGGGCGAGAACGGCGAACCGGTACTGCTGGAGGCCCAGGACCGGAGCAGATGGGACCAGTTGCTCATCCGCCGCGGCCTGACCGCACTCCAGCACGCCGAGCTGCTGGCCGCACGCGGCAGGCCGGTCGGCAAGTACTACCTTCAGGCGTCGATCGCGTCCCAGCATGCCCGCGCACAGCGTGCCGAGGACACCGACTGGCGCCAAATCGCGATCTTGTACGACGTGCTGGCCCATGTTGCGCCCGGACCGGTCGTCGAGGTGAACCGGGCAGTAGCGCACGGACGAGCGTTCGCCCCGAGTGCCGGACTCACCATCTTGGCGGCGTTGGACGCGGAGGCGCTCGGTGACTCCCCCCTGGTCCCCAGCGTCCGCGGCGACCTGTTAGAACGGACCGGGCGGCACGCCGACGCGGCTGAGGCGTTCATCGAGGCAGCGGCACGCACCCGAAACGAGGGCGAGCGCGCGCTACTGAAGCGCCGGGCCCAGGAAAACATTGGGCGCCTGCCGAGACCCGGCTGTTAAGACTTGAGGGGCGACCGGCGCTTCGCCCTTTGGCAATGTTTGGGGCTGGCTGCGCACCCTCCACTTTTGGCATGTGCGGACGTATGCCCTCTGAGGTCGGCCGCTCAATCAAGCTGCTCCAGAACTCGGCTCGGGCGACCCGGTCGGTGCAATCGATCGTGATTCCACTCAGACTGTTCACCATCGCTTCATCTTGTCGCCGGCGCTTGCGGAGAACGGCGGCCACCGAGGTGACCCGGTTGTCCTCCTTGCGGATCGCTCCGCGGTACGGACGTCGCGTGACGGCGATGATGTCGGTGTGCGAGTTCTGGGGGCGTGTTCGATGGGTGGGGCCGGGCATCTTCAGCCCTTGCTACCGGTGCTAGCGGCTGCTCACCGCCGGGGCGAGGAGGTGCTGGTCATCGCGCCGGAGTCGATGCGCTTGCAGGTCGCCGACGCGGGTCTCTCGTTCGTGCCTGGAGCGGAGCCGCCGGAGCGGGAGGTGGCGCGGATCCGCGAGCAGTTGCCGTTGGCGCCGCCGGCTCAGGCGATCGTCTTGGGCAACCGGGAGCTGTTCGGGCGGCTCGCGGCCCGTGCAATGCTGCCGGCGATGCAGGACGCCATGCGCATCTGGCGGCCGGACCTGCTGATCCGCGAGCCGTGCGAGTACGCCTCCGCGGCCGTGGCGGTGAGTGACTGTGTGCCCACCGCGCAGGTCGCGATCTCGGTCGCAGACGGCGAACTCGCGTCGATCGAGGCGGCCGCGCCCGCGCTGGAGGAGCTTCGACCGGGCTTGACCAAGCGGCTCATCTCCACTCCGTACCTGACCCGGTTCCCCGCTTCGCTGGACCCATCGCCGTTCCCGGCCACCGTCCGGTTTCGTGAGCCTGACCGGGCTCCGCGCCCGCTGCCAGACTGGTGGCCCGGGGTAGGCGGCCCGCTGATCTATCTGACGTTCGGCACCGTGTTCGGCTACCTGTCCGGCGCCGGGGGCGCCTATCGGACAGTGCTGCAGGCCGTCTCCGGACTGCCGGTACGGGTGCTGCTGACTGTGGGTCGGCGCTTCGACCCGGTCGCGCTCGGCGTGCTCCCGGCGAACGTGCACGTCGAGCCGTGGGTTGAGCAGACCGATGCGCTGGCCGCGGCGGATCTGGTGCTCTGCCACGGCGGCTCCGGCACCACGTTCGGTGCCCTGGCCGCGGGTTTGCCACTGATCGTGCTGCCGGCCTTCGCCGACCAAAACGTCAACGGCCGGCGAATCGCCGCGGCAGGCGCCGGTATCACCATCGAGGCCGGCCCCGAGGGCGGCGAGCGCCGTGGCCGGCTCGTCGACGACAGCGACATCCCACGGATCATCGCCGCGATCACGGCGGCACTGACGAGACCTAGCTACCGCTCGACCGCCGCCAAGATCGCCCAGGAGATGAAAGCGGCGGCGCTCATCGATGACGTGCTGGGCGCGCTCCTACTCGACTGAAGTGGTGGCAAAGTTCCCGCCGTTACGGACCGCAGGACGATCCTGTTCCGGACGGACTTCGGCTCCGGTAGAGGAACGTCTCGTCATGCCTCGGGCGACCCGGTGCCAACATGCCACCTACGGCTCGGCCGGGGTCCGATGGCCAATCCTTGGGCGACTCAGCCGGCGGACTGTCGGTACCAGGTGGCGGTGGACGTCGGCCGGAAACCGACACCCCGGTAGGTCCGGGCGGCTGCTTCACTCCCGTAGGAGATCTTGACCCGCTCGGCGCCTCTCGTGACCAGGCGCTCGATCCCAGCGGTCAGCATCGCGCTCGCCAGACCTCGACGTTGGAACTCGTCCTCGACCCTCACGGGCTCAACAAGTCCCACCTTCGTCGTCGGATCGAACCAGTACAACGAGTAGCCGGCGACCCGCCCGTCAATGGTCTCGACAACGAGGTCGAGGCCCGGGTCGTACAGCGAGCACTGCCCGAGGCGCTGACTGACCATTTCGCCGCTGCGGTGCCGCATGTGATGCTGGACATCACCGCGCTGCGTGCGATCCGCGACGATGAATCCGCCTGCGGGCGCCGAGACGGCCGGCCGATCGGCGGCATCCATCCAACCGGTGCTGTCACGGTAGCCAGGTGTAAGACCGGACCCCCGCGCAGACATGACGAAAACGTCGTCGTCGCTGACGGGAACGTCGAAACCTGCCGACGCATGATCTGCAGCATGCGCCAGCGCTCGACCCCACACGACGTCGGGCGGCAGACCTGACACACCTGGGACGACGACCGGATCGCACTGCCACGACTCGTCGGACGCACTCGTCAACAGGACGCCGGCGACGGGCCCGTCATCGTCGAGCCAGAAAAGCTGCTCGACCTCGTCCGACCGCTGCGGCTTTCGCCACCACCACTGCACGTCGGCGGCCTCCCACATGCCAGCCAAGGGGTCGGCCAGGCGAGCGCGCTGCAGCAGAGACGTCGCCAGTGCCACGGCGTCCAGTCCCGCCGCTCTGACCTCCTTCACCGAGACCGCCACGTCCGCCACCTCATCACGCGGAGTACTGCTTCACCATCTTGACGGTGTTCGCGGGAGGTCGCCTACCGTCGTTGCATGACGCCGGAGGCCGTTGCTGAGCTTGTGCACCTGCGGCGGGCGCGCGACCTGATGGATCGGGAGTACGCGCGACCCTTGGATGTCCCCGCGATGGCGCGCGCCGCGCTGCTTTCGCCGGCGCATTTCGCGCGCCGGTTCCGGGCGGTGTACGGGGAGACGCCGTACGCGTATCTGATGACCCGTCGTATCGAGCGGGCGAAGGCATTGCTGCGTGAGGGGATGTCGGTGACTGAGACCTGTTTCGCGGTCGGGTGCACGTCGCTGGGCTCATTCAGTTCGCGGTTTACCGAGATCGTGGGCCAGACGCCGTCGCAGTACCGGGCCAGGGATCATCGGGGCCTGCAGGCCGTGCCGGCGTGCGTGAGCAAGGTCGCGACCCGCCCGCGGCGGAGCGGCGTCCGGGCGGGGGATTGAGCAGGATCGGAGAAGCGCGGGGCGGGTTGGTGGGCTTACGGTGCTGGCATGGCAATCACCGTCTCGGCAATGTTCATTCCGGTTCACGATCCCGATGCCGCGTTGGGTTTCTACCGCGACGCGCTCGGCCTGGAGGTCCGTAACGACGTGGCCTCCGATGGGTTCCGGTGGGTCACCGTCGGTGCTCCCGGCCAGGATGTGGACATCGTGTTGTCTCAGCCGCACGGGGGTCGTTCTCCGGCCGAGGGGGACGCCCTGCTGGCGCTGGTGACGCAGGGGTCGTTGCAGGCGGCGATCTTCCGGTCGGACGATCTTGACACCACCTTCGAGAAGGTTCGGGCCTCGGGCGCGGAGGTGCTTCAAGAGCCGGTGTCGCAGCCCTGGGGCGCGCGCGACTGCGCGTTCCGCGACCCGTCCGGCAACCTCGTCCGCATTGCCCAGGCCTGACCGCGTGGATGCTGTACAAGGGCGGAGGTCGCGGCAAAGGTTGGGTACTGCGCCGAGCAGGTTCGGTGCGATTTTGCTTGTGGTCCCTGCGAGCCCCACGAGGAGATTGAGAAGACTGATGAAGACAATGACGTGCAAACAATTGGGTGGGCCGTGTGATCTCCCCCTCAAGGGAGATACCGCTGACGAAGTAATAAAGGCGCAAGACCGCCACTTGCGAGAAGTGGTCGCGAGCGGCGATGACATTCACCAAGACGCCTTCAACAGTATGAAGGGCCGGTGGAAGCGCCCGATAGCAGGTATGGGGTGGTATCGGCAGGTAAAGCGTGATTTCGCCGCGCTTCCGGATGACGGACACGCAGTCGCCTGACCCCTGTAGGCAGTCGGGCCTCCCGGCGGTCCGGTGATCATGCAAGTTTGGTCGTGAAAATCGCGATTTAACGACCAAACTTGCATGATCGCGAGGAGGGACCACCGAGAGTTGAGGGAAGGGTTACGCAGTGTTTAAGGGGGCGTGAGCAGGGTGGTCGATCCGGTGTGAGCCTTTGCTGCCGGGCATGGGGGAGCGTCGTCCTACGTGGAGCGAGTCCGAACCGTCGAACAACTCGATGTCCGCTCAGGTGGCGCGGCGGCGGACCCAGTAGAAGCAGAGCCAACCCAGCAGGGCGGCAGCGACGAGGAAGATGGCTGTTTCGTACCACTGGAAGATCCAGTACCGGCTGGCCGGCTGATACGTCACCAGGCCGTGGTAGGTGGAGCTGAGCTTCGTGACGCAAGCCTGCAAGGCATGCTGCGCATCTGCCGATGGGACCAACAGGGCATGACCTGAACCGGGCGCCGACTGCGGCGGTGGACCCATCAGGTCGCCGCAGGCGCTCGCGGCAGCCTGGGAACTGAGCGGGTGACCTCCGGCGTTCACAATGCCCGTCGAGTAGATCCACGCATTAGGAAGGTTCGGCGCGCCGGCGAAAAGCGTAGGCGGCCCGCCGTTGGTCTCACCGAAGCCCTGGACCACAGTGCCGAGCGCTGCGGTGAGGTGCCGCGGCGCCATCAGGTGGGGGCGCACCAGGTAGGTGAAGGCGAGGCGTACGGCGAGGAACACGCCCAGGGTCGCGGCCATGGCGGCCAAGGTCCGGCGGATGAGCACCCCGAGAGTGACACCCAGGATGAAGCCGAACGCGGCGTATCCCAGGGGCACCACGTTGCGTTCACCGAACAGTCCGGAATCGAACCGGTTCATCTGGGTTCGATCAATGGGGCTCGACCACCAGGTGACCATCAAGCTGAGTAGGCCTGTGGTGACCACGCTGGCGAATCCAACGACGGCGAGCTTGATGGCCAGCCAGCGGGCGCGACTGACGCTCTGCGTCCAGGCGAGACGGTGGGTGCCGTTTTCGATTTCCCGACTGACCAGCGGCGCCCCCCAGAACGCGCCGATGAGGGCGGGAAGCGCCACGAGGGCGGTGCCGATGAGCTCGAGGAGCCGGTCGACCTCACCGATGTTGACGTTGAGCTGCTGGCAGTTGTCCGATGTGCCGCAGGCGGCCTGTGCCTTGGCGTACAGGTCATAGATGTGTGCGAGGTGCGGCCCGGTCGAGCCGAGCACAACGGCGACGACCAGCAGCAAGCCGGCCGCAACCCAGGCCTGGGTGCGGAACTGGCGCAGGCTGAGTCGGATCATCTGACCGCTCCGAGGTGGGAGTCGCGGACGCGCTCGGCTACCCCGCCGCGCCGCATGTAGGCCAGCACCAGGTCCTCGAAGCCGACCGGCTCGACGGTCCACGCGGGGTCATGGATCGGACTGTCGCAGCGGACGAACAGCGTGCTTTGCCGGTCGGTGTGACGGGCCTCGATGACCTGCTGGTCGGCCGGCAGGCTGCTCGGATCACGCCGGGGTCCGGTGAGCCGGCAATGGCTGGACAGCAACTCCTCCACGTCGCCGGCCAATTGCACCCGCGCATCCGTCAGCAGAATGAGGTAATCGCAGACCCGCTCGAGGTCGGCCACCAAGTGCGACGACAGGATCACGGTGATGTCGTCGTCAGCCACCGCCTCCATCAGCCGTTGCAGGAATTCGTGGCGCGCAAGCGGGTCGAGGCTCGCGACGGGTTCATCGAGCACCAAAAGATCAGGCCGTTTGGCGATCGCGAGAGTCAGCGCAAGCTGCGCGTGCTGACCACCCGACAGTCTCCCGACGCGCTGCTTGGGATCGAGGCCCAGCTCCTCGATCCGATGTTCGGCAAGCGTCGCATCCCATCGCGGATTGAGCCACGCGCCGAGACCGAGGTGCTCGGCGACCGTCAGCCCGGAGTAGAGCGGGTTCTGCTGGGCCACGAAACCGACCCGCCCTAGCTGGGCAGGACTCTCCGCCGGTCGCGCCCCAAGAACGTTGATCTGGCCGGCGCTAGGCTCCAGCAGGCCGACGGCAAGATGCAGCAGGGTGGTCTTTCCCGCGCCGTTGGGCCCGACCAAACCGACCACCCGCCGTTGCGGGACTTGCACCGTGCAGTCGCGCAGCGCCCAGCGCGTTCGATAGCGCTTACCCAGGCCGTCCGCCTGGAGGATCGCGGTCACGCGACGCCCTCGGCATTCACCACTCGAAAGGTGTCCTGAAACAGATCCTCGATGCTCTCATCGTCCAGGCCAGCGCGGCGCGCCTTCTCGAGCCAACGCCGCAAATCCCGTCGCAACGGAGCGTGCGCGCCCAGGGAATCGCCGCTCAGGGTGCCGGTGACGAAGGTCCCAACTCCCGGGCGAGCGGCGACGAGTCCGGCGTGCTCCAGTTCCCGGTAGGCCTTCAGCACCGTGTTCGGGTTGATCGCCAAATGCGCCACAGCCTCCTTGACCGTCGGCAACTGGTCACCCTCCACGAGAAGCGCAAGCCGAAGCGCTCGCCGCACCTGCTGCACGAGTTGCTGGTACGGCGGTACGCCTGATCGGCTGTCCAGATGGAATTCGATCACCGGGAACCTCCATTGCACTATGCTTCTAGCACAATGGTCACCTGGATGGTCGCGCCTGTCAACAGGTGCTACCGATGGCCGTTGGACGCCGAAAGCGCTCGATATCGGTCCGCGACGTGCTTGGCAATTGGCCCGGTACGGTTTCTGGATGGCGGTCGGATATTCGGGCACCCCGCAGGCGCGCAAGCTCGGCATGAAACCGGGACAGCGTGTGTGCCTGGACAAGTCGCCCCGAGGTTGGCGCTTGGTGGATCCACCAGCTGAATTGGTATTCGTCGATGCACCCGCGCCGGCAGAACTCGTCGTGGCGTTCTTCATCACTGCCGCGGAACTCCCGCGGCGGCTGCCCGGTCTTGCGCAGCAGATCTACCCCTCCGGCGCCTTGTGGATCGCCTGGCCCCGCCGAGCGGGCGGTCATCACAGCGACATCACCGAAAACGACATCCGAGAGCGGGCGCTGCCGCTCGGCGTGGTCGACGTCAAGGTTGCTGCCATCGATGAAGACTGGTCCGGGCTTCGAGTCGTCTGGCGGGTCAAGCATCGATAGCCGACCCCGGCGAGTTCTGAGCCGGAGGCAGAGAACCGATGACTCCAATCAGTCCGGGCGCTCAGTGAGCCCATGGCAAGCTGTCGGGAGTGGCGACGACATCCTTGCCCGGCCAACTTGTCCGCACGCGGCGCTTCACCCTGGGCGTCCCCGAACAGTTCACGGTCACGTTGGATGAAACCGCCGTGCTGTTCTTGCGTAGCCGAGCCGGCGACGATCCGGTGGCCTGCTTGTGGGCGTTGGATCTCGACTCCGGGGCGCTGCGGCTGCTGGCGGATCCCGCTGTTTTGCTTGCGGCTGCCGGGCAGACGCCGTCCGACCGGCATCAGGGTGGGCAGGAGCACGTGCTGCTCCAAGGCGGCGGAATCGAGGCCTACGCGACCGACGCAGCCGCTGGGCTGATCGCTTTCACCGTGGCCGGCGCGTTGTGGACGGTGGGGATAGCCGGCGCCCCGGCCCGGCGCCTGCCGGCCAAAGGCCCGGTGCTCGATCCGCGGCCGGACCCGAGCGGCCAGCGGATCGCCTACGTGTGCGGCGGCGTGCTGCGCGTGATCGAGGCCGACGGCACCGGGGACCGCGCCATTGCTACGCCCGACGGTCCGGACGTCACCTTTGGCCTCGCGGAACATGCGGCGGCGGTGTCGCTGGACGCCTCGCGGGGGTATTGGTGGGCCCCCGACGGAGCGCAGCTGCTCATCGCGCGGGAGAATTCCGCCGCCGTCGAGCTGTGGCACATCGCCGACCCGGCCGATCCCGGCACGGCGCCGCGGGCCGTGCGTTACGCGGCGGCCGGCACGGCGAACGCCGAGGTCACCCTGTGGATCGCCGCGCTGGATGGCGCACGAATTGAGGCTCGCTGGGATAGGGGCGCCTTCGAGTATCTGCCGGGCGCCGGTTGGGATATCCACGGTCCCTACGCTGTCGTGCAGTCCCGCGATCAGCGCGCCGTGCGGCTCCTTGCGATCGACGCCGTCAGTGGTCAAACACAAGTCCTCAGCGAACAGATCGACGAGGCCTGGGTGCAGTTGGTCCCGGGCCTCCCGGCCCGCTCCGGCTCAAACGCCATCATCGCGCACGTCGATCGGCGCGGCACCCGGCATCTGACCGTGAACGGAGTCGCCGTGACCCCGCCGGGGCTTCAGCTGGACCGCGTGCTCACCATTGATGGCGACGAGGTGCTGTTCACCGCGTCCGAGGAACCGACCGAAACCCACTTGTGGAGCTACCGGGTCGGGGCGGAACCCCGACGATTGAGCACCGACCCTGGCATGCACTCGGGCGTGCGCCGCGGCGGGACACTGGTGCACGTCGCCCGGTGCGCGGATAGGCCAGGCGGCTGCGCCACGGCCACGCGGCGGGGCCAACCGCCCATTCCCATCGCCTCCTTGGTGGAACTTCCGGTGCTTGCAGTGCGCGCCCTGCCGCTCGTCCTCGGACCGCGTCAGCTGCGCGCAGCGTTGTACCTCCCCTCCTGGCACCGCCCGCAAGACGGGCAACTTCCTGTGCTGCTCGACCCTTACGGCGGGGCAGCCTTGCGGCGCGTCACCGCCGAACTGGAATGGCGATCCCTGCTCGCGCAATGGTTCGCCGAGCAGGGCTTCGCGGTCCTCGTGGTCGACGGGAGCGGCACGCCGGGGCGCGGACCCGACTGGGAACGAGAGGTGCACGGGGACCTGTTCGGGCCGGTGCTGGATGATCAGGTGACCGCCTTGCAGGAAGCCGCGTGCCTTCACCCAGAACTCGATCTCGGGCGGGTCGGCATCCGCGGCTGGTCGTTCGGCGGCTCGCTCGCCGCGGTGGCCGTGCTGCGCCGCCCCGATATCTTCCACGCCGCCGTGGCTGGGGCCGGTGTGACCGACCAACGCCTCTACAACGCGCATTGGCGTGAGCGCTTCTTGGGCCATCCCGATGAATTCCCACAGCGGTACGAGGACTGCTCTCTAGTGCTGGCGGCGCCGACGCTGACCCGGCCGCTTCTGTTGGTCCACGGCCTCGCGGACGACAACGTCTTCCCGGCGAGTTCGCTCCGCCTGTCCAGCGCGCTGCTCGCAGCAGGACGCGCGCATGAACTTCTCCTGCTCCCCGGCGTCGGCCACCAAGCGATCGGCTCGCCCAGCACCGAGAGCCTTTTGCAACACCAGGTCGCATTCCTGCAGCAACACTTGAATGTGCTGCCACGAACCACACGCGAGAGCTCAGTGACCTAGGGGATGCGGTACATGCCCGGCCGTGAGCAGGAACCTGTCGCGCCACGAAACGTGCTCGGGCAGCGGAAGCGGATCGCGGAAGAACCCCAACGCCCGCCACGTCGCCGCCTCCGGCTCGGTCAGCGCCCACAACGGACGGGCGAGTTCCTCGGGCAGCGGGCAGGCAGTCGAACCGAGGTACGTCGCGACGTAATGCGCGACGAGCGAGCGGGCGATCGTCAGTCGCAGCAGGTA
>DASYGP010000052.1:0-43004 GCA_035999615.1 Mycobacteriales bacterium
TTGTACCGGTGGATCATCGCCGCGATCCGCGCGGCGCTACCCCCTGCACTGGGCGGGAGCAGCCCCGACATCCTGGCCGCCGGCCGCAGCATCCGGCTGGTCCCCCCGCACATCCGGCGGGCGCTGAACGTACGCGATCAAGGCTGCGTGCACCCCGGCTGCGACCGGGCCCCGGCCCGCTGCCACGCCCACCACATCCAGCACTGGCTACACGGCGGACCGACCGACCTAGACAACCTCGTCCTGGCCTGCGCCTACCACCACCAACACTGGCACCGCGAACACCTCAAACCCGTCCGCCAACCCGACGGCAACTGGCAGATCCACCCCGACCCGCACGCCGCCGCCGGCCACCACCACGGCCACGACCGAGGCCGGCACGCCGCCTGATCGGCGCCGCCGGCTCAGGCGGCTGACGCGGCCGCCGGACGCCGTGAGCAACCGGCGGCCTAGGTCTGGGGATGGGCCCGGGCGAAGCGGCCACGCGAGCAGGCGACGGCCGGCAGGCGGCAGGCGGCAGGCGGCAGCTCACGGCAAGCGTGGGGTCAGGTCATGCTGTCAGCGTCAGCGTCAGCGTCAGGATCGAACCCACAGCTCAGGCTCGTGAGTGAACGAGCGCGCACCGGTTACGCGTGGTGGGCACCGGCGTGGCTGTGTCCCCGGTCGCGGAACGGTGCGGGCCGATGCACGTGCAGTGGGTGCCGGCAGTGAAAGCAGGACACTCCCTCGGCGGCGCTCGCCGAGACAAACGTCCAGCCCGAGCATTGCGCACAATGGACATAACGTACTGACCCAAAGATGCCGAGCAGGCCCACATATGCCATCGCCGTTACCACCGTGAGTAACGCGACGACCAGGACTCCCGCCACGATTTCCGACAGCATTTGCCACCGCCCTATTTATATCGTGATACGAGAAGACTACACCGAGTGGGGACGATCCGGAAGAGGGGGCGAGCCGTGTCGTACCCTGGCCGGGTGGCTGCGCAGCGCCCGTCTCCGTGGCTCCGGGCCACGCTGTTTGCCGGACTTACCTGCACCCTTGCCACAGTGGGCCATGTCGCCGCCGGCGGCAATGCGCCCTCCCCCGCCCTACTCACGGGTTTCGCTGCCCTGGTGCTGATCGGTGCCCGGCTCTCGGCGGAGAAGGAGCGCGGCTGGCGTCCGGTCATGGTCGGCACGATCGGGGTGCAGTTGTTCGCTCACGCGCTGTTCGCGTTGGGCGGCGGCGTGAGCCGTTCCGATGGCTGGACGATCCAGCGGCTCTGGCTGTGCCATCAAGGACCGGTGGGCCAGCCGGGATCGCAGACCGTAGCTCCGTTCGCCGGCATTGCCGCCCCCCACCTACTCCCGCCCGCAACGCACGTGCTGCTCGGCGCCGGCGCCATGCTCGCGGCGCACGCCGTCGCCGCCGTCCTGCTGGCGATCTGGTTGCGCCACGGTGAGCTGCTGGCGTGGCGACTGGCCGTTGCTGCCGCGATGCGGATACGCCACGCCTTCGCGCGACTCACCCTTGCGCTGCCCGCACGCCTGCCGGGGTCGCGCCGCATTCCGGCCGCGCGCCGCGCACTGGCCGGGGCCCTGCTGGTACAGCCGGCCTCCGGCCGCGGACCGCCGGTGCTCCGCGCCGCCTAATCCGCCCACTCGCTGCCCGCACCGCGTGCGCCGTCGTGCCACCTCCGGCCCCCATCCGGCTGGACAGACGTTGCGCTGACGTGGATCACCCATTCTGGGAGTCACCGCATGACCGATATCCCGATCTGCCCACCCACCGCCCCGCGACCCCGCCAACGCACGGCACGACGAGCTGTTCTGCTTGTGCCCGCGCTGTCCTTGCTGCTCGGCTGCGCCGCCGTCACCGGGAACGGGAGCAGCACCAGCCGCTACCGCGGGGACGAGCTGAGCACCCCGGTGCCGCTACCGGCGGTGACGCTGACCGATACCGCCGGAAAGCCACTCAACCTGCAGACCGCCGTGAAGGGTGACGTGGCCATCGTCTATTTCGGCTACACCAACTGCCCGGACGTCTGCCCCACCACGATGGCCGATCTCGGCAACGCGATCCGCAAGCTGCCGAGCGCCGAGCAGCAGCGGGTGCAGGTCGCCTTCATCACCACCGACCCGCAGCACGACACTCCCGCCCGGCTCCGGTCCTGGCTGGACAACTTCGATGCCGGGCTGCCGCACCCGTTCCTCGGGCTTGGCGGGAGCCTTGCCACCGTGCAGGCCACCGCAAAGAAGTTCGGGGTGGTCGCGGAAAACCCGCAAACCGACAACGGGAAGGTGACCGACACCCACGGCGCGCAGGTTATCGCGTTCTCACCCCCGAACGAGCAGGCCCACCTGGTGTGGCTGCCTGGCACGAAGGTGTCCGACTACACCCACGACCTGCATACCCTCCTGACCTCGTGACGGGCTGACATCATGCACACGATATTGACCGGACTGTTCGCGCACGCGTTCGGTGCGCGCTACGAACTGCCCATTCCGCTCGTCGCTTTCGTGCTCGGCGGCGCCGCCGTCGTCGCCGCCTCCTTCGCGGTCGTCCTCCCGACCCGGGTACGTCCAGCGCCGGACGCTGCCGCACCCGACCGCACCGTGGTCCGACGGGTCGGGCATCTCGCCGGTCCGTTCGGGCTCGTCATCGTTGGGCTCCTGTGCTGGGCCGGACTCGCCGGGTCGCAGACGGTCCCCGAGAACATCTTGCCGACGGTGTTCTGGGTCTATGTCTGGGTGGTACTCCCGCTGCTCTGCGGCCTGCTCGGTGACATCACCTCCGGGGGTAACCCGTTCGGCTACCTCGCACAAATCGGCGATTCCCCCCGGCTGCGCCGTGCGCTGCTGGGCAGCGCGGAGGCGGTGAACTGGCCCCGATGGCTCGGCTGGTGGCCGGCCGCGTTGCTCGCCGCCCTCGGCACGCTCGCCGAGCTGGTGTTCAACGCGAGCACCACGCTACCTCGCTTCATCGCAGTGATGCTGATCCTCTACGGGTTGTTGAATCTGGTGCTGGGGGCACTGTTCGGCGCCGAGGCGTGGCGCCAACGTGGGGAGCTGTTCTCAGTGCTCTTCGCCACCTGGGGGCGGCTGGGCTGGTTCCGGTTCGGCGCACCGGGCCGACGGGGCCCGGCCGGCGGCCTGGAGGCACCCTTCGAACGCACCGTCAGCCGCAGCGTGTTCGTCCTGCTACTGCTGGTGTCGATCTCCTTCGACGGACTGCTCTCCACCCCGCAATGGGCCCGATTCGAGCGCAACTCGATCTCGCTGGGGAACACTCAGGGCGTCGAAGCACTGCGCACCACCAGTTTCCTGCTGCTCGTCCTCGCGATCTACGCGCTGTTCACACTGTTCGCTGTAGGCGTGTCCTCGGCGGGAGGCCGGCACCGCGGCATCACCGCCACCTTGTCCGGCCTGCTGCCCTCGCTGGTGCCGATCGCCTTCGGCTACCTGCTGGCGCACTACCTGCAGTACGTGCTCGTCAACGGGCAGCTGATCCTGCCGCTGCTCGGTGCCCCCGGCGGATCGGGGACGAACCTGCACCTGCCCTTTCCGTTCAACGACAGCTACGAGGTGCATGCGCATTTCCTGCCGAACGGGTTCTACTGGTACGTGGATGTCGTGGTGATCGTCGCCGTGCACATCGTCGCCGTCGTCCTCGCGCACCGGCAATTAGGCCGAACCGGGCGCACCGCGGCCCTGGCGCGGCGGGCGGAATACCCCTGGATCATCGCGATGGTCGCCTACACGTCGTTGTCACTGTGGCTGCTTGCCCAACCGCTCACCGAAACGACCCCGGCGAAGGCCGCGGCGGCGGCCCTCCCCCGCCAGCCCGCGGCGGCCGCCAGCGCCAATGTCGACGCCGGCCGGCGCGGCTAGCCGGCGCCCTGCACCAGGACTGATCATGGTCCTGGTCGGGGTGCTGGCCGGTGCGGCGATCTGGGTGCTGCTGCTTCGGCCGGTGATCCCCCTGGATTTTCGGGTGTTCTACTCAGCCGGCCTCGCCGTGCGCCAGCATCTGGATCCCTACCCAACGCCGAACACGTCGGCGGTGTGGTCGGGGTCGGCGTTCGTCTACCCGTATGCGGCCGCGTGGCCGTTTTCGGTTCTGGCGGCTGCCGGCGTGCACACCGCGGCATTGCTGTGGGCGGTGATCTCTATCGCCGCGGTGACCGCGGGGGTGTGGCTGCTCACCGGCCCCCGCTGGGGGGTGCTGCTGGCCGTGCTGGTGGCCTCCCCCACCGTGGACGGGCTGCAGATGGGCACCGTCAACGCGCTGCTGTTCCTCGGGCTCGCCGTCGCCTGGCACTGGCGCGACCGGGCCGGGATCGTCGGGCTCGCGGTCGCGCTGCTGATCGCCGTGAAGCTGTTCCTGTGGCCACTTGGCCTGTGGCTGCTGCTGTCCCGGCGCTGGCGCGCCGCGGGCTGGGCCGCGGGCATCGGCGGCGGCGTCCTGGCCGCCGGTTTCCTCGCCGGCCCGCTCGGACCGTCTGGCTACCTGCGGTTACTGCGCGAGCTAGGGGGACATGAGGCGGCCCAGGGCGCCGGCCTGCAGGGATTGCTGGTGACCTGGGGCGCGTCGGCGCCCGCCGCCCAGCTCATCGGAGTGCTCGCCGCGCTCGCCCTGATGTACGCCGTGACCCGGCGGAGTACGCCCTCGTCCCCCGCGGTGTACGCCGCCGCCGTCGCCGCCGCGCTGTTCGCCTCCCCGGTGGTCTGGCATCACTACTACCTGCTACTGGCCGCCCCGCTGTTGCTGCTCGCCCGGCCTACGGTGGCGGCCGGCTGCTACCTGCTGATCGGTTGGGCATCGGTCTCCCCGCACCCAGCGGCCGGCGTGTCGCTGCTCGCCGTGACCATCGCGGCCGACGCTGCGCTGGCGCTGGCGGTGGTGGGGCTGCTCCTCTGGCACCGGCGCCGGATCCGCCGCGCCGGCGTCCGGCTGCGCGGGCCGGCGTCCGCGATCGCCGTCCTGATCGTTTTGGCGCTGGCCGCGGTGGGGCCGCGTGCGTTCGCGGTCGGGCTGTCGCAGGCGGCGCTGCCGGTCGCCGCCACCGTTGCCATCTGCGTAGTGGCGGCCGCGCCGTCGTGGGGCAAGCGATCGGTCCCGATGCCGTAACCGGCCTTGGGGTTTATCTCGACGCCAACAGGTCCTAGATTGCCCGGCATGACCATGAAATTAACCGCCCTGTACACGACCCCGACTGACCCAGCCGCGTTCGAGCAGCACTACGCGACGGTGCACATCCCTTTGGTCGCCGCCATTCCCGGGCTGATCAGACAGGAAACCGCGCTGATGGTCGGGACGCCGGATGGGACGCCGGCGGCCTACTACCGCCAGGCCGACCTGTATTTCCCCGACATGGACGCGCTCGGTGCCGGCTTCGCCTCGGCGGAAGGCCAAAAGACGGCCGACGACGCCGCGGCCCTCGCTGCACGCACCGGTTCGACGCTCACCTTGATGGTGAGCACCATCGACTAAACGTTTCGGCGGCGGCTATCCCCCTTGCGCCGTCGAAGGCCCGGGAGGACGCTCGGGCGGCCTGGAACCGGAGGTACTCGGATGTACGCACGGGTCATCGAATGGGACGGCGTGACTCCCGCCGAGATCGATCGTGATCTCGCCTACGCGCGGGACGAGATCATCCCCAAGGCCGAAGACATCCCGGGGATGAGCGGCATGCTGGTGCTCGTCGACCGGGTAACTGGACGGTCGACCAGCATCACGCTCTACGCCGACGAAAAGTCGCTGGACGACAGCCGCGACCCCGCGCGCACGCTGCGCGAGCTGATGGAGCAGCGGATGGATCTGCGCCGTCCCCCGCAGGTGCGGGAGCTTGAGGTGGGGTTGGCGACGCTCAACGCCTCCGTACTCGGGCGCGCCGTCGTCTAGCGCCGTCCGCGGGGCGGGGCATCGGGGTGTCCGTCGGGAGCTGCACCGAGATCTCGCCCCCGAGGCCGGCGCCGGCCAGGCCGAGTTCGTCGCCGCTCCAGAACCGGCCCGGGTCATACCAATTCGGTCGGCGCCCAGCCGGCAGCAGGCCCATCGCCTGGTAGGTCACAGCCACGACCTCCGCGCAGTAGGCGGTCTCCAGGTCGGCGCTGCCGGAGCCGGTGCCGCTGCCGGTGCCGCTTGCCCGCGCCGGAACGCGTCCGCGCACCCAGCGCGAGACCAGCCGCGACGTCGTGGGGAACGGCGTCCCATCCAGCCGGGCGACGGTCCGCAACGCGGCGTCCTCCATCTGCCGAGTGCCGGCCGGCTCCAGTTGCCGGAGCCAGGCCTGCTGGCCGTACCGCGTGCCCCACACCAGGACCGCGTCCCGCAGGTCATGCAGCTGGGCGCCGCGTTGATGCGTACCCGACCACACGTCCGGCAGCGACCGGCCCAGCTCGGCGTGCCACATCATCGGTGGCAGATCCTCGATGACGATCGACATGCCGACGTGGTTCACCGGGCTGTTGGTAGTCAGCCGGATGGCGCGATCGGCCAGGTGACGACCGCGGAACAGCCACACGTCCCCGGTGCGGGTCAGGTCCACGGCTTGGTCCAGGCTGATGCACGTCTGGGGCACGGTCCGTAGCCTAGGCAGATGCGCTGGTGGAAGGTGCTTGGTGTGGCCGGTCTCGCGGGTGTCACCGCGACCGGAGTCGTCATTGCGCGCGGTGAGCGACGGCGCCGGGCGTACACCCCGCAGGAGGTGCGGTCCCGGCTGCAGGCGCGGCTGACCGAACCTGAGCCCGGCACCCGGTGAGGGGCTGGCAGCGCCACAACCTCGACGGCGTCTACACCGTGGCCCCGACCGCGAGCGTCTACCTCACCGCAGAGCGGCTCGCGCTGCAGCACACCGCCCGCCGCTTCGCGATGGACGAGGTGCTGCCCGTCGCCAACGAGCTCGACCCACGGCGGGAGGAGATCCCGTCGGCGCTGCTCGACCGGATGGCCGAGCTCGGGTATTTCGGGGTGCTCATCCCGGCGGCGGAGGGCGGGTTGGGCTTGGGTGTGTTCGAGTACGCGCTGATCTCCGAGGAGCTGTCCCGGGCCTGGCTGAGCGTGGCCAGCATCATCGCGCGCGCCAACGGCACCGGCTGCGACAGCGCCGACCCGGCCCGGCGGGAGGAGCGGGTGCGCCGCAGTGCCCGGGGCGACTGGATCGGCGCCATCGCCTTCTCCGAGCCGGACGCCGGATCCGATCTCGCGAACGTCGCGTGCTCCGCCGAGCGGGACGGGGAGGGATGGGTGATCAGCGGTACCAAGCGGTGGGTGGGGCACGCGTTGGCCGCGGATTTCCTGCACCTGCTGGCCCGTACTCGCCCCGCCGCGAGCGGCGCGAGCCGGTCGGACGGGCTGGAACTGTTCCTGGTGGAAAAGCAACGCGGCCGGTTTCCCGCCGGTGTCACCGGCCATGCCATCGACAAGATCGGCTACTTCGGGCTCACGACCTGGCAGCTGGAGATCGACGGCCTACGGCTCCCGCTCGAGGCGCTGCAGGACACCGGCCAGGATGAGGGCCAAGGCTTCAAGGACAGCCTGCGTTGGCTGAATATCGCCCGGGTGCAGACTGCCGCGCGAGCCGTCGGGCTGGCGCGCGGCGCCCTGGAGGACGCGATCGCCTACAGCCGGCGGCGGGTGCAGTTCGGTCAGCCGATCGGGGATCAGCAGGTCATTCGGCACATGCTCGCCGACATGGCGGCGGCCGTGGCCGCGGCGCGGCAACTGTGGCAGCACGCCGCCTGGCTGATCGACGCCGGGGAGGCGGCCGACATCGACGCCTCGGCCGCCAAGCTGGTGGCCTCCGAGATGGCGGAAACCGTGACCAGCCAAGCCCTGCAAATCTTCGGCGGCAACGGGTACACCACCGAATACTCGGTGGAGCGTTACTGGCGCGATGCCCGGCTCACCAAGATTTTCGAAGGGACCTCGGAGATCCAGCGCAAGATCATCTCGGATGATCTGCTGCGTGGGGACCGCTGAGGCCTACCCCGGGACCGCTGAGGCCTACCCGGGGACCGCTGAGGTGCCGGTGAGCTGGCGCCATAACCGCAGCAAGTAGAACGCGGCGACGATCAAGGCGATGCTCCCCCCAACCAGCCACTGCCCCTGGCCGTAGCCGAGGACGGCCCGGTCTACGCCGTAGCCGATCAGCGCGACGCTCGCGCCGCCGAACACCGTGACTCCCACGGTGGAGGGCAACAACGCCGGCACCGGCGCGCCGACCGGTGGCCGGCGGTGACGGCGCACCGCGAGCAGACCCCCGTACAAGATCAGGGCGAGGATGGCCGCCGCGATCCGTTGGACGTAACCGTCGTCACGACTTTCGAAAAGCGCGGCCTGCACGCAGCCGTGGGCGCTGGGTTGGACGGCCAGGAAATGCGCGCAGGACGCCGGGTCGTAGTGCACGCCCGGGCCGCCCCCGAACACCGTGCGAACCCCGAACAGCTGGGTGAGCAGCCACATCACCGGGGCGCTGACGGCAACGGCCGCCAGTCCCAGCACGACCATGGCCCAGGCCTCCAGCACGAGGCCCGGTAGCAGCACCCGCGCGGCCCGCGGTTGGTTGCGCCGGTTGAACGCCCGCGCCACTTCCCGGGTGCCGCCGAAATTCGTCAACGCCTCAGCGACAGCGCGCTCCGGCAGGACGCCGCGGGCCACGGCATCATCAACCGCATCACGCAGGTGGGACTCGGATTCCGCCAGCGCCCGGCGGACATCCCCGGCGGTGCCACGCAGCCGGGCCAGCAGACCATCGAGGTACACCTCGATCGGGTCCGGATCGTCGATGAGCGGCGCGTCGATCATGGGGTCACCACCGGCGCGCTCACGCGCTCACCGCGAGCACCGCGAGCACCGCTCATGCGCTCACCGCCAGGACCGAGCGAACCGCGTGCGAAAACCGGCCCCACTCGCTGCGTTGCGCGGCCAGGACGGTATGACCGGCTGCGGTGAGCCGATACGTGCGCCGGCGCCGCCCGGCCTCGATCGACCAGCTGCTGGTGAGTTCTCCGTCGGTTTCCAGTCGGTGCAGCGCCGGATAGACGGTGCCCTCCGGCAGGTCGAACTCCCCAGCGCTGCG
Organism: Mycobacteriales bacterium; assembly: GCA_035999615.1. Classification (GTDB taxonomy): domain Bacteria; phylum Actinomycetota; class Actinomycetes; order Mycobacteriales; family CAJCIY01; genus DASYGP01. The sequence goes on from DASYGP010000052.1 coordinate 9,065, forward strand.
GCCACGCAGGGCGGCAATGACCTCGTACCCATGCGCCGGTCCTGCTTCCAGCACCGCGAGCAGCAGCATGTGCAGGTGGCCCTTGAGTTGTTGACCGGGAGCAGTTGCGCGCCTCATACCTCGCAATGCTAGGTATAGCGAGGGTCGCCGTCAACAGCCCGTGCACCAATTCTTGCCGGGTCATCCACAGCTTTGCTGGGGACGGGTCAGGTGCGGGTGGCGCCGCTGCAAGGTGGGGGGCGTGCGTAGCCCGGCTCACTCAGCTCGGTTGCCCCTCGGGGCAGCCCCCTCCCGAAGCGAGCTCCGGCATGCCGCCGCGAGCGGCCGGGTACGACGGCCGGTCCGCGGCACCTACGTCCGGGCCGATGTGAAATCTCCGTGGAGCCGCGATTACTACGCCCATCCCGGCGCCGATGCGTTGTGGCAGGGATTGACGGCGGCGGCTGCCGTCCTCCCACCGGGCGCGGCGCTGGCCGACGAGAGCGCCGCGTACGTGTGGTGCGGCTGGTGGCCGCGCACACCGACCCCGTCCATGGTGGTTCCGCACGGCACAGTTCCCCTACGTCGCGAGGGACTTCGGTGTCGGGGCGCCGCCTTGCCCGCGGGCGACATCGTCCTGGTGTCCCACCTGCCCGTCACCTCCGCGCAGCGGACCGCCATCGACCTGGCCCGGAACCTGCCGCGTCCCTGGGCCGTTGCGGCCGTCGATGCCCTGCTGCACGCCCATTTGGTGGGACCGGAATTGCTGGGCTCAGGGCTGAGGGCGGTACCCGGAGGACGTGGCGTACGGCAGGCCCGGGAGGTGATCGCTCTCGCCGATGCCGGCGCGGCCTCCCCGGGAGAGTCCCTCACCCGCCTTTATCTGCTCGATGCCGGGCTTGGCCCGGTGCGGACACAGGTGGCGTTTGTGGGCGGGCGCTATGTGGTTGACCTGCTGGTCCGGGGCAAACTCATCATCGAGTTCGAAGGACGGCGGCACGACGAGGCGGACCATTTCGTCGCCGATCGGCGTCGGTTCAACGCGCTTTCCCAGCTGCCGGGAATGGCGGTCCTTCGACTCACCTGGGCCGACCTGCGCGACCCCGCCGCGTTGGTGGCCCAGGTCCGGGCCGCGCTTCGGCAGCTGGGAGAAGACGTGTGAGCCGCCCCAGCGGCGGCGGCTTTTGCGGCGGGGCGGGTTCCCGCGGTGAATGCGGGGGCCTTCCCCGGCCATGGTTGCAGAGTGTTGCGAGACCGGTGACAGCCTGACGTCGGCCATGGTGATCATGCAAAAGTGGTCGCGATTTCGGCCGGACAGCGACCGAAGTTGCATGATCACGAATGGGGCCCGCCTCCAGGTGGCCGATAGCGACCGCCGCGGGTAGTCAGCAGACACGTCTGGTGACGATGATTGGCTGCCATGGAATCGATCTGCGAGCACGAACCCACCCCGGCTGCCCGGTGGCGTGCCGAGCTCGCCGCCTGGCAGATTCCCGAGTCCATTTTGGCCAAGGCGCCCGAGTCGCCGTACGGCTTTCCGGTAGGCATGTTCCGCGCCGATCCCGAACCACTGGTTAGCGCTTCACGAGATCGCGCGCTCGAGATGCTGCCGAACAATGGCACCGTTCTTGACGTCGGCTGCGGTGGTGGGCGCGCGAGTCTGGCGCTCGTCCCGCCGGCGGGACGGGTGATCGGCGTGGATAGCTTGCCGGAAATGCTGGCCTCGTTCGCCCGCGCGGCGCACCTGGGCGGGGTGGACCACCACGAAGTACTCGGCACCTGGCCAGCGGTGGCTGGGGCGGCGGGAATGGCCGACATCGTGGTCGCGCACCACGTGGCCTACAACATTCCGGATCTCGGCGAATTCGCGCTCGCGCTTTCGCGGGCTGCGCGGCGCCGGGTGGTGCTGGAGATGACGGGTGCGCACCCCTGGGTTCCCACCAATGAGCTGTGGCAGAAATTCCATGACCTGGAACGGCCGACCGGCCCGACCGCGAGCCTGGCGGCCGCTGTGCTGCGGGACTGCGGATTGCCGATACGGCTGCATACCTGGCATCGCCCGCCCCGCCCCGCCAGTAGGGCAGACACGGTCAGCTTCATTCGGCGCAGGCTTTGCTTACCCGAAAGTCGAGATCGCGATGTCGACGGCGCGCTTCCCGCCGACTATGAGTTCAGCCAACGCGAAGTAGCCACCTTGTGGTGGGACTGCGCCAAATAATGCCGATCCGGTCCCGCCGTCGGCGGGACCGGATCGGTCGATCAGCGGGCTGCGCTGACGCTTTCCTGGTATGCGCTCACGACCGTGTTCGGGATACGCCCGCGGTCGCTGACCTGAAATCCGTTTGTCCGGGCCCAGGCCCTAACAGCCTTGACGTCAGGGGCGGCCGCCCGGCCGCTCCGACCCGACCTGCGCGCCGCCCGGGCCGCCGGAGCCGCTGCTCGCACCCGCCGTGAACTGCTGCGCCGAGCGGAAGCCGAGGCAGGTACGGCGGCCTTCGCCACGTCCGACTGGACCGCAAGCTCCACTCCGTACAAGGAACCTACGACCCGCAGTACCTGCTCCATGCGTTCCTTGGAGTCGATGGTGAGTTGCATTGGCTTGCCTTCCGTCGTTGCCGCAATTGGTGAGAGATCAAAGGTAGTGGCAAATGGTATCCGACTTCGAGCCGTCGCCCGCATTGTTCACATACCTGAACCTGTCGGTACCCCATCAGCCGCAGCCCGTAACAGAGCTGCCCACTCAGTGATCTTAACCTGCGAACGCCCCTGAACTCGACCAAGTTCGGCCTCGGCCCGTTCGATCGCGCACCAGCCCTGCCAGTTCACCACTTCAATTCCCTGCTCCGCGAGGAAATCGAGGATGCCATCAGGGGCGCGTACCGGTGCCGCCTGGAGCAACGGCGCATCCGCGAACAACGCGGCCACGGTCTCGTTCGCATCATGCTTATTCGTCCCGATGACCCCCGTAGGTCCACGCTTTATCCACCCGGCGACGTACTCCCCGACGACTGGCTTTCCGGCGCGCAGGACGCGCCCGGCGGCATTCGGGATAACACCCGCGTCCTGGTCAAAGGGAAGGCCGGGTACGGCCAGCCCTCGATAGCCGACCGACCGTAAAACCAGCTGAACCGGCAAGTCGTAGGTCGAACCCGTGCCGGTCACGCTGCCGTTTTCGTCGATTTTCGTGCGTTCGAGTCGCAGTCCGGCGGTGACTCCATCACCGAGGACTGCCACCGGACGGAGCCGAAAGCGCAGATGGATCCGGCGCGGATGGCCGGCGAGTGGACGCTCAGCCCACGAACGCAACACCTCCAGGTTGCGGCGCATGGCCGGCTCGGTCGCCAACCGGCGCTGCCCCGCATCGTCAAGCTCCAGCTCCCGTGGATCAACGACGACATCGGCATTCGTCAGGTCACCAAGTTCGCGAAGTTCCTTGGGGGTGAACTTCGCCTGTACCGGTCCGCGTCGAGCCAGCAGGTAGATGTCTTCGACCAAGCTGCTGTCCAACACCCTCAGGACCCGGGCAGGAACATCGGTCTGGCGCAGATCGTCCGCGGATCTGGCCAGGATCCGAGTCACATCGATGGCGACGTTGCCGGCCCCGACAACGGCCACGCTCCGGGCATCCAGGGTGAATCTGTCGATAGCCGTATCCGGGTGGCCGCAATACCAGGCCACGAAATCGGAGGCTGAGGCCACCCCCGGTAGCTCCTCCCCCGGAATTCCCAGGTGCCGGTCGATAGCCGCGCCGCTGGTGACGATGATCGCGTCGTAGTAGCGGTGCAGCTGCTCCACGGTGATCTGGGTGCCCACCTCCACATTGCCCAGGAAGCGCACCGCCGGGTGCTCCAGCATTTGTTTCAACGTTGAACTGATCGATTTGATTTTCGGGTGATCAGGCGCCACCCCATAGCGAACCAGACCAAAAGGACAGGGCAGGCGATCGAGTACGTCGACCCGCGCGTCGCCCTTCGTCAAGGCGGCGGCAGCGTAGACGCCTGCCGGTCCGGAACCAATCACCGCAACCTGAAGCATCGTCGGACTCAATCAGTAGGTTCGGAGGCCCGCGGCAGCGGGTTCCCGTCTACGTCCTCTCGGCCGGCCAGAAATTTCGCCGACGCGTTGATTGCCGCCATCAACGGTACGGCGAAAATGGCGCCGACGATGCCCTGCAAGAGTGAGCCTGCGGTCAGTGCGACCGCGATCGCCACCGGATGAAGCCGGACGTATCGGCCGACCACGAACGGCTGCAGGACGTGGCCCTCGACCTGGTTCTCCACCACCAGGATGGTCAGCAATATCAGGGCCTTGACGGTGCCTCCCGCGACGAGCGTGACCAGCACCGCGAATCCGCCGAACACGATGGCCCCGATGATCGGGATGAAACTCCCGACAAAGACCAGGACGGCCAGCGGCGCCACCAGAGGTGAGTCCAGGACAAGGAGGGACAGCCCGATAGCCACTCCGTGGAACAAGGCGACGATGAATTGGCCGGAGATGTAACCCGTCAAGGTGCGCCAGGCCCGCTGACCGGCGCCGCGAACACGCCATTCCGCCCGCCGGGGAAATAGCCGCACAATCCAGTCCCACACCCGCGCCCCGTCATGGAGCAGGACCACCGTGAGGAAAAGCCACAGCACAAGGCCCGTCAACAAGTCCAAGGCGGTTCGACCGGCGCTGATGACGCCGGACGCGATCTGGCCGCGATGGGCATTGAGCTGTTTGTTGATGGTGTCGCTGATGTTGTTCAGTGAGGAGGCCTGCACCGAAAACGGTGGGCGCTGCAGCAGCCGCTGACCCTGGCTGACGGCCTTCGTGGCCTGATCGGCGAGGCTGGGGTAGTCGGCGATGGCGCGATCGACGACGTAAAAGCCCACCGAGCCGAGCAAGCCCAGCGCGATCAGCATCGTGAGTGTCGTCGCCGCCACCCGGGGCAGTCCGCGGTTCCGCAGGAAATCGGCGAGCGGCGCCAGCAGGGCGACCGTCAACAGGGCGGTGAGCAACGGGATGACAAGCAACATCAACCGGTTGAGCAACTCGAACAGCGCGACGAACGCGGCCAGAATCACCAGGATTCGCCAACACCAGGCGGCGGCTCCCGCCAGCACGATCGGGACGCGGACCTCCTCGGTCTCGCCGACCTGGACCTCCCGCGAGGCGCTCGGCAGCGCATCGTCGCTGGCCTGGTCCGGCCGAGGCCCCTGCCGAGCGTCGCGCCGCGGCACCGGCTCGGTCGGTACCGGCACGCCGGGGTGCTCACCGCGCATCATGGGCCGCATCATGACGGACGCATCATGACCGCTGCACGCAGGCCGGAGCACCCCGCCGCCTGGTGGCGCAGGGTGCGGCCAGGCGACATCTTCGCGACGGTCGTGTCGCTGTTCACCCTGGCCGCCGTCGAGATCGTGCAGCTGATCGTGCTCTGGGCCATCGCGGCAATCCGGATTCCCTACGACGACCGTGTCGACCTGCCGCAGGTGATCGCGCGCCGGCAGCTCACCCTGGCGTTGGCGTTGCTTGGCGCGCTGAACGGCTTTGAGGTGTTCGTGGTCTGGCGGGCCTGGCGGCGCCGACGCCGGCTGAACCGCCCCGGGGGCTAGCTCACGAACCGTGCAGCAGCTGCTGCAGCAACGCGGCCTGGGCGGCGGGGACCTGCTCGATCAGCACGTCGACAGCGGTCTGCAGGCGTTGCAGGCGGGCCCGGTCATAGGCCCGTTCGGCCAGCAGGCTGAGTACGGCGCCGGACAGCGGGAGCTCCGGGTCGCTCAACGCCAGGCGCAGCGCGCGACCCGCCACATCCAGGCTCTGCGGCGCCGAGAGCTCGTTCTCCGCGCTGGCCATCGCGGCCCGGATCTGCTGTTGCTCCTCGATGGTCAGATCCAGCAGCGGGCGACCCTCCGCGGTGCGGCCGACCAGCGAAGGCGGCACATGCCCGGTGGTCGCCGAACGAGATGACGCGCCCGCGGCGGCCGGTTCCATCGACCGGGCATTGGGCGCGGCAGCCGAGGCGCCGTCGACGTCCTCGTCGGCGGCGAAGTAGGCCTGTTCCCACGGGCGGGTCGGGGCACCGGCACCGAGCAGGCGCTCGCTGACACTCTCGACCCAGAGCAGGTCCGGGACCGGGCCCGGCCCGCCAGCTCCAAGGCGATCGGCCCCGAATGCGCCGTTTCGGTCGGCGACGTCGGCGCTGTTCCGGTCCGCTCCGCCTGCTCCCGAATGATCGGCGTCGCCGGACGACTCCTGCCCGAACACGACACCGCCTCCCATCCACCCCACGAATGGCGAGCTGAGCTCGACCATCTTTCCTGGCACACCATAAAGGGGGAAAGCGGCCTTGCCCGTACGCCGTTAAGGCGACACCACGCATTTCGTATCGGCGCTCACCCTGTGTTACCAAAGTCGGAGAGTTACCGACATCGTGCTCACACCGGCATCGGACCCGGAGCCGGGCGACGATAGCGCCGTCCGCCCGTCCGGCTGGGGCCAAACGCCACTCCCCGCCGCGCTTAAGGTCGGTAGCGATGTCGGTACCGCAGAGCGCTGTCGTGTGGTTCCGCCGCGACCTGCGGCTGACCGACCACCCGGCGCTGCTCGCCGCGGCGCAAGCCAGCGATCACGTGCTCGGGGTATTTGTGCTGGACAGGTCCTTGTGGCGGCGGGCGGGAGCCCCGCGGCGGGCCTTCCTCGCCGGGGCGCTCGCCGACCTCTCGGACCGGCTGGACGGGCGCCTCGCCGTGCTCCACGGCGATCCCGCCCGGGCCATCGTGGGTGCGGCGCGGCACGTGGGCGCCGCCACCGTGCACGTCAGCGCCGAGTTCACGCCCTACGGCACCGCGCGGGACCAGCGGGTGAGCGCCGCTCTCGCCGAGCACGGGGTGGGATGGGCGGCCACCGGAAGCGCGTATGCCGTCGCCCCTGGACGAATCCGCAAGGCGGACGGGACCCCGTATCGGGTGTTCACCCCCTTCTCCCGGGCGTGGCGAGCGCACGGCTGGCGCCCGCCCGCGGCGGATGCCGGCCCGATCCGCTGGCTGGAATACGACGGTCCGCATCGCACCCGGCTCCCTGAGCAGCCCTCCACGGGGACCTCGCTGCCCACGCCGACCGAGGCCGCCGCCCGGCGGCGCTGGCGCGCCTTCCTCGACCACGACCTTGCCGAGTACGACGTGCACCGAGACCGGCCCGATCTGGACCGCACGTCGCGGATGTCGGCCTACCTGCACCTGGGGCTCATCCATCCACGCACGCTGCTCGCCGATCTGGGCGATCGGCGCGGCGCCGGGCCGGACCGGTTTCGGACCGAGCTGTGCTGGCGCGAGTTCTACGCCGACGTGCTGTTCGCCGAGCCGAGTTCGGCGTGGGAGTCCTACGACCCTCGCTGGGCCGCCTTCCCCTGGGACGATGACAAGGCGCGGTTCGCGGCGTGGCAACACGGCCGAACCGGATTCCCCATCGTGGACGCAGGGATGCGTCAGTTACGCGCCGAAGGGTGGATGCACAGCCGGTTGCGGATGATTGTGGCCTCGTTTCTGGTGAAGGACCTGCACCTGCCCTGGCAGTGGGGGGCGCGGCACTTCATGGATCTGCTCGTGGACGCAGACGTGGCCAGCAACAACCACGGCTGGCAGTGGACGGCCGGTTCCGGGACCGACGCGGCGCCCTACTTCCGGGTGTTCAACCCCATCACCCAGGGCCAGCGATTCGACCCCGCCGGGGACTACGTCCGGCGCTGGGTGCCCGAGCTCCGCGGTCTGGCCGGTCCCGCGGTGCACCAGCCCGGCCGCGAGCGGCCGCCCGGGTATCCAGCGCCGATGGTCGACCATCAAGCTGAACGGATCGATGCGCTGCGACGCTACGAGCAGATCCGTGGCTGACCCGGCGGGCACACTGGTGGTGCAGGCGCAGCTGGCCTGGGACCTGGGCCCGGGCCATCCACTGCGTGGGATCCGGCTGGAACTGGCGATGGAGTTGAGCCAAGCGTTGGGCCTGCTGCATAGGCCTGGCGTGCGCACGCTGCGGGCCGAGCCGGCCGGCGATGAGCTGCTGCGACTCGCACACGATGCGCGCTACCTCGAGGTGGTGAGGGGAGCGGACGGCGCCGCCACCGCGGTACGGGGGTCGGCGGGCGGGCCGACCGCGGCAGATCTGCTCGCGGCCGGGCTCGGCGGCGCGGACACGCCGGTCGTTCCCGGGCTGCATGCCCGCGCCGCCGCTGCCGTCGGCGCCTCCGTCGCCGGCGCCCGTGCCCTGCTCACCGGCGAGGTGTCCCACGCCGTCGCCCTGGCGGGCGGCTGGCACCACGCGCATCGGGCGTGGGCGTCAGGCTTCTGCGTCTACAACGATGTCGTGATCGCGATCAGGGTGCTGCTGGCCGGCGGATCCGGGCGCGTGTGCTACGTGGATCTGGACGGGCATCACGGCGACGGGGTGCAGGCCGCGTTCGCCGCCGACCCGCGGGTAGTCACCGTGTCGATCCACCAGGACGGCCGGACCCTGTTCCCGGGCACCGGGGCCGGGGATGACGTCGGTGTCGGCATCGCGGAGGGCTCGGCGGTGAACATCGCCCTGCCGCCCGGCACCCGAGACGCCGGTTGGCTGCGCGCCATCGACGCGGTGCTGCCGGTGGTGCTGCGGGCGGCAGATCCGTCCGTCGTGGTGCTGCAGTGCGGATGCGACGGGCACCGCTCCGACGCCCTGACCGACCTGGAACTGACCGCCGAAGGTTTCCTCGCCGGCGTCGCCCGGGTGCATCACCTGGCGCATGAGTGCGCCTCGGGGCGTCTGCTGGTGCTCGGCGGCGGGGGTTACCGCAGCGCGGATGCGGTGCCCCGGGTGTGGACCCAGGTCCTGGCCGAAGTCACCGGCGGGCTGCTCCCGTGGGATACCGAGCTGCCGGCGGGATGGCGAGCCCGGGCCGCGCGGCTCGCCGGGGTTGAACCCGCCGACATCCCGACCCGGCTCGGGGACGGCGCGGACATCACCGTCGTCGGCTGGGACGCCGGCGAGGGGGACGCCGACGACCCGCTGGACCGGGCGATTGCCCTGACCCGGCGCGCGGTGCTGCCGCTGTGGGGCCTGGACCCGTTGGTGGACAGATGAACGCACCGGTGGAGCGGTGAGCGGGGATCAGCAGTCGGCCGGCTATCCCGAACATTGGGAGGCCGACGTTCTGCTGTCCGACGGGGGCACCGCGCACGTGCGGCCGATCCTGCCGGGCGACGCGGGCGCGCTGCGGCGACTGTTCGGCCGGCTCACCCCCCGGACCCTCTACCTGCGCTTTCACGGCCCGCACCCGCGGCTCAGCTCCGATGAGGTCCGGCACTTCACCGAGGTCGATCACGTGGGCCGGATCTCCCTGGTGGCCATCGTCGGCAGCGAACTGGTCGGCGTCTCGAATGCCGAGCGGTACGCGGATTCGGACCGGGCCGAGATCGCGTTCCTGATCCGCGACGATCAGCAAGGCCGCGGCGTCGGCTCACTGCTGCTCGAGCATCTGGCCGCCGCCGCGCGGGAACGGGGCATCCGGACCTTCGAGGCGTGGGTGCTGGCCGACAACCGCCGGATGCTAAACGTGTTCGCTGACGCCGGCTACCTGGTCCGCTCCACCATCGAGTCGGGCGAGGCGCTGCTGAACTTCGAGGTCAGCGAAACGCTCACCTCGGTGGAGGTGGGCCGCTCCCGCGAACACGCCGCGGAGACCCGGTCCATCCGCCGGCTGCTGCAGCCGGACCGGGTGGCCCTTGTCCTGGACGGCAGCCCACGCGGGGATGAGCAGGGCAGCCGCATCATCCGCGGCGCGCCCCCCGGACGCGGGCCACGGCTGCTGGCGGTGCACCCGCGCCGCCGTGAGCTGGCCGGCCTCCCGGCCGTGCCCCGGCTGCGGCAGCTCACCGACATCGACCTGGTCGTGGCCTGCGGCGCGGGCGCCGGTTTCCTGCCCACCCTGATCCAGGACGCCGCGGCGCTCTCCGCGCACGCGCTGCTGATCGCCGCAGATGCCGGACTCGGCCCCCACCTCGGGCTGCGGGACCTGGCCCGGGCGCAGGGCCTACGGGTGGTGGGCCCCGCGTCGGCGGGGGTGCTGAACCTGGCCGCCGACCTGGTGCTGTGGAACGGCCCCGTCATCCCCGAACCGGGCCCGGTAGGGGTGTTCTGCCAGTCCGCGCCCACCGCCCGGGCGGTGCTCTCGCACGCGCGGCGGCGCGGAGTCGGGGTGTCCAGCGTCATCGATGCCGGTGACCGCGCCGACCTGTCCGGCAACGACCTGCTGCAGTTCTGGCGCGACGACCCGGCGACGCAGGCCGTGCTGATGGTGCTGGAAACCTTCGGCAACCCCCGCAAGTTCCTGCGACTGGTGGCGGCGATCGGCGCGCTGAAGCCGGTCGTCGTGGTCCGGCCGACCGGCGATGACCTCGTCGATGAGCTGCTGCGCCGGGCCGGGGTGATCCGGGTCGCCGGCCTCGTGCAGGGCCTCGACGTGATCCGGGTCCTGACCCGCACCGGGGCCCCGCACGGCATCGACGTGCAGGTGATCGCCGGGTCGTCGGCCGCGGAACGGCTCGGCCGGCAGGCGCTGATCGCGAACGGACTGACGGTGTCCGGCGGGGCCCGGCCCGACGCCCGCCTGGTCGTCAGCGAGCCGGACGAGCCGCAGCTGCCGGTCCCGGACGACGCGGTCCCCACCGTGACCCTGCGTTTGGGCGCCGACCTGCCGGCGGCCGCCCCGGAGACCGCGTTCCGGTGGCCGGAAAGCGCGGCCGCCGCGTTGTCCGCCGCGGCGGCCTGGCAGCGCTGGCGCGGCGGCCGGCAGCCGGTCTCTGCCCCCGGGAGCGACCCGGCGCGGGCGGCGGCGGCCCGTCGGTGGCTGGGCCGGCAGGGCGCCCGGGAGCCGGCCCGCGAGCAGGTCGCGGCACTGCTCGCGGACTACCAGATCCCGGTCCTGGCCTCGCTGGAAGCCGGCGACGAGCAGGCGGCGGTCCGCTGCGCGGAACGCCTCGGCTGGCCGGTCGTGGTCAAGACGCTGGCCCGCGCGGCGCGGCACCGGCCCGAACTCGGCGCGGTCACGCTGAACCTGCACGACCCGCATGCCCTGGCCGCCGCATTCCGGGCGACCCGGGAGGCGTTCGGCCCCGCCCCGGTGCTGGTACAGCATCAGGCGGCGGCCGGCGTGCCGGTCCTGCTGCGTAGCCGGGAGGACGCCCGGGTCGGGCCGGTTGTGTCCTGCATCGTGGGGTCGCTGAACGCCGCGCTCGGGCTGGACGAAACCCACCGCAGCGCGCCGCTGGGCCTGGCGGAGGCCCGCGAGCTGGTCACCGCGGGGCGCAGCGCGGCCCTGCTGCAGGGCTGGAAGGGGGCCCCGGCCAGTGACATCGACGCCCTGGCCGAGCTGGCCGCCGCGCTGAGCACCCTGGCCGATGACCTGCCGGCCCTGCGCCGGCTGGAACTCGGCCCCATCCTGGTGCACCCGGTCGGGGTCAGCGTGCTGGGCGCCGAGGCGCTGCTCGGCGCCGGCCCGGACCGCCGCGCCGACACCGGCCCACGCCGGATGTTCTGATCGCGACGAGAGCCGGCGGCGCCGCCGCCGGGAACAGGCCGCCGCTGCGGCCCGGACGGGAGGATCAGATGGACCTGACCGAGTTGCTGGCGATGATGCCGTTCGCGGTCGCCAGCGGGGTGACGCTGCGCTCGGCGGAGCCGACCGAGGTCGTCGGCGCCCTCGGCTGGGATCCGCAGCGGTGCACCGCGGGAGGCGTCCTGCACGGCGGGGCGTTGATGACCCTGGCTGACAGCGTGGGCGCCGTCTGCGCGTTCCTCAACCTGCCGGCCGGCGCCGGCACGACCACGCTGACCTCCAGCACCAGCCTGCTGCGCGCGGTCCGCGCCGGCCTGGTCGTGGCGCGGGCCCGGCCGCTGTCCGCCGGCCGTACGGTGATCGTGGTGCAGACCGACCTGCGCGATGAGACCGAACGGCTGGTCGCGCAGACGACCCAGACCCAGGCGGTTCTTCCGGCCCGCGGCTGAGCTCAGCCGCGGGCCTCATCCCGGCGAACGCGCCTCATACCGGCGAAACGAGGGAACCAGCGCGGCAAGCAGGCCGATGCCTGCCAACGCGGCCAGCCCGCCGGACACCACCGAAAACTCCAGCCCGGCCAGCGTCGCCACCCCGCCGGCTTCCAGGTCACCCAGCCGCGGGCCGCCGGCCACGACCACAATGAACACCCCCTGCATCCGGCCCTGCAGGCCGTCCGGGGTGGCCTGCTGCAAGATCGTGCTCCGGAACACCGCGCTGATCATGTCCGCGACGCCGGCCAGGGCCAGGAAGATCAGGGCCGGCCCGAGCGACGCGGTCAGCCCGAAGCCGATGATCGCGAGCCCCCACCCGGCGATCGCGAGCAGCACCGCCCGGCCCTGCCGGCGGATCCGGGCGAGTGGCCCGCTGCCGAGCGCCCCGAGCAGCGCGCCCGCGGCCACGGCCGCGTAGAGCAGGCCCACCGCGCCGGGGCCGGCGTGGAACCGTTGTTGGGCCAGCGCGGGGAACAAGGCCCGCGGCATGCCGAAGATCATCGCGATGATGTCGGCCCCGAAGGTCATCATCAGCACCGGCTGGGTGCCCAGGAAGCGGAAGCCGTCCAGGGTCGCCGCGACCCCGGGGCGCATCCCGCCAGGCCCCGGCGGCATCGGGTGCAGCCGGAGCAGCGCGTAGGCCGAGCCGGCGAAGCTCACGACGTCCAGCAGATACGCCGCCCCGACCCCGGCGGTGGCCAGCACCAACCCGGCGAGCAGCGGGCCGCCGGTCAGCGCGACGTTGTAGGAGATCTGCGACAGCGCGTTCGCGGGGGCGACCTGATCGGCCGGCAGCAGCCGCGGGATGAACGCGCGCCGGGCCGGGGAATCGATGCCGGCCAGGCCGCTTTGCACCGCCACGACCAGGTAGAGCAGCCACACTTGGCGCAGGTGCGCCTGCTGCTGGGCCAGCAGCACGACCGACGCGAGGGTGAAGCCGGCCGAGGTACCTAGCGCCAAACGCCGCCGGTCGAACGCGTCGACCAGCGTCGATCCGATCAGCCCGGACGCGACCAGCGGGATGAGGGCCACGAGCCCGAGCAGGCCCACCGCAAACGAGCTGCCAGTCAGCGCGTAGACCTGCACCGGCACGACCACCAGGGTGATCTGCGTCCCCAGCAGGCTGATTGTCTGTCCGGCCCACAGCCGGCGGTACTGCGGGTAGTCCCGCAACGGCCGGGTGTCGATCACCAGCCGGCGCAGCACCGAGGTCACGGGGCCAGCCGCTCGATCACCCAGCCGGCGTCGGAGGCGGCCCCGGGGCGGCCGTCGCGGCGGCGGAACCGCAGCCGATCATGCAGCCGGTCCGGCCGGCCCTGCCAGAACTCGACGGTCAGCGGCAGGACGCGGTAACCGCCCCAGAACGGAGGGACCGGCACCGGCGCGCCGGCGAAGCGCCGTTCCAGCTCCTCCCGGCGCTGCTCCAGCACCGACCGGCCGGAGATCACCTGGGACTGGTGCGAGGCCCAGGCACCGATCTGCGAGCCGCGGGGGCGGCTGCGCGCGTACGCCTCGGTCTCGGCCCGGGTGACCTGCTCCACCTGCCCGGCGATGCACACCTGCCGTTCCAGCGGTACCCACGGCAACACCAGCCCGGCCGCGGGCACCGCCGCCAGCGCCGCCGCCTTGCGGCTGGTCCGGTTGGTGAAAAAGATCAGCCCGCGGTCGTCCAGCCCCTTGAGCAGCACCGTCCGGGCGGTGGGCTGCCCCTGCCCGTCCACGGTGGCCAGCGTCATCGCGCCCGGCTGAGTCAGCTGCGCCTCCTCGGCCTGTGCCAGCCAGTCCTGCAGCTGGGCCACCCAGGTGGCCGCCAGGTCAGGCTCCGCCAGCCCGGCGGCGGCGTAGCGGCGGCACAACTCGGCGGCGGACGGGTGCGGCACGGCTGCCATGATGACGGGTAGGGAAAGGAGTACCGCCGATGAGCGCACCAGCTGGCCTCGACCCCAACTTCCGGCCCGGTCTGGAAGGCGTGGTCGCCTTCGAGTCCGAGATCGCCGAGCCGGACAAGGAGGGCAACGCGCTGCGCTACCGCGGGGTCGATATCGAGGACCTGGTCGGGATCAAGGATTTCGCGCACGTGTGGGGGCTGCTCGTCGACGGCTCGTTCGAGCCGGGGCTGCCGCCCGCCGAACCGTTTCCGGTGCCGGTGCATTCAGGGGACATCCGGGTCGACGTGCAGTCCGCGTTGGCGATGCTCGCGCCGCACTGGGGACTGCATCAGCTGATCGACATCACCCCGGAGCAGGCCCGGGACGACCTGGCCCGCGCCAGCGTGACCGCCCTGTCCTACGTGGCGCAGGCTGCCCGCGGCCCGTCGGTGCCCGCCGTGCCGCAAAAGCGGGTCGATGAGGCCCGGAGCATCACCGAACGGTTCATGATCCGCTGGCGTGGCGACCCGGACCCGAAACATGTACAGGCTGTCGACGCCTACTGGGTGAGCGCCGCTGAGCACGGCATGAACGCGTCGACGTTCACCGCCCGGGTGGTGGCCTCCACCGGCGCGGACGTTGCGGCGTGCCTGTCATCGGCGGTCGGCGCGCTGTCCGGCCCGCTGCACGGCGGCGCCCCGTCCCGGGTGCTGGCGATGCTCGACGAGGTCGAGCGATCCGGGGACCCGGTCGGGTACGTCCGCGCCCTGCTGGACCGGGGGGAACGGCTGATGGGTTTCGGGCACCGGGTGTACCGCGCGGAGGACCCGCGGGCCCGGGTGCTGCGGCGCACCGCGAAGGCGCTGGGCTCCCGGCGCTATGAGGTCGCCGAGCAGCTGGAGCAGGCCGCCATCGCCGAGCTGACCGAGCGCTACCCGGACCGGGCGCTGCGCACCAACGTCGAGTTCTGGTCCGCGGTGGTCCTGGATTACGCCGAGGTACCGGCGCACATGTTCACATCGATGTTCACCTGCGCGCGGACCGCCGGCTGGTCCGCGCACATCCTGGAGCAGCAGCGCCTCGGCAAGCTGATCCGTCCCTCGTCCCGTTACGTCGGCCCGGGTCCCCGGTCTGTCGACAGCATTGAGGAGTCCCGTTGAGCACCCCCGACATCGTCATCCCGGCCCCACTGTTGCCGTTCGACGGCAGATTCGGGGCCGGACCGTCCAAGGTGCGGCCGGAGGCATTGGCGGAACTGGCCGAGACGGGCACGACCTATCTCGGCACCTCCCACCGGCAGGCCCGGGTCAAGGACGTAGTCGGATCGGTTCGGGCCGGTCTGTCCGCGCTGTTCACGCTGCCGGACGGGTATGAGGTGCTGCTCGGCAACGGCGGCGCGACAACGTTCTGGGACATCGCCACGTTCGGCCTGATCCAGGACCGCTCCCAGCACCTGTCCTTCGGCGAGTTCTCCTCGAAGTTCGCGGCCGCCGCCAAGGCCGCGCCGTTCCTGGGCCAGCCCAGCGTGATCACCGCGGAGCCTGGGGATCACCCCGAACCGGTCGTCGAAGACGGCATCGACGTGTACGCCCTGACCCACAACGAGACGTCGACCGGCGTGGCGATGCCGATCCGCCGGGTACCCGCCGGCGGGGCGCTGACCGTCGTCGACGCGACGTCGGGGGCCGGCGGCCTGCCGGTGACCGCGACCGAATTCGACGTCTACTACTTCTCCCCGCAAAAGTGCTTCGCCTCCGACGGCGGACTGTGGCTGGCGCTGTGCTCCCCGGCCGCGATCGAGCGGATCGGCACGGTGGCCGCTTCGCGCTGGGTGCCAGCGTCGTACTCGCTGCCGATCGCGTTGGACAACTCCCGGCTGAACCAGACCTACAACACCCCGGCGCTGGCCACCTTGTTCCTGCTCGACGTACAGCTGGCCTTCATGAACGGCGCCGGCGGCCTGGCCGCGATGACCGCGCGCACCGCGGAGTCCTCCGGGCACCTGTATTCCTGGGCCGAGGCCAGCCCCTACGCGACGCCGTATGTCAAGGACCCGGCGAAGCGATCCGCCGTGGTGGGCACCATCGATTTCGACCCGGCCGTCGATGCCGCCACGGTCGCCAAGGTGCTGCGCGCCAACGGCGTGGTGGACACCGAGCCGTACCGCAAACTCGGCCGAAACCAGCTGCGGATCAGCATGTTTCCGGCCATCGACCCGGATGATGTGCGGGCGCTGACGGGGTGCATCGACCACGTGGTCGGCGCCCTGTCCTAGGCTGGCGAGGTGGAATACACCCATCTGGGCAGAACCGGCCTCTCGGTGTCCCGACTGTGCCTCGGCACGATGAACTTCGGGCCGCAGACGAGCGAGATCGACAGCTTCGCGATCATGGATCAGGCCCATGACGCCGGGCTGAACTTCTTCGATACCGCGAATGTTTACGGGTGGCAGAAGGGTGAAGGCGTCACCGAGCAGATCGTCGGCCGGTGGTTCGCGCAGGGCGGCGGACGGCGGGAGCGGACCGTCATCGCCACCAAGCTGTTCGGTTCGATGGGCGACTGGCCCAATGAGACCAAGCTGTCGGCGCTGGCCATCCGCCGGCAGTGCGACGCCAGCCTGGCCCGGCTGCAGACCGACCACATCGACGTGTACCAGATGCATCACGTGGATCGCGATGCCCCCTGGGAGGAGCTGTGGGAGGCCTTCGACATCCTCAAGGCGCAAGGCAAGATTCTCTACGTCGGCAGCAGCAACTTCGCCGGCTGGCACCTGGCCAAGGCGAACGAGGCGGCCCGGCGCCGGCACTCCGTCGGCCTGGTCAGCGAGCAGTCGATCTACAACCTGCTGGAGCGGACCGTCGAACTCGAGGTGCTCCCGGCCGCGCAGGACTACGGCCTGGGCATCATCCCGTGGTCACCGCTGCACGGCGGCCTGCTCGGCGGCATCCTGCGCAAGACCGGCGGCGGGCGCTCCGACGCGGGCCGAGCCAAGGAAGGCCTCGCGGCGAACCGGGAGAAGATCCAGGCGTACGAGGACTTCTGCGCCGAGTTGGGCCACGACCCGGCCGACGTCGGCCTGGCCTGGTTGCTGCACCAGCCGGCGGTCACCGCGCCGATCGTCGGCCCGCGGACCGGCGATCAGCTGGCCGGCAACCTGCGCGCGCTGGACGTCCGTTTGGATCAGGCGGCGCTGGACCGGCTCGATGAGATCTTCCCCGGCCCCGGCGGCACCGCGCCGGAGGCCTACGCCTGGTGACTGCCTGTTGAGCCCGCCGGCTCAGTCCACCGACGCGGAGCTGAGTGATTCCGCTGGCAGGGGTTCCTCGGCGATGACCGCGTCACCGCGGCGCCGGCCGTAGCTCACCGCCCGCGGTAACCGGCCGGAGCGGGCGGCCAGCAGCACGGCGCAGGCCAGCGCCGCCGCGGCGGACACGAGCCCGCCGACGACCAGCGAGGACCGCGGCCCGAACACCTCGGCCACGTAGCCGATCAGCGGCGCCCCGACGGGGGTGCCGCCGAGGAATACCAGCACGTAGATCGCCATCACCCGGCCACGGATCTGCGGGTCGGCCCCCAGCTGCACGGTGGAGTTGGCGCTGACGGTGAAGGTCAGGACCATCGCCCCGGTCGGGATCAGCAGCAACGCGAAGCTCAGGAACGTCGGCATCAGCCCGGTGACGGCCTCCAGCAGCCCGAAAGCGGTGCCGGCCACCAGGTAGGTGCGCTGCCGCGGGCGCCGGCCGCCGCCACTGTTGCGGGCCGAGACCAGCGCGCCGCCCAGCGAGCCGAACGCGAAGCAGGTCCCGAGCAGCCCGTAGGACGCGGCATCCCGGTGGAACGTGATCTTCGCGATCAGCGCGGTCGTGAGCTGGAAGTTCAGCCCGAACATCCCGATCACCCCGACCAGGGCGATCGGCACGAGCAGGTCGGGGCGGCCCCGGACATAGGCCAGCCCCTCCTTGAGCTGCCCCTTGCCCCGGACCAGCCGCCGGGTGACATGCAGCTCCTGCACCCGGATTGCGCGCAGCCCGGCGATCACCGCGAGGTAGGACACGGCGTTGATCAGGAAAACCGGTCCGGTGTCGATGCTGTGGATCAACAGGCCGGCGACAGCAGGCCCGACGACGCGGGCCGCGTTGAAGGTGGCCGAGTTCAAGCTGATCGCGTTGGGCAGCTCCTCCCGGCCGACGAGTTCTTGCACGAACGCCTGCCGGACCGGGGTGTCGAACACGGTCGCCAGCCCGAGCGCGAAGGCCAGCACGTCGACCTCCCACAGCCGGACCGCGCCGGCCACGGTCAAGATGCCGAGCACCAGCGCGAGCACGCCCATCGCGGCCTGCGCCCAGATCAGCGTGCGGCGCTTGTCATACCGGTCGGCGATGACGCCCCCGTAGAGGCCGAACATCAGCATCGGGAGGAACTGCAGCGCGGTGACGATCCCGATCGCGGTGCCCGAGTTGTGCGACAGCTGCAGCACCAGCCAGTCCTGCGCGGTGCGCTGCATCCAGGTACCGGTCAGCGAGACGACCTGGCCGCCGGCGAACAGCCGGTAGTTGCGTACCCGCAGGCTGCGGAAGGCGGGGCTCACGACTCGGCCAGCCCCTGCAGCAACGGCAGGACCTGCGCCAACGCGGCCAGCTCGTCGGCATCCAGGCCGGCCAGGTGCCGGGACAGCCACGCGTCGCGCCGGCGCCGGTCGGCAGCGAGCAGGTCGCGGCCGGCGCGGGTGACGGCCAGCAGGTGTTGGCGG
Organism: Mycobacteriales bacterium; assembly: GCA_035999615.1. Taxonomy (GTDB): domain Bacteria; phylum Actinomycetota; class Actinomycetes; order Mycobacteriales; family CAJCIY01; genus DASYGP01. Next base: position 27,725 of record DASYGP010000052.1, read on the forward strand.
CGATCGGAGGGGTGCGCCGAGCGCTGCAGCAGCCCGTCCTCCTCCAGCCGGGCCACCACCTTGGTCATCGACGGGGGCTGCACCTTCTCGTGCCCGGCGAGCTCCCCCGGGCTCATCGGCCCGTGCCGCTCCACCGTCGCGAGGGCCGCCAGCTGGCTCAGCGTGTGCCCGGTGTCGACGCGCTGCGCGCGCAGCCGCCGGGCCAGCCGCATCACGGTCATCCGCAGCTGGCTGGCGAGGGCGGCATCCGCCACGGTCACTGTCGGCACGATCGTTAGCTTAACTCATGAGTGTGGCTAAAGAAAGTCCGGGCGCTGCGGGCCGCTCGGGGCAGGCGCCTTACAGTGCAAGGCGTGCAGCCGATCCCCGAGCCGGTCGACACCGACGGCATCGTCGTCGTGAGCGTGGGTACGGCGCTGTGGCTGGTCGCGCTGATCGTCCTGCTGGTGCTGCACGACCGGCTGAACAGCGCCGGTCACCTGTGGTGGATCCCCACGGCCGCAGTGGGTTTCGGCCTCGGGCTGGCCGGGATCGGCTACTGCCTGCGCCGGCGTTCCCGGCTCCCGTCAGCCGTCGAGGTCAGCCTCGAGCCGTAACGCCACCGCATTGGCGGGGGCTGCGGCGAGCTGGGTCAGCAGGTGCCGCAGCGACCAGGCGCCGGCCGCCCACGCCAACCCGGCCGGCAGCCCGGCGGCGGTGGCGTGCAGCTCCCCGTCGACCCATCGCCACGGCACCCCCAGCTGCTCGTCGGCCTGGTAGAACTCCGGACCGCCGGCGGCCTCATGGAGCACGGCCGGCACCGGCGTCCGGACCCCCGGCCCGGGCCGCGGCCAGTACAGCTCCCCGGCGAGATCCAGCTCCAGCAGCGCCGCGACGTCCGGCGCCGCCGACAGCGGCACCGGCAGCACGGCCCGCCCGGCGGCCAGAACCAGCGGCAGCACATCGGGACGGTCTACGACGACCGCCTGCGCGGACGGGACGGCGGCCAGCCTCCCGTCCGGGGTGACGGCCCGGACGGCCAGCGGCGGATCGGGCGCCTGATCCAGCCGGTGCGCCCAGGCCCGGGCCGCGAGCAGGTACAGCTCCCGGGACTGGGCGCGGGTCGGCGCGGCTTCGGCGTCGGCCAGCCGGTCCAGCAGGTCGCCGCAGGCATCCGGGTCGGCGACGAGCTCGGCCGCCGCGCTGCGCACCCCCAGCGCCCGCAGCAGCTGCCCGTCGAAGCCGGCGGGCGCGGGCCGGAACAGCCCGGCCAGCAGCGGATCGCCCGGCAGGGCGCAATCGGCAGGGAGCGCCCCATCGAGCACGGGGTGCCGGCCCAGCCACCACGCCGTGTAGGAGGGGGCGTGGCCGGAGCCGACGCGTACGGGCTCGACGATGGCCGCCCGTAGCTGCGGGTCGGCGGCCAGCAGCCGCAGCAGGGCGGGCAGGTCGGCGACCGCGTCCAGGTCGCGGACCGCAACCACGTCGGGCAGGACGTCGCCATCCGGGTGGGCCGGGTCGCCGTCCGGGCGGGCCGGGTCGCCGTCCGGGCGGGCGCTGTTGGCGCCGTGGGCGCTGCGCGCGGCCGCCGCGCAGGCGGCCAGCCAGTCCTCCGCGCCGTCGAGGTCGAGCAGGCCCGGCCGGTCCGGATCATGCCGGTCCGGGTCGAGCGGTACCTCGGTCAGGCGCAGCAACGCGGGCCGGTCCAGCACGCCCAGCGCGGCTGCGGTCTCGCGGTCCAGCCAGTCCGGCGGGTCGAGCACCGCGAAGCCGGCGGCCGGGTCGATCAGCGCTGCCATCGGGCCATCCGGCCAGAGCAGGTCGCCGGCCGCCTCGCGTCCGCCGCCGACCGTGGGCAGGGCCAGCGCCGCGAGCCAGGGCTGGTCGGCGGCGGACGCGCCGGCAGCCCGCACCAGCGTGCAGATCGCCCGGGCCAGGGCCAGGTCCCCTTCCTCGGTGTCCTCCCCGGCGGTGCTGGCCTCGACGGCCTCGCGGACCGCCGGGTCGGCCAACAGACCGGCGGGGGTGGCCGGCACCGCCCCGAGCTGGGCCAGCAGCGGATGCGCCGCATCGGGATGGACCAGCCGGACCGGGAGGGCGGCGAGCCCCGGCGGCAGCCCCTCGCCGGGCAGCAGCGCGCCGCGGACCCCGGTGACGAGCCGGCCATCGGCCAGCGGGACGGGCAGGGCGGCCAGCGCCTCGCGGTCGGGGGCCTGCGCCAGGGCGGCGTAGGCGCGCGCCCAGAACGGCGGCGGCCGGTGCAGCCCGGCGAGGAACTCGACCACGTCGGCGGTCCCCCACCGGCGCACGCCCAGGGCCCGGAGCGCCGTCGCGCGGACCGGGGCCGCCCAGTCGGCGGGCAGCAGGCCGTCGATCTCCTCGGCCAGCAGCGCGACGGTGGCCTCCCCGGCCGCGCCGAGCTCGAGGAGCACGCAGTCCCGGCCGCGCCGGCCGCGCAGCACCGGCGCGTCGGGCAGCGCGGCGCTCACGGCCCGCCGGATCGCGGCGTCGACGTCGCCGGCGCCCAGCCCGGTCGGCACCAGCGGCAGCGGATCGGGCAGCCGGCCGGCCAGCTCGGCGATCACGCCGCCGGCCCGGGCCAGCACGAAGTCCGCCAGCGGGCCGCGCACCACCCGCCGCCGGGTCGGCTCGAGCGGCACCGAGGCCGCGAGCAGCACCGGCAGGGACAGCGGTTCGTCGGTGGGCGTGGGCGCCCACAGCACCCCGGCGGCCAGCTGTCCGTCCGCCGGGGCCAGCGCCCGGACCGCCCAGCGGTCCGCGGCTGACTCCACGCCGGCCACCAGGTCCGCCGGCAACGGGCCGGCCGCGGCCGCCAGCAGCCACCGGCGCCCGTCAAGCAGCGCGCCCTCCGCATCCCAGCTGCAGCGCATGTCCCGCCGCCCGTCCGGGCCATCCACGATCAGCTGCTCCAGCCCGGGCAGCATCAGCAGCAACTCCGGACCGGCGCCCGCCAGCAGCTCCCGGGCCAACCCGGAAGCCGCGGCATCACGCCACGGCAGCTCCACCACCGTGTCGTAGCCCGCCGGCACGGCCAGCGGCGGGCAGCCGAACGGCAGCCGGAGCACCGGCACGTGCCCACCGCGGGCGGCCAGGTCGGCCGCGACGCTCGGCAGCTCGGCCACCAGCGCGGCCGTCTGGGCCGCCGAAAACGCCACGCCCGGCGCGCCGGCCGAGCCGGCGGAGGGGCTGTCGGTGACCGCGAGCACCGCCGCGAAGCCGACCCCGAAGCGCCCGACGACCGCGGTGTCCACGCCGCGTTTCGCCGAGGCGCGCAGCGTGGACAGGGCCAGCACCCCCGCGTCGGTCAGCGGCGCGCCGGTGTTGGCGGCGATCAGCCGGTCCGGGGTCCAGCGCAGCAGCAGCCGGCCGGGGACCGCGCCGGAGACGGCGGCGTCGGCGGCGTTCTGGGCCAGCTCGATCACCAGCCGGTCGGCGTACCCGGCGCCGGCGGCGTCCTGCTCGGCGTTGGCGTCCTCCCGGAACCGGGCCGGGGTGGCCGCCCAGCCGGCGAGCACGCTGGCCCGCAGCGCGGCCGCGGCGGCGGGGTCGGTCAGGAGTGGCCGCCGGGTTCCCCGGACGGGGCGTCATCGACCGAGCCGGGCGGGTGCGCGGCCAGCCCGATCGGCTCGGCGGCACCGTCGTCGAGCTGCAGCGGGGCGGGCTGCGCCGAGGGCAGCAGCAGCGCCTCGGAGTGCGCGCCGCAGCCGTGATCGAAGGACACGACCGCGCCGTCGTCGGAGGCGTACTCGTTGGCGCAGACCCCGAATACCCGGCCCAGCGTGCCGACCAGCCCGACGTAGAACCCGCAGCTGCCGCAGGCCTTGGGGGCCGCCTTCGCGATCTCGGCCTCCGGGCCGCGGTCCCCGGCGTACCAGCGTTCGGTGGCCACTTCCCGGCCGTCGGCGGACAGCACCCGCGGGCGGCCCAGCCCCAGTTCCAGCCACAGCGTCTGATCGATCCAGCCGTCGGTGTCGGCCTGGCGCAGGGTCAGCCGCACGTCGTCCGCGGCGGTCGGCAGCAGATCGCCGACGCCCACATCCCCCGGCCGCAGCCGGTTCGACCAGGGCACCCACTCGGGTGCGAGCAAGGCCTCCTCGCCGGGCAGCAGCACCACCTCGCTGACCGTCACCTGCTTGCTGCGCGGCACCCGGACCACTTCGACCGCCCAGTACCAGCCGCGGTAGCCCGGCTCCAGGCAGCCGAAGGCATGCTGCGCCACCTTCGCGCCGGCGATCTCCTCACCGCCGCGCACGCCGAGATGATCGCCGAGCCGTCCCTGCCGGCCGGCTTCGGCCTGCGCGGCGGCGCGGGCCAGATCCACCGCCGCGGCCAGCGTGGGGTCGATCCGGGAGGAGGGGGTGGTGGTGTGGGTGATGCGCACAGGGGTCAGTGTTCCAGGTCAAACTGGGGACGTGGAGTTCATCCGTGACCTGTGGGGGTTGCTGCGCGCCCGCAGCACCCGGGGCGGGGCGCTGGAATCCGGGCTGAGCGCCACCTGCGACCTGAACGTGATCAACGCCGGCGTCGACACGATGGTGGCGATCGCGCTGGCCAGCCAGCTGTTCTTCGCCGCCCCGACCTCGCAGGCACGCGGCCAGGTGGCGCTCTACCTGCTGACCACGATGGCCCCGTTCGCGCTGCTCGCGCCGGTGGTCGGGCCGATCCTGGACCGGGTCGGGCGCCGCCGGGTGGCCCTCGGCGCCACCCTGGTGGCCCGCGCGATCCTCGCCTGGCTGCTGGCCGGGCACAGCGGCGGGATCGCGCTGTATCCGATCGCGCTCGCCTCGCTGGTGTTCTCCCGCGGGTTCGGCGTCGCGAAAAGCGCGATCGTGCCGCGGATCGTGCCGCCGGCGACCTCGCTGGTGATCGTCAACTCGCGGCTGCAGTTCGCCTCCACGCTGGGCTCGGTGCTCGCCGCGCCGATCGGGGCCGGGATCAGCAGTCTGCTCGGCTACCGGGTGCTGCTGCGGGTCGCCGCGCTGGGCTACCTGCTGACGGTGCTGCTGGTGGCGCGGTTGCCGGCGCACGTGGACTCCCCCGCCGGAGCGGGCGAGCACCGCGCCGCCGGACTGCCGGCCGCGCTGCTCGGCGGCCACCCCCGGGCCGGCCGGCTGCTCGGCAACCTGCCCGCCGCGCTGCGTGGGGTACTGCCGATGCGGGCGCTGGTCGGTTTCCTCACCCTGTTCCTGGCCTTCTACCTGCGCGAATCCGGTCGGGGCACCCTCGCGTTGGGGCTGCTCGCCGGCGCGTCCGCGCTGGGCAACGTGGCGGGGCTGCTGCTGGGCCGGGCCGCCGGGCACTACCGACCGGAGAAGCTGATCACTGTGTCCGCGCTGCTCGCGCTGGGCTCATCGATCGCGGCTGCCGTCTTCTTCTCCTATTACGCCGCCCTCGCGCTGGCCGGCGTCGCCACGCTCGCGAGCGTCACCGCGAAGCTGTCCCTGGACGCGGTCATCCAGCGGGATGTGGCCGAAGACGTCCGGGCATCGGCGTTCGGCCGGTCGGAGACCGCGGTGCAGCTGGCCTGGGTCATCGGCGGCGCGGTGGGGCTGATCCCGTTCGCCGGCAGGCTGGGGTTCGTGCTGGCCAGTGTGGCGATGAGCCTGGCCGTGCTGACCACCGTCTTCGGGGTCCGCACTCCGGTCCCCCGGCGCCGGCGGCCGCACCTGCGGCGCGCCGCCGGCCAGGCGCCGTCGCCGCCGGCCGGCTGACGCCGGGCCGCACGGGACGCGCCCGCGCCCCCGGCCGGATCAGCGCTCGAGCTCGCTGGCCACCGCGTGGACGATCTTCGCGACCTGCTTGGACCGGGCCCGGTCCGGGTGATGACCGCGCCGCAGTTCCTGCTGGACCCCGTCCAGCACCTTGACCATGTCCTCGATCATGCTGTGCAGCTCGTCGGGGGATTTACGGTCCGCGGCGGCCCGGGTCTCGGTCAACGTGGTCGGAACCTCCAAGATCCGCACCGACAGGGCCTGCTCACCACGCCGGCCGGCGGCCACGCCGAACTCGACCCGGCTGCCCGCCTTGAGCTCCTCGGTGCCCGCGGGCAGCGCGCCCTTGGGCACGAAGACATCGCCACCGTCGTCGCGGGTGACGAATCCGAATCCCTTGTCCTTGTCGAACCACTTGACCTTGCCGCTGGGCACCGCTGACCTGCTCTCCTGCGCCGATGCGGGCGCGCACGCTGCGCACCCGCGGCCCAAAGGATACGTCGATCAGGCCGTCGGCAGCGTCGAGTCGGCGTCCAGGCCCAGCAACTGGACCGACTCGGCCCGCATCTGCACCTTGCGCACCTTGCCGGTGACCGTCATCGGGAACGCGTCCACCAGCCGCAGGTAGCGCGGCACCTTGAAGTGGGCCAGCCGTCCCGCGCAGTACGCGTGGAGCGCCTCGAGCGTCAGGTCCGGGGCACCTGGCCGGAGCCGTACCCATGCCATTAGCTCTTCGCCGTACCTCGGGTCCGGAACGCCGATCACCTGCACGTCCTCGATGTCCGGGTGGGCGTAGAGGAACTCCTCGACCTCCCGCGGGTAGATGTTCTCCCCGCCGCGGATGACCATGTCCTTGCTGCGGCCCACGATCGCGACGTAGCCGTCGGCGTCCATCACCGCCAGGTCCCCGGTGCGCATCCAGCCGGCCGGGTCGATCGCCTCCGCGGTCTTGTCCGGGTCCCGCCAGTAGCCACGCATCACGCTGTAGCCGCGGGTACACAGCTCGCCCGGCAGCCCGCGGTCGACCAGCCGGCCGGTCGCCGGGTCCACCACCTTCACCTCTACGTGCGGGTGCACCCGACCGACCGACGCGACCCGCCGTTCCAGGTCGTCGTCGGCCCGGGTCTGGGTGGACACCGGGGAGGTCTCGGTCATGCCGTAGCAGATCGTCACGTCCGGCATGTGCATCTCGGCGACGACCCGTTTCATCACCTCGACCGGGCACGGGGAGCCGGCCATGATGCCGGTCCGCAGGCTGGTCAGGTCGGTGCCGGCAAAGGTCGGCGCCGCGAGCATCGCGATGAACATCGTCGGGACGCCGTACAGCGACGTGCACCGTTCGGCGGCCACCGCCGCCAGCGTGCTCACCGGGTCGAACGACGGCGCCGGCAACACGACCGCCGCACCGTGGCTGTGCGCCCCGAGCACCCCCATCACCATCCCGAAGCAGTGATACAGCGGCACCGGCACGCAGACCCGGTCGGCGTTCGTGTAGCCGCACAGCGCGCCGGTGAAATACCCGTTGTTGACGATGTTGTGGTGGGTGAGCGTGGCCCCCTTCGGGAATCCCGTGGTCCCCGAGGTGTACTGAATGTTGATCGGATCGTCCGGGTCCAGCCCGGCCGGCAGCGCGCTGCTGCCGTCCCCGCCGGCGATCAGCCGCGGCCAGTCCGGGGTGTCCAGCAGCACCACCTGCCGCAGGTCCGGGCAGTCCGCGCGGACCTCATCGACCATGGCCGCGAAGTCCGCGCCGCGCAGCTCCCGCTCGCAGATCAGCACCGACGTGCCGGACTGGCGCAGCACGAAACCCAGCTCGTGCGCCCGGTAGGCCGGATTCACATTGACCAGGATCGCGCCGAGCCGGGCCGTCGCGTATTGCACCAGCACCCATTCCACCCGGTTCGCGGCCCAGATCGCGACCCGGTCACCCGGCGCGACCCCAACCGCGGACAGGCCTCGGGCGACCTCGTCGGCCCGGGCGAGGAGCTCGGTGAAGGTCAGCCGCAGCTGCTGGTGCGGGACGACCAGCGCCTCCCGGTCCGGGTACTCGGCGGCGATCCGGGCCAGCAGGCCGCCGATCGTGTCCCCCAGCAGGGCCGTGGTGGAGGGACCGGAGGCATAGGACGGCGGCGGCATGCCGGTGATGGTGCACCCAGCGGCACGGGGCACGCCAGAGCGCACTAGCCTCATCCGGATGACCGGCGCGCGGGACCGCAGCGAGGGGCGGCTGGCTGCCCGCAGCCTCGCCGCGTGGCTGCGCGCCTGGACCGACCAGGAGCTGGCCGACCTGGTCCGGGACCGGCCCGACCTGGTGGTGCCCGTACCCACCGACATTTCGGTTCTCGCCACCCGCGCCGCCGAACGCACCCACGTCGCGCGGGCGGTCGACGGGCTGGACCAGTTCACCCTCGCCGTCCTGGAGGCGGTGCTGCTGCTCGAGCCGCCGGTCACCCCCGCCGCGGTGGCGGGGTTGATCGGCGCGGTGCCCACCGCCGCGCTCGACCGGCTGCGCGGGTTGGCGCTGGTGTGGGGCGAATCCGCGCTGCGCCCGGTCGGCGGCCTGGCGTTGGTCCTGGAACGGCCCGCCGGGCTGGGCCGGCCGGCGAAGACGCTGCTACGGCGGACCGACCGGAGCCTGGTGGCGGGAATGCTGGCGGCGCACGGCCTGCCCGGTACCGCCGATCCGGACGAGGCCGCCGCCCGGCTCGCCCACGCGCTGCCGCAGGCCATCGCGGCCGCCGACCCGGCCGAGCAGGCGGTCCTGCGCCGCGTCGATGAGACCGGCGGCGTCGGCGGGGTCGCGGGGGCGCTGATCCCCGCCGCGCCGGACGACCCGTCGCCGGTGCGCCGGCTGATGGCCCGGGGGCTGCTCATCCCGGTGGACCTGGAGACCGTCGAGCTACCCCGGGAGGTCGGCACGGTGCTGCGCGGCGCCCAGCTGCTCCCGTCGGTGCCGATCACCCCGCCGCCGCTGCAGCTAGCCGGGAACTCCCGCCGGGATGTCGACGCGGCCGGGGCGTTGGCCGCCGCCGAAGCGGTCCGGCTGGTCGAGCGGCTCGCCGAGCACTGGTCCGCGCACCCCCCGGCGGAGCTCAAATCCGGCGGCCTGGGGCAGCGGGAACTGCGCGCGGTGGCGAAGTACCTCGCGGTGGACGAGCGGACCGCCGGGCTGCTGCTCGAGACGGCGCGGGCGGCGGACCTGCTCGGGCGGACCACCGCGCTGGACGGCGGCTTCGCCCCGACCGGCAGCTACGACGGGTGGGCCCGTCAGCCGGTGCCCGACCGCTGGGCCACGCTGGCCCTCGGCTGGCTCGCGATGCCGGTGCACCCGACGTTCATCGGGGAGCGCGACGACCGGGACCGGCCGGTGGCGGCGCTGTCCGGCGGCGCGTGGTACCCGCCGATCCGCGAGCTGCGCCGGACCATCCTGCGGGTGCTGGCCGACGCCCCCGCCGGCGGCGCGCCCACCGCGGAGAGCCGGCAGGCCCGGCTGGACTGGCTGGCGCCGCGGCGCCCCGCGTTCCTGCGCGCCGACCGGACCGCGGAGATCATGCTTGAGGCGGCCGCGCTCGGGCTGACCGTCGGCGGGGCGCTGGCCGGATACGCCCGGCTGCTACTCACCGGCCAGGAGCCGGCGGCCGCCGCGGCCCCGGTGGCGGCCGCGCTGGCCAAGGCGCTGCCGGCCCCGGTGGACCATCTGCTGCTGCAGGCCGACCTGACCGCGATCGCGCCGGGCCCGTTGGAGCCGGAACTGGCCCGTTCGGTGCTGGCCCTGGCCGATGTCGAGTCGCCCGGCAGTGCCACGGTCTACCGCTTCTCCGAGACCTCCCTACGCCGGGCGCTGGACGCCGGGTGGGATGCCGCCTCCGTGCATCAACTGCTGGCCCGGATCGGCCGCCCCTCGGTGCCGCAGGCCCTGTCCTACCTGATCGATGACATTGCCCGGCGACACGGCCAGCTACGGGCCGGCAGCGCCAGCGGGTACGTCCGCAGCGACGACGAGGCGCTGCTCGCCGAGGTCGTCGCCGACCGGCGCTGCGCGCCGCTGCGGCTGCGCCGGATCGCCCCCACGGTGGTGGTGTCCAGCGCCACCGTGACCGCGCTGGTGGACGGGCTGCGGGCCGCCGGCTACTCCCCGGTCGCGGAACGGCCGGACGGCACGGTGGTGCTGGGCCGGGCCGAAGGCACCCGGGCGGCCCGCTCGCTCACCCTCCCGGTCGCCGACAACACCGGCCCCGATGAGCGGACCGCGGCCCGCATCGTGGCCAGCCTGCGCGCCGGCGACCGGGCCGCCAGCCACCTCGGTGGCGTGCCGGCCGGGGACCGCGGCGTCAGCGCGACCCTGGCGCTGCTCGAGCAGGCCATGTCCGAGGGCCGGCCGGTGCTGCTCGGCTACATCAACGCGCAGGGTCAGGACAGCCGCCGGATCGTCGAACCCGAACGGGTCGGCGGCGGCCTGCTGACCGCGTACGACCAAAAGACGCAGGAACGGCGCAGCTTCGCGCTGCACCGGATCACCGAGGCGATCTTGCTGGCGGACGACGCCTGAGCCTGGCGGACAGTTCTGTCGGTGCGGACGGACAGTTCTGTCGGTGCGGCCGGTCAGGTCTGTCGGTGCGGACGGTCATGCTGTTGTCCACAGCGCTGGCTCCCGGACCGGGGAGTCCCCAGAATGTCGCGCGGAAGCTCCGCGAGCCGCCCGGGGTTGGACACTGTCAGAGCTGCCGCCGCCTTGTTGAGGAGACCGTGTGACCGACGGACCGTTGATCGTCCAATCCGACAAGACCGTGCTGCTGGAGGTTGACCACCCGCTGGCGCGTGAGGCCCGGATGGCGATTGCCCCGTTCGCCGAGCTCGAACGCTCCCCCGAGCATGTGCACACCTACCGGCTCACCCCGCTGGGGCTGTGGAACGCCCGCGCCGCCGGGCACGACGCCGAACAGGTCGTCGACGCGCTGGTCCGGTTCGCCCGCTACGCGGTGCCGCATGCGCTGCTGGTCGACGTCGCCGAGACGATGGATCGATACGGCCGGCTCACGCTGGAGAACGATCCGGTCCACGGCCTGGTGCTGCGCTCATCCGACCGCGCCGTGCTGGCCGAGGTGCTGCGCAATAAGAAGGCCGCCCCGCTGTTCGGGGACCGACTGGACCAGGACACCGTCGCGGTGTTCCCCTCCGAGCGGGGCCGGCTCAAGCAGGTGCTGCTCAAGCTGGGCTGGCCGGCCGAGGACCTGGCCGGGTACGTCGATGGCGAGGCGCACCCGATCAGCCTGCGCACCGACGAGGGCTGGCAGCTGCGGCCCTATCAGTCCGAGGCGGTGGAAGGCTTCTTCTACGGCGGATCCGGGGTGGTGGTGCTGCCCTGCGGCGCCGGCAAGACCATCGTCGGCGCCGCGGCGATGGCCCGGGCCGGGGCGACGACGCTGATCCTGGTCACGAACACGGTCGCGGTCCGGCAGTGGAAGCACGAGCTGATCAAGCGCACCTCCCTCACCGAGGAGGAGATCGGCGAGTACTCCGGTGAACGCAAGGAGATCCGGCCGGTCACGATCGCCACCTACCAGGTGATGACCTCCCGCCGCGGGGGCGAGTACCGGCACCTGGAGCTGTTCGACGCGCGGGACTGGGGCTTGATCGTCTACGACGAGGTGCACCTGCTGCCGGCCCCGGTGTTCCGGATGACCGCCGACATCCAGTCCCGGCGCCGCCTCGGGCTGACCGCCACCCTGATCCGGGAGGACGGCCGGGAAGGCGACGTGTTCTCCCTGATCGGGCCGAAGCGCTACGACGCCCCGTGGAAGGACATCGAGGCGCAGGGTTACATCGCGCCGGCCACCTGCACCGAGGTGCGGGTGACGCTGACCGACAGCGAGCGGATGACCTACGCCACGGCCGAGCCAGAGGAGCGCTATCGCGTCGGTGCCACCGCCCGGACCAAACTGGCGGTCGTCCGCCGCCTGGTCGATAAGCATGCGGGTGACGGGACGCTGGTCATCGGCGCGTACCTCGATCAGCTGGAGGAACTCGGCGAGGCCCTCGACGCGCCGATCATCCAGGGTTCCACCCGGACCAGCGAACGCGAACGGCTCTACGAGGCGTTCCGCACCGGGGAGATCAACCTGCTGGTGGTCAGCAAGGTCGCGAACTTCTCCGTCGACCTGCCGGAGGCGACGGTCGCGATCCAGGTCAGCGGCACCTTCGGGTCCCGGCAGGAGGAGGCCCAGCGGCTCGGCCGGGTGCTCCGCCCCAAGGGGGACGGGCACGCCGCGCACTTCTACACGGTGGTGTCCCGGGACACCCTCGACCAGGAATACGCCGCCCACCGGCAGCGCTTCCTCGCCGAGCAGGGCTACTCCTACACGATCGTCGACGCGGACGAGCTGCCGGCCTGACGCGGCGGGCTCGGGGTTTCCCCCGGGACCGGCGGCCGGCTCAGGCGACCTGCGCCCCGATGGCGTGGCCCACCCAATACGTCACACCCGCGGCCAGGGCGCCCAGAGCGAGCTGCCGTAAACCGGAAAACAGCCAGTGACGCCCGGTGAACTGAGCGGTCAGCACCCCGGCCGCGAACAGCGCGACCGCGGCGATGCCGAACGAGATCGGCAGGCTGTTCACGCCCACCAGGAAGGTCAGCAGCGGCAGCACCGCGCCGAGGGTGAAGGCCAGAAAGCTGCTGCCCGCCGCCGTCCAGGGGCTGGGCAGCCCGTGCGGATCGACGCCGAGCTCCTCCTGGGCGTGGGTCCGCAGCGCGACCTCCGGATCCACCGACAGCTGCTCGGCGACCCGCCGCGCCGTCGGCTCGTCCACCCCCTTGGCCCGGAAGCTGGCCGCCAGCTCGGCGACCTCCGCCGCCGGGTGCCGCTTGAGTTCGAGCTTTTCGATGGCGACCTCGGCGCGGACCGACTCGTTCTGGCTCTGCACGCTGGTGTACTCCCCGGTGGCCATCGAGAACGCCCCGGCGACCAGCCCCGCCATCCCGGTCAGCACGATCGTGTGCGGGTGCGCGCCCGCGCCGCCGATGCCCGCGATCAGGCTGACGTTGGTGATCAGCCCGTCCATCGCGCCGAACACCGCCGGCCGCAGCCATCCGCCGGTCACGTCCCGGTGCTGATGCCCGTGATCGTGCCCGTCCTGGTCGTGGTGATCTTCCAGGCGGTAAGAGCCCTCAGCGGGCCCGTCCTCCGGGCGCCGGTCGCGTGACCCGGTAATCGGCGCGCTCATGCACAACTCCTTGCGTCGGTATCTCGACTGTGCTGGGTGCCGCCCGGCAGCGCAAGTCGGTTGCCGCCGGGAGCAGGTTCGGTCAAGGTCGGGCGGTGACCGATGCTGCCGCCCTGCTGACGGTGTACGACGCCCAGCTCCGGCTGGAATCCACGCCCCCCGCGGTCGGCTGGGACGGCCCCCTGCAGCGCTGCGTGTTCCCCGGCCACAACGGCTACGTCACCTACCGCGACCTGGCCGGCCTGCGCGGACCGGCGCTGGACCAGGCGATCGCCCGCCAGGTGGCCTTCTTCGCCGAGCTGGGCATCGCCTTCGAATGGAAGGTGCGTGGCCACGACGAACCCGCCGACCTGGTCCAGCGGCTGACCGCCGCCGGCTTCGTCCCGGAGCCCCAGGAAAGCGTGATCATGGGCGCGGTCGACGATGTGCTGGCGGGGCCGGCGCCCACCCTGCCGGCCGAGGTCACGGTGCGCGCGGTCAGCTCCGATGACGACCTGGCCCGGATCGCCGCGCTGGAGGAGCAGGTGTGGGCCGAGGACCGCAGCTGGCTCGCGCCGTCGCTGGCGGCCGAACGCGACCGCAACCCCGACGCGCTGCTGGTGGTGATCGCCGAGGCGGCCGGCGAGGTGGTCAGCGCCGGCTGGCTGCGCTTCGAGCCCGGCGGCGAGGTCGCCTCGCTGTGGGGTGGCTCCACGCTGGCCCCGTGGCGGCGCCGCGGGCTGTACCGGGCGCTGGTCGGCTACCGGGCCCAGCGGGCCCGGGCCCGCGGCTGCCGCTGGCTGCAGATCGACGCCTCCGACGACAGCCGGCCGATCCTGGAACGGCTGGGGCTGGTCACGGTCACCACGACGACGCCGTACATCTGGACTCCTGCCGGCTGAGGCCGGGTTCAGCGACTCCTGCCGGCTGAGGCTCGGCCCGGCTCAGCGCATGATGCCGGTGTGGCCGAGGCTGAACCGGCCCGGCTGCGGCCACACCGCCATGCCGTGCGGCTCGCGCCCTACCGGAATCCGCTTGATCAGGTGGCCGGTGGTGGTGTCGATCGCGTAGACCTCGTTGGAGCGCCGCCCGGAGAGCCACAACACCTTGCCATCGACGCTGACGTTGCCCATGTCCGGGGTGCCGTCCGGGATCGGCCAGTTCGCGACGACCTTGCGGGTGGCGAGGTCGATCACGCTGACCGAGCCGTTCGTGCCGGTCGGGTCGGCTTTCGTGCCACCTCGGTTGGACACATACATGAACCGGCTGTCCCGGCTGACATACAGCCCGTGCGCCTCGGGCCCGGTCGGGAGGAATCCGATCAGGGTGAAGGTGTCGGCGTTGACCAGATCCACGCCGCCGGCGTACTCCCCCGCGACGTAGTAGACCTTGCCGGCCGAGTCCAGCTTGATGTCCTGCGGTTGGCCCGGGACCTTCAGGTAGCCGACCACCTTGCGGGAGGCCAGGTCCACCTTCACCAGCTGCCCGGAGAACTCGCAGGTGGCCACGAAGGTCTTCAGGTCCGCGGAGAAATCGATGTGATCGACCCCGGGGCACTGCACCGGGATGGAGTACTGCAGCTTGAAGGTGTGCGGGTCCCGGAAATCGAGCCGCTGCTGGGCCTCGGCCACCACGATCGCGCTGCTGCCGTCCGGCGTGAAGTACATGTTGTACGGGTCGGCCACCGGGATGTTCGGTCCGCCCCGCTTACCGGTCCGGGGATCGATCGGGGTGAGGCTGTTGCCACCCTCGTCATTGGTGGCGTAGAGCGTCTGCAGGTCCCAGGACGGCACGATGTGCTGCGGCCCACCGCCGGTCTTGTAGGTGTCGATGACCCGGTAGGTGCTGGGGTCGATCACCGTGACTGTGCCGTCTCCGTGATTCGGCACGTAAATGAGCGACTTCTGACCGGCGACCGCCGGGGAGAGCTGCCGGTCGTGCGAATAGATGTCCACGGTCGGCGCCGGCGAGTTCGGCAGGGTGCCGGTAGCCCCGGGGGTGGCGCTGGCTGTGCCCGCCTTGGTGCCCGCCTGGTTGCCCGCCTTGCTGGCCGCCGCCGAGGTCGTTGACGCCGAGCCGCCGCAGGCCGTAACAGCGAGCGGAGCAACCAGCAGGATGGCGGCGAGCCGGGTACGGCGCACGGGGAAACGACCTCCGGTGAGGGGCGGGGGGATGAGCCTCCAGGGTAACGGGCGGGCCCGCCGACCCCGCTGTTCGGCCGCGGCGTGCCTGTTCGTGGTCTTCGTCAAGCGGGGGGCAGTGGGTGAGCAGTCGGGCGCCCCGGAGGCAGCCGGAGGCGGCGGTCTCGGGCGGCAGGCGGGCCGGGGCGGCTCGGGGCGCGCGGCGGCGGGCCTAAAGCGGGCCGGGGC
>DASYGP010000063.1:0-6109 GCA_035999615.1 Mycobacteriales bacterium
GTGAACGGACCCGGCTCGATCGACGTGCACGTCCTGGCCCTGGTAAACCGGCCGCGCGAATCGATCGTGTTCGCCAACCCGCTTGGCCGGGCCGTCGGCGGACTGGCCGCCGCCGGCAGCTCCCGGCCGGGCTTCTCTGCCAGCTACCCCCAAGCCGGCTACACCCAGGCCGGCTACAACCCGGCCGACAGTGCCCGGGACCGGCTGCGCCGTTCGCTGCGGCACCTGCGCGGACTCGGCCTGCGGGCGAGCGGGGACATTGAGACGAGCGAGCCGTATTGGGCGATCCAGCGGGAGGCGGCACGCGGCGGGTACGACCGGGTGCTGCTGCTGGTTCCGGACCGGCGCCCAGGATTCGTGCGGCGGCTCGGGCTCCAGTTGGAACGCCGGCCCGGGAACCGGCTGAGGGGCCGGCTCGGGGGGATGTGGCTTGCGCTTGACCGGAGCCTGGAGACCCGGCTGCGCCGTTCCCTGAACATCCCGGTGGACGCGGTTGATCGGAGCGCCGGGGAGCCGCTGTGACGATTGGCGGCGAGAAAAATCTTTCGATCGCCCGCATTCGGGCATACCACTATCCATGGACTTCGTTGCGCTTGCCACGAGCCCGAACGCCCCCGCCACGGCGCGGCGGCATGTTCGGGTCGAGTGCGCCGCGCACGGCGTCAGCGCCTCGATGACCGACACCGCGGTCCTGCTCACCTCGGAGATCGTGACCAACGCCGTCCTGCACGGCGGCGGGGACATGCGGCTGGGGGCCAGCGCCCTAGCCACCCACGTCCGGGTCGAGGTCATGGACGGCAGCCGCCAACACCCGACCCTGCGCAGGTTGGCGCTCGCGGCGGATGGCATGGCGCTGCCGGCGGACGAGTCGACCACGCTGCTGGCCGAAGGCGGCCGGGGCATCGCGCTGGTGAACTCGCTGGCCGACCACTGGGGCGCCGTCGATGCGCAGCCCGGCAAATGCGTCTGGTTTGAACTAGGAGCCTCCCCGTTCATCCCGCAGGAGGCCCCGCTGATCGGGGCCATCCCCGCCCATGACGCCCCCGCCGCCTAGCCGCCACTGCCCTGGCCCCGGTCCGGGGCAAACCGTCCGATCGTGTGATCAAACCACCCGGCTGGGTCTACCCGCCCGCCACCCCGGGGGCCGAAAAGCACTCTGTGATGTCCACGCTGGAGCAGCAAAAAGACCCCGTCGAGGCGGTGCATCCGGTGATGCGCCTGCTGCACCTGGGCATCCCGTTGACGCTGCTCGTCGACCTGGCCGATCCCGCGGGCCCGCCCTCAGGTGCGATCTACCGCGGTGAAGTCGACCCTCGGTGACGTCCGCCACATCCTGCTGCAGAACCCGCTGTCATTGGGGGGAAAGCACCGCAGGATTGTCGACGACAGCCTGCTGGACCCCGCGGTGTTCGACGCCGCGGCGGCCACGTTCGGCGTCCTGGACACCCCTGCCCGGACGCAGGTGCTGTGGCTGCTGGCCCGCGGCGAACGCGATGTCCGCCGCCTCGCCGAACGCACCGGGGAAAGCCTGCTTGCGGTCAGCCAACACCTGACCGAACTGCATCGCGCCGGGCTCATCACGGCCCACGGCCGCGGCGGACGCCGGTTCTACGTCGTGGACGATCCGCACGTGGTGAACCTGATCTGCCAGGCCGTGGACCATCACACCGGCTCGCGCCTGCGCTGATCAAGCTGGCCGCGCATGGCGCGGCGCCCCGCTTTGGCGCCGCGAGACTAGCGGCGGTGCCGTCCAGCGCTTGCCCGCGGCCGGTGCACCGAACCGCCGGTGCGTCGCATCGTCAGGAGGAGCACTCCGCCGCCCGCGATCGCCAGCAATCCGGCGATCACCATCGTGGAGATGGGGGCGCCGGTGAAGGGCAGGCGGCCGTTGGTGAGTGCCGTATCGGTGGCGATGCTGCCGCCGCCGCTCCCGGCCAAGCCCCCGTTGCCGCCCAGGCCGCCGCTGCCGCCGCCGACGCCGGCCGGGCCAGTGGCGCCTCCGCCGCTACCGGACGCTCCGCCGCCGGGCGAGGCCCCTCCGGCGGGGGTGCTGGCCGGGGGCGTGGAGGTTGGCGTCCCGGTCGGACCGACCGTCCGGGTCGCCGATGGCGTGGCGGTGGGGGTACGGCTGGCCGACGGCGTGGACGTGGGGACCGGGGTGGCGGTCGGGGTGATCACCGCGGCGCAGGCCGGCTTGCTGATGGTGTTGGTGTCGAGGGTGACCGCGGCGGTTCGGGCCAGCAGCCGGCCGACGACCGTCGCACCCGTATCGGCGGTGACGGCGGTCTGGGCCAGCACGCTGCCCACAAACACCGAGTTGGTGCCAAGCGTCGCCGAGCTGCCCACCTGCCAGAACACGTGGCAGGCATCGGCGCCGCCGATCAGCGCCACCGAGCTGCTGGTCGCGGTGATCAGCGTGCTGGCGGCCTGGAACACGAACACGGCGTTCGGGTTGCCCTGCGCGTTCAGCGTCACCGTGCCGGTGAGCCCGAGCGCACCGCCGGCGTACACACCCGGCACCAGCATTTGGCCGCCGAGATCCGCAGTGATCGTCGCCGAGCGGGAGCGACCCGCGGCATCGTTGTAGGCAGTGGTCACATCCCGCTGGGCCTGCGCCGCGACCGAATCAGCGGCATGGATGGTCCCGTTGTTCACCGTTCCCGGCGGGAAGCCGGTAACCGCGGTGCCCGGGCTCACCCCGAGGTCCCCGCTGATCGTCGACGGGCCGGTGTTCGTGACGGTCGACCCGGCCAGGACCGCGAAACTGGTGGCGGTGCCCAGCCCGACTGGCGCTTGCGCGGCGTCCGCAGGGGCGGCGCCGAGGACGGACACGAACAGGCCGGCCGCGGCCAGCAAGGTTGCCGGCGGCAGGAGCGCGATCAGCCGGGGGGTGGGCAGGCGAAGAGCGGCAACACGCATGGCGCGGGTCTGCTTTCCGGGTTGCACGAGCTCTGGGGGGGATCGGGCCTGGGGGAGCGAGCCGACGCCGCCCACGGCAACGCCCGGCTGTCCGACAACTCCGCCGCGCAACCGGGCACATGATAGCACATCGTGTGACAAATATCACTCTGCGTGATGGGGCTGGCGGTCGGGATCGAGGCCATGGGGATCGAGGCCATGGGGATCGAGGCGCCAGTGATTGGCCGGCAGCGGGCGGTCGCCGAAGGCGATCACCTGCTCGGCGCCGAGCAGGGTGAAGCCCAGCGTCCGGCAGATCCCGTTGGACGGGGCGTTGTGCACCCCGGGGAAGGCGTGGCTCGGTCCCCACCGGTCCTCGGCGCCGGCCCGGGCCAGCAGGGCGCGGACCGCCGCCGTGCCCAGGCCGCGGCCCTGAAACTCGGGCAGCACCATCCACCCGATCTCCGAGATCTGTACGCCGTCGTGCTCGTGCGACCAGAGCACCACGCTGCCCGCGACCAGGGACAGGTCAGCCTGGCTGGGCAGGATCATCTCGATCCACGTCTCGCCCGAGGCGGTGGACTCGACGTCGCGGCGGACCTTGTCCTCGATGCCCGCGCGGGGTAGCGGGCCGCCCAGCTCGGCCATCATGACCGGGTCGCAGCGCATCCTGACGTAGGTCTCCACGTCGCCGAGCTGCACATCGCGAAGCCGCACCATGGGACCGCCTTCGGGTGTCACCGGCGCCGGGCCCGATAGGCCGCGACGTTGGCGCGGTTGCTGCAGGTGGTCGAGCAGAAGCGGCGGGACCGGTTCTTGGACAGGTCGACGAATACGTCCGCGCAATCGGCTCCGGCGCACATCTGCAGTCGCCACCATTGATTGGTACGGAGCACATCGATCACCGCCATCGCCGCCTCGACCGCCATCCGTTCGGCCAGCGGCGCCTCCGGCGAGGTGGCATGCACGTGGTAGTCCCACCCGTCGTGTTTGACCAGCTGCGGCAACGCATGCGCCTCGCGCAGCAGCCCGTTCACGATCGCTACCGCGGCATGCTCATCCGCTTCCCAGAGCAGGGCCAGCGTGGGTCGAAGTGCCTGCACCGCCGCGAGTTCGGCAGCGTCACCGGTGCGGGAACCGGTCCAACCCCACTCCCGTACAAACGCATTGAGGTCTTTGTTGGTGGCCAGGGTGTCCACCTCGCCCCGGGCGGTGTTGACCAGGTCGGCGGCGGCCGCCAACGCGACCTCGGTGTCATGAGCAAAAACCACCTTGACTCCTTACTGGCCGCCGGGCTAGCGTGCGGGCTGTTGTCACCAGCATAGAGGTCTTTTACCTCTTACACGAGGATGGATGGGGAGGTGGAGGCGTGGATACGACACGCAGGCGCGGGGCAGGCTTGGGGCTCGCGGTGCTCTCCGCGGCCACCTTCGGCACCTCGGGTTCCTTCGCCACCTCGCTGATCAACGCCGGCTGGTCGCCCGCCGCAGCGGTCACCGCCCGCATCGTGATCGCCGCCGTCGTGCTCACCGTGCCGGCCCTCTTCGTGCTTCGCGGCCGGTGGGCACTGCTGGTCTCCACCGCGCGTAACACGCTGGTGTACGGGCTGTTTGCCGTCGCCGGCGCGCAACTGTGCTTCTTCAACGCGCTCTCACACCTGTCGGTCGGCGTCGCGCTGCTGCTCGAATACCTCGGCGTGCTGCTGGTCGTCGGCTGGCTGTGGCTCCGGCACGGGCACCGTCCCCGCCGGTTGACCACCATCGGCGCGGCGGTATCGGTGGTGGGGCTGGCGCTCGTCCTCGACGTCACCGGCAGTCACCATCTCGACCCGATCGGCGTGCTGTGGGGCCTCGGCGCGGCCGTCGGCCTGGCCGTCTACTTCGTCCTGTCGGCCCACGACGACGAGGCGCTCCCGCCGATCGCGATGGCCTGGGCCGGGATGGTCGTCGGCGGCCTGGGACTGCTCGCGCTGGACCTGGCCGGCGCGTTCCCGGTGCACGCTTCCGCGGGCGACGTGCGGTTCCTGCACCATCAGATGAGCTGGCTGGTACCCGTTCTCGGGCTGTCCCTGCTCGCCGCTGTCCTCGCCTACGCCACCGGCATCGACGCGGCCCGGCTGCTCGGGGCCAAGGTCGCCTCCTTCGTCGGGCTCACCGAAGTTTTGTTCGCCGTCGTGTTCGCGTGGCTGTTCCTGGGCCAGCTGCCGCGCGGGGTGCAGATCTTCGGCGGCGTGTTCATCATCGCCGGGGTCGCGCTGGTTCGGATCGATGAGTTGCGCGCGCCGGCGGGGGAAACGGTGGCGGGGGAAGCCGTACCAAGCCTTGATTTGTCGGTTTCGGCTGACCGGCGGCTGGCGGCGTCAGCCGGTCGGGTCGGGCCGGGTGGGGGCGGGGTCTAGAAACTGTCGGAGGGGGGTGGGAGGGTCGGATTCCGGCTATCTAGAAGGAGGAATCATGCCCACTCGTGACACGGCGTGGCCGAACGGAACCCCCTGCTGGGTCGATTACAGCGCCGGCAACATGGACGCGGTGAAGGCGTTCTACGCCGATGTGTTCGGCTGGACGTTCAGCGACGGGGATCCGCAGTTCGGCGGCTACCTGCTCGCCTTCGCGAAGGACCGTGAGGCGGCCGGGATCGCCCCGCAGCAAGACCCGTCCATGCCGCCGACCTGGACGACGTACTTCGCCACCGACGATGTGGACGCCGCGGTCGGCCGGGTGGAAGCGGCCGGCGGGAGCGTGCGCTACCCACCGATGGACGTGGGGCCGGTCGGCCGAATGGCGATCGCCGCCGACCCGCAGGGCAACGCGTTCGGCCTGTGGCAGGCCGGCGAACACATCGGTGTGCGGATCTTCAACGAGCCCGGCTCGGTGATCTGGAACGACGCCGCCCTCGACGACCCGGCCGCCGCCCAGGCCTTCTACACGGCCGTGTTCGGGTTCCGCTTCGAGGAGATCGAGGGGGCGTCCGGCTACGCCACCTTCGCCACCGACTCCGCCCCGCTGGGCGGATTCGGGAGCCACCAGCCCGGCTCGGCCAAGGGCTGGGCGGTCTGCTTCTCGGTGGCCTCCGCCGACGCCACGGTGCGCGCCGTCGAGGCCGGCGGGGGGAAGGTCAGAATGGCTCCGCAGGACATGCCGTACGGGCGATTTGCGGTCGTGGAAGACCCGTGGGGGGCGCCGTTCTCGGTGATGAACGAACTTCCCGGCTA
>DASYGP010000104.1:0-42948 GCA_035999615.1 Mycobacteriales bacterium
CGCCGTCGAACAAGGCCATCCCCGGCCCTCCTCGCTGCGCACGCTGGCCGGCTTCTCGATGGGCGGGTACGGCGCCGCCGACATCGCGCTGCATCACCCGCAGGTGTTCGGGTCGGTCGTCTGTTTGGAGGGCTACTTCCATGTCGATGACCCGTCGCACGTGCTCGGCCGGACCACGACAGCCCTCGCGGCGCACACGCCCACGGCCGAATTGGCCGCCTTGGGCAACCGCCCGATGTTCCTGGCCGACTACGCCAACGACACCGAACCGGTGGTCGCCGGCGAGTCCCAGCGGATGGCCAGCCTGCTGGCGCAACGCAAGGCCATCTACCAGCTGGTCACCGTGCCCGGCGCGGGCCACGGCCTGGCCCCGCTGCCGGGGCTCTGGCCGGACATCGAGCGCTACCTGGCGCGGACGGCGTGGCGGCAGTAACGCCGACCAGTCAGGAGTGCCTACCCGTCAGGCGCGGGGGGGTTCGAGGTCGTGCCGGCCGAGGAACGAGCGGACTACCTCGAAATAGGGCACCGGATTCTCCTGGAACGGCAGATGGCTGGCACCCGGGATGACACTCCATTCACTGCCGACGATGCCGTCGTGAATGGGCTGCACCACCGCGGCCGTCGCCTCGTCGAACTCACCGGAGATCAGCAGCGTGGGCACGGCGATCTCGCCGAGCCGATCGGTCACGTCCCAGTCCTTCAACGACCCGATGATGTGAAACTCACTCGGGCCGTTCATCGTCAGGTACACCGTCGGGTCCTGGGTGAACTGGGCCATGGACCGGGTGAAACCGTCTGGGTAGGGCTCCATCCTGCACACGTGCCGGCGCATGAACACATCGACCGCCGCCGCGTACTCCGGGCTGTCCGTGCTGCCGGCCCGCTCGTGCCGGTCCAAGGTGGCCTGCACATCCACCGGCAGATCGGCGCGCAGCCGGTTCGCCTCGGCGAGCCACAGCCGGATCGAGGCCGGTGAATTGGACAGCACCAGCGAACGCAGCCCGGCCGGAGCGGTGAGCGCGTACTCCAATCCCAGCATGCCGCCCCAGGATTGCCCGAGCAGGTGATGCTGCTCGGACCACCCGAGGTGTTCCACCAGCACGACCAGCTCCTCCAAGAACAGGTCCACCGTCCAGCTGGCCGGGTCGGCGTCGGGGGCATGGTCCGACCGGCCGCAGCCAAATTGGTCATAGAGCAGGACCGGCCGCTCGTCGGCGAGTTGCGCCAGCACGTCCAGGTAGTCGTGCGCCATCCCCGGACCGCCGTGACAGATCACCAGCGGGATGCCGGCCAGATCGCCTCCGTGCACCTCGAACCAGGTCCGCCGGCCGTGCGACCAGTGCAGCTCGCTCATCCGTTCTCCAACCAGTCATCGACCAAGAGCCGCGCGATCGACACCGGCGGCGGAAGCAGCAGGCCGTGGCCGGCGGCGTCGACGACCTGCGCGCGGGTGAACCACCGGGCGTCTTGCAGTTCGTCCGCCCCGATCACCAGCGGAACCAGCGGGTCGGCCACCGCGCGGTAGCCGAGCATCAGCGAGGACGGGAACGGCCAGGGCTGGCTGGCCAGGTAGCGAATGTCGTGGACGACCGCCCCGGTCTCCTCCGCGACTTCCCGCGCCACCGCCTGCTCGGCCGACTCCCCCGGCTCGGCGAATCCGGCCAGGCAGGAGTACCGGCCGGCTGGCCAGGACGGCTGCCGCCCGAGCAAGACCTGGCCGGCGCCTGGATCGGTGACGAGCATGATGACCGCCGGGTCGGTGCGGGGGAAGTGCGTACTGCCGTCCACCGGGCAGCGGCGGACGTGCCCGCCGTCGCCGACCTCGGTAAGCGTCCCGCAGCGCGGGCAATGCCGGTGCGTGGCGTGCCAGTTGAGCAGCGCCACGGCGTGGACCAGCAACCCGGCGTCGCGATCGTCCAGGTCCGCCCCGACGTCGCGCAGCCCGGCCAGCCGGCCGCGAAGCGGCGTGTCGGTGACGGCCGCGAACCATTCGGCGTCGGCGTCGGCGCCGAGATAGAAGGCGTCCGCCGGCCGCTGCGCCACGTCCGGCGCCTGGTAGGCCAACGCCCCGAACCGCAGTGGCACCAAGCCTTCTCGGGTGATCGGCAGTACCCGGGCCCGGGCGGAGGACCAGGCTGCATCAAGCACCGCCGGGTCGGCGCGGGCCACCGTGCGCCGGTCGATGATCCCCCGGGACAGCACCGGGCGGCTCACAAGATCAGCGGGGTGACGGTGTCCAGGGCCTGCACCGACTCGCCGATGACGCTGGCGTCGCCCACCAGCACCGTCGCGGTCCGGGCCGGGGCCAGCCAGCGCCGGGCCGCGCGGTAGGCGGCGTCCAGGTCCACCGTCGCCAACAGCGCCGGGTAGGTCTTGAGCCATCCGCCGTCCACCCCGTCCTCGAGCAGCGTGGTCAACGTGCTGGCCAATCCGGCCTGGCTGGAGGTGGCCAGCGCCAGCGTCCCGACCAGGTAGCGGCGGGCCGCATCCAGTTCCGGCTGGGTGATCGGCAGCGCGGCGACCCGCGCCATCTCATAGCGCGTTTCCACCAACGCGGGCGCGGTCACGTCGGTGGCGACGTCAGCGTCCACCGTCAGCATGCTGGCCAGCCGGGCGTGGGACACCCCGGCGTGCGGGGAGTAGGTGTAGCCCTTGTCCTCGCGAATGTTGGCCACCAGCCGGGAGGAGAAGTACCCGGCGAACACGGTGTTCGCCAGCATCAGCGCGGCGTAGTCGTCGTCGGTCCGGCGGGGGCCAGGCGCGCAGATCCGAATCGAGGTCTGCACCGACCCGGGCCGGTCGACCAACGCGATTCCGCCGGGCACGAACGCCGGCACCGCAGGCAGTTCCACCGGCTTGCGGCCGAGCGCGGACCACCCGCCGAGGGCAGCTTCGGCGGCGTCCAGGGCCCGGGCCGGGGCGACGTCCCCGACCATGACCAGCAGCGCGCCGGTTGGGGCGACGCGGTGGGCATGCAGGGACCGGAGCGTCGCCGCGGTGACCGACCTGATCTCCTCGACGGTGGGTAGGTCCCGCCCGTAGGCGTGGCCCCCGAACATCCGCCGGCTGACTGCCTCACCGGCCAGCGTGCTGGGCGTGGTGCGCGCGATCGCGATTTCCTCCGCGATCCGATCCCGCTCCCCCGCCACCTCCTGCGCTGGGTAGGTGGCGCCGGTGAGCACCTGCGCCAACAGGTCGAGCAGCGGCCGCAGGTTGCTGGCCAACGCCGAACCGGTGACGGCGAGGCGATCGGCGTCCGCGCCGGCCGACAGCGCGCCGCCCAGGGCCTGAATGATCTCGGCGAGGCTGCGCGCGTCGTGACGTTCGGTGCCGGCGAACAGCGTCTCGGTGAGCAAGCTGGTCCGGGCCAGGTGGCTGGGTGCCGTCCCGGCGAACGGCAGCCGGAGCCGCACCTCGACCAGCGGGACGCCCGGACGGCGCACCGCGGCGAGCCGCAGCCCGTTGGGCAGCGTCCGGGTCGCGACCGACGGCGCCTTGATCCGGGCCGGCGCCCCCAACTCGGGTCGGGACGAGAGCGCCTGCCGCACCGGGTCTTTCCCGGCGCGGGTTCGGGCCGGGCTCATGCCGCCGCCCCCGCGCGGAGCAGCAGCACGCTGCGGGCATCGGCGGTGAGCCGCGCGGCGGCGGCCCGCACCTGCTCGGCGCTGACCTGCGCGACGAGGTCGGGCAGCTCCCAGACCAGTTCGGCGCGGCCCCGCTGCTGCTCGAACATGGCCAGCTGCAGGGTGCGGGGCAGCACCTGATCCAACTGCCGCAGCAGCTGGGCGCGCAGCCGGGCGTGGACCCGTGCCAGCTCCCGGTCGGTGACCCCGTTGTCGGCGATCGCGTCGATCTCCTGCTGAACCGCGGCGATGACCAGCTCGGGGTCGATCGCGAGCGGATGCACCGCGGTGACGGTGAACAGCGCCGGGTCACGCTGCTCGAACGGGTCACCGAAGGTACCCAGGTAGGCCTCCGCGCTGATCGCGATGCGGTCCTTCAACACCAGCCGCTGCTGCAGCCGGCTGGCGTCCCCCTCGGCGAGCACCTCGGCGAGCACGACGGTGGCCAGGTGCAGGTCCCGTTCCTTGGTGGGATGCGGGGCCCGCCAACCCAGCGCCGCGGCCGGCGCGGTGGCCATCGCATCCGTGCGCTCGGCCCGGCGTTCCGCCCGCAGCGGGGGCTCGGAGAAGCTCGGCCGCTTCGGGGTGCGCCGGGCCGGGATGTCCGCGAAATGCCGGTGCACCAGGGCCACGGTCTGATCCGGATCGCAGTCACCGGCGATCGCCAGCACCGCGTTCCCGGGCGCGTAGAAACGCCGGAAGAAATCGCGGGTGTCCTCCACGCTGGAGGCCTGCAGCTCGGTGAAATCCCCGTAGCCGTTGTGCGCGTTGGGGAAGGAGTCGAACGCGACGGGCGGCAGCCAGATCCAGGGAAACCCGCCGTAGGGCCGGTTCAACACGTTGACCCGAATCTCGTTTTGCACGACCGCGATCTGATTGGTCAGGTTCTCCGCGGTCAGCGCCGGACTGCGCATGCGGTCCGCCTCCAGCCACAGCGTCAGATCCAACGCGTTGCTCGGGACGGCCTGGTAATAGTTGGTGAAATCCGGGTGGGTGGAACCGTTCATGCTGCCGCCGGCGCCCTGCACCAGCCGGGGATGCTCCATCTTCGCGACCCGCGCGGACCCCTGGAACATCATGTGCTCGAACAGGTGGGCAAAGCCGGTGCGCCCCTCCGGTTCGGACCGGAATCCGACGTCGTAGTAGACCGCGACGCCCACCACCGGTGCGCTCGCGTCCGGGGCGATCACGACCCGAAGTCCATTGCCGAGGCTGATCCGGGTCAGGGGCGGGGCGGCGGTCAGCGCGCGGGCAGGCACGACCGCCAACCTAGCCGCTTCCCCGCCGCCCCCGGGCGGGGACGCCCGGTTCGGCCGCCGGTAGCGTCCCGCGGGTGCGCCTTGCCTCGGTCAACCTGCTGCATGGACGGTCGCTGACCGACGGCCTGGTCGACGGCGGCCGGCTCGGCGCTGCCCTCGCCGCGCTCGAGGCGGACGTGCTGGGGTTGCAAGAGGTGGACCGCGGGCAGGACCGTTCCGGCGGCCTGGACCTGACGGCGCTGGTGGCCGGAGCGGTCGGCGCCGTCGACTGCCGGTTCGAGCCGGCCATCGTCGGGACCCCAGGTGGACAGTGGCGCGCGGCGCACGACGGGGACCGGGCCGGCTCGGTCCAGCCGATGTACGGGGTGGCGCTGGTGTCCCGGCTCCCGGTCCGGTCCTGGCATCCCCTGCGCCTGGCGGCGGCGCCGGTGCGCTCCCCGGTGCTGGTGCCGGGAGGCGGCCGGCGGGTGATGCTGCTGGCCGACGAGCCCCGGGTGGGGCTCGCGGCGGTACTCGACACGCCGGCCGGACCGCTGACGGTGGCCACCACGCACCT
The DNA here is from genome assembly GCA_035999615.1 of Mycobacteriales bacterium. GTDB lineage: Bacteria > Actinomycetota > Actinomycetes > Mycobacteriales > CAJCIY01 > DASYGP01. The sequence goes on from DASYGP010000104.1 coordinate 5,439, forward strand.
GTCGTTCGTCCCCGGGTGGAATGTGCGGCAGCTGCGGCGCCTGGTGCGCTTCTTATCCCGGCTGCCCGCACCGCGGATCCTGCTGGGGGACCTGAACCTGCCGGCCGGCATCCCGAGGCTCACCAGCCGCTGGACCCCGCTGATCGCGGCGAAGACCTACCCGGCGGAGGCGCCGTGGGTGCAGCTTGATCACATCCTGGCCGACGGTGGGCCGCCGGCCGTGCTGGGGGGCCGGGCCGTACCGATGCCCTTCTCCGATCACCGCGCGCTGCTGGTCGACCTGGCCGAGCGGGAGACCGTGCTGCGCTGAACCCTGCGGCGGGCCGGGCTCATGCCAGCAGCGCCGCCAGGTCCTCGGTGGTGGGCAGGTCCGCTGGCGTGCGCAGCTGGCCGGTGCGCACCTCCAAGAAGCTGGCCCGCACCTGGCTTTCGGGGCAGCCGGCCAGCTGCGCCCACGCGGCCCGGTAGATGCCGAGCTGCAGCGGATCGGCCGGCCGCCGCCCGGTCTTCCAGTCCAGCAGATGCCAACGGCAGCCGTCGACGGCCGCCGCGGGCACGGCGTATACGGCATCGATTTGACCGCGGATCACCCGACCGCCGAGCACGATCGTGAACGGCTGTTCTACCGCGTGCGGGCGGCGGTCCGACCACGGCGAGGCGAGGAAGGCCCGTTGCAGCTCCGCCAACTCGGCGTCATCCAGCGCGGCGTCGGCGGCGCCTTCGAGCTGATCGGGCTCCAGCAGCGGCGTCAAGGCGAAGCGCTGCTCCACCCAGGCGTGGAACGCGGTGCCCCGGCCGGCGGCCGGCAGCGGCTGGCGGGGCAACGGCCGCACCAGGTCGCGGGCCAGCGCGTCTGGTTCGCCGGCCAGCCGCAGCACCTGGGAGGCGGTCAGCGCCGCGGGCAGCGGTACCTGGATCACCGTGCTGCGGGCCTCCCGCGCCTCGGCCAGCAGGGCCGCGATCTCGGCGTCGTAACCGGCGAAGCGGGCCCGGTCGGCGCCGGCCAGGGCCCGGTCGCTGGCTGCGACGGCGGCGGCAGGGTCGGCGAGGAACGATCGGACGGCCTGCGCGGCGGCCGTTCGGCGGGCGCCGGCATCCTCATCCAGCGGGGCCGGCCAGGGGAAGGCAAGACCGACGAGATAGGGGTTCCGTTCCTCGGCGGGGTCCTCGATCCACTGCGCGACCCGGCCGTGACCGGCCTCGGCGTGCTCCTTGAGCGCCCGCAGGTAATCGGAGGGCTGCCGCGGCTTGGCCTGCGTCGGACCCCACAGGTGACTGCTGGCAAGGACCAGCCGCCGGGCCCGAGTGACGGCGACGTACCCGAGCCGGTCCTCCTCGAGCCGTTGCTGGGCCCGGCAGCCGTCCCGGAAGGCGGCGAGACCGCCCTTGGCCGCCCAATCCGGTTCGGGCGGCAGGCTGTCGGCGTCCTGCCGATGCTCCGCGGGAAGCACGGCGAATGAGGTGGGCCACTGCCCCTTGTCCTGCGTACTGGGAAACACGGTCGCCGTCAGGTCCGGCAATGCGACCACGTCCCATTCCAGGCCCTTCGCCTTGTGCACCGTCAGCACCTGCACGGCCTCACCGCCGGAAGGGAGCGCCGCGTCGAAGCCGCGGTCGTAGTCATCGGCGGCCCGCAGGTAGGCCAGGAAGCCGTGCAGCGAGGCGTCCCCGTCGACGGCGGTGTAGCCGGCGGCGACGTCCACGAACGCGGCCAACGATTCCCGCCGGCGGGCGTCCACCGCGTCCGGGCTGGCCGCGACCTCCACCTCGAGTCCGGTGGCCGCCAGCACCCGCGCTATCAGGTCCAGCAACGGCTCGCCGACTCGCCGGCGCAGCAGCCGAAGCTCGCGACCGAACGCGGCCGCGCGCCGGGTGCCCTGCTCGGACAGCCCGTCCGCGCGGGGCCGGCCGGCCGCCGCCGGCGAGGCCGCGGCGAGCTCGTCCAACGCGTCGGACAGCGCGATGACATCGCACGGATCGGTGCCGGCGCTCGCCTCCTCCAGCGGATCGCGGCCGACCCCATCGGAGGGGACGCCGGCCAGGCGGCGCGCGTAGCTGCCGAGCGCCCGCAGGTCCCTCGGGTCGAGCATCCAGCGCGGACCGGCCAAAAGGCGCACCAGCGCGGCGTTCGCGGTCGGGTCGTCGAGCACCTCCAGCATGGCCACCAGATCTGCGACCTCGGGCAGCGCCAACAAACCGCCGAGGCCGACCACCTCCACCGGGATGCCGGCCGCGGTCAGCGCGGCGTGGACCGCACCGGCGTGTTTCCAGGCCCGCAGCAGCACTGCCACCTCCCCCGGCGGGGTCGGGTCGTCCGGCCGGTCCAGTTCGGCCCGAATCTCGTGGGCCAGCCAGGCCAGTTCGTCGGTGAATCGCTCGTGCCGGGACACCACGACCTGCCCGATGTCGGCGCGGGCGGGCGGCGCGGACAGCTCCGCGACGGCGTGCCGCCGGCGCAGATCGGCGGACAGCTTGTTGGCCACGATCAGCAGCCGGCCGCCGTTGCGCTGGCTGACCGACAGCGGCAGGGTGGCGGCGGGTTGCCCGTCGGCCCGCGGGAAGTGGCTAGGGAAGGCCACCAGGTTGTGCACCGACGCCCCGCGCCACCCGTAGATCGCCTGACAGGGGTCGCCCACCGCCGTCACCGGATGGCCGGCCCCGAACAGCGCGGTGAGCAGCAGCCGCTGCGCCACCGACGTGTCCTGGTATTCATCGAGCAGGACGGCCGGGTAGCGCAGGCGCTCGGCGCCCGCGACCTCCGGACAGCGTTGCGCGATCGCGACAGCCGTCGCGATGTGGTCGGCGAAATCGGCCAGTCCCCGCTCCCGCTTCGCCTCGCGGTAGGCCTCCACCAGCAGGCACAACTCGGCCCGCGCGCGCATCGCCCGGGCGCAGTCCCGCAGGCCGTCATGCCAGCCTTTGACCCCGCGGTGGGTGCCGATCCCGTCGGCCTGCTCGTCCAGCTTGGCGGCCCGCGCCAGGTCGGCGGCGCGGACCTCAGCCGGCTGGACCAGATGATCGGCGCAGGCGGCGTCCATCCCGACCAGCGCGCCCACCACCGTGGACGGCGCCTTGTCCAAGTAGGGCAGCGGCGTGCGAAAGGCGCGCATCACCTGGCCGGCGAGCTGGAACCGGGTGGCGTCGGCGAGCAGCCGCGCGTCCGGTTCGACGCCGACCCGCAGGCCGTGCTCGCGGACCAGCCGGCCGGCGTACGCGTGGTAGGTGCTGACCGTGGCCTCCCCGGCCTCGGCGCTGTCCAGTCCCAGCCGGGTCAACCCGCCGCGGATCTTCGCCGCGAGGCCCGCCGCGGCCTTGTTGGTGAACGTCAAACCCAGCACCTGATCGGGGCGCAGCTGACCGCCGGCCACCAGCCACAGCACCCGGGCGGCCATCACGGTGGTCTTGCCGGCGCCGGCGCCCGCGACGATCTGCACCGGTGCGTTCGGCGGCGCGCTGATCGCGGCCCGTTGCTGAGGATGGAACGCGACGCCGAGCTCGGCGCCGATCTGGTCGACGTTCACGCGACGACCCCGCGACCCTCGTGCTGAGCCGGGCAGCAGATCCGGAAGGCGCAGTTGCCGCACGCCCGGCCCGGGGTCGCGGGGAACCGCTCCTCGACGACCTGCCGGCGGGCCGCGTCCAACGCATCGAGCAGCTCACGATGATCTCCGGGCGGCGGCTGGGCCTGCACCTTCGGGGCGAATCCATCCCCGGCGGGCGGCCCGTCGAAGCGGAGTTGCCACAGCTCGCCCCCGCCCGAGCGGGTACCAGCCGGGACACCCTCCAGCGCGCCGCTCTCCACCACGTACTGGTAAAGCGCCAACTGCGGATGCTGGCTGAGTTCGGTCCGGGACGGCGAGCGCTTTCCGGTTTTGAGGTCCACGACGACCACCGTCGAGTCAGCCTGCACCTCCACGCGGTCGATCCGGCCGCGCAGCTGGACCGGCCCGCTGGCCAGCTCGACGATCACGTCGAAGGCCGCCTCGCTGCCGACCAGCTCCCGATCCCGCACGCCCGCGACGTGGCGGGCCAGCCGGGCGAGCGCCTGCTGGGCCTGGTCGCGTTCGTAGGCACCGTGCCACGGCGCGTCGTAGCCCAGCGCCGGCCAGACGCGATCCAGCGCGGCGCCGAGCACCGCGGGGTCCGGCGGGAGCGCGCCCCGAGCGATCAGGTCCGCGACGGCGTGGATGACCTTGCCGAATCCCAGCGCGGTCGTCGCGGCACTGTCGGCGCGTACCTCGTGGCCGAGATACCAGCGCAGCGGGCAGTCCCCCAGTCCGGTGACGGTGGACGCGGACAGCGGCAGCGGCGCGGCCTGGTCGTAGCCGCGGCCCTCGGTCCGCGCGAGCAGCCCCCACCAGCGGTCCGGGTCGGCGGCGGCGACCAACGGTCGGCCGGTCTGGTCGGTGGCCGCAGCGAGCTGCGCCAGGCGCGCCGCGGCCGCCGTGCGGGCGGCCGGCGCCGCGGCCGGGTCGACCGCCTCGTGCCGCAGCCCGGCGACGATCCCGGCCAGGGTGCGCGGCCGGAGCGGCCGCCGGGTGATCGCGACCGGCTCCTCAACCAGGTCGGTGAGGAACCGGGAGGGACGCTCCCCGTCGTCGGCGGCGGTGCCGACGGCGGTCACCACCAGCCGTTCCCGGGCCCGGGTGCAGGCCACGTAGAACAGCCGACGCTCGTCCGCCAGCAGGCGGGTCACGGTCGGTGCGGGCTGCGCCCCGCTGGGTCCCAGCGCGTCGGGGGAAAGCAGCGACCCCCGCGGGCGCAGGTCCGGCCAGGATCCCTCCTGCACGCCGCAGACGACGACCAGCCGCCATTCCAGCCCCTTGCTGCGATGCGCCGTGAGCAGCCGGACTCCCTCGCGGGGGAGCACCCGCTCGTCCTGGCCGGCGGCGGGGATCTGCTGCGCCTCCAGCGTCTCCAGCAGCCCCCGCACGCCCACCCCGGGCCGCTGCTCGAGTGTCCTGCCGACCGCGTCGAACAGGGCGACGATCGCGTCCAGGTCGCGATCCGCGGCGCGGGCCTCCCGGCCCCGGCCGCCCGCGAGGTCGGCGAGCCGTTGCCGCCACGAGCACCCCTCCCACACCGCCCACAGCGCCTCGGCCGGCGAACCCCCGCTGCGCAACGTGCCCGCGGCGGCGGCGAGCAGGCGGACGAGTCGGCGCGCCGCGGCCGCATCCCGCTCGCTGAGGGGCTGCAGGAGGGCCGGTTCGCCGATCGCGCGGCGGACCAACTCGGCCGAGGCCGGCGGGGGTCGGTCCGGGTGACGTGCCCTGGCGTTGGCCCGCAAGGCCCGCCCGAGTCGCCGCAGGTCGGCGGCGTCCGCGCCGACGAGCGGTGAGGTGAGCAAGGCCCGGACCCGGTCGGCGGTCAGCTGGGCCGGATCGCTGGCGCAGCGCAACGCCAGCAGCAACGGGGCGACGGCGGCTTCCGCGCCGAGCGGAAGCTCATCGCCGGCCACCTCGACCGGGACGCCCAGCCCGCCCAGGACGCGGCGCAGGTACGGGATCATGGTGGTCCCCGACCGGACCAGCACGGCCATCTGCGACCAGGGCACCCCGTCGTCGAGGTGGGCTCGGCGCAGCAGGTCGGCGATGTGCTCCGCCTCCGCGCCGGCCGAGGGGAACGTGTAGACCTCAAGCCGGTCGTCGCCTTCCCCGCCGGCCGCCGGGCGGGCGATGAGCGCGCGATGAGTCGGATCGGGGGCGGGCGGGAACGCGGCGGCGACCCGCCGCCCGGCGGCGACCAGGGCGGGTCCCGAGCGGCGGCAGTGCCGCAGGGCGATGACCGGGGCCGGGGACCCGGCGCGGGTCCGAAAGCGCAGCGGGAACTGCTCGATGCCGGCCACATCCGCGCCCCGGAAGGCATAGATGGCCTGATCCGGGTCGCCCACCACCGTCAGGTCACCGCCGTCCCCGGCGAGGGCCTGCAACAGCCGTTCCTGGGCCGGGTCGGTGTCCTGATATTCATCGACCCAGACCGCTGCGAAACGGGCCCGCAGCCGGGTCAACACGGCCGGGCGGGCGGCCAACGATGAGGCCCGCGCCACCAGTTCGGCGTAGTCGAGCGCGCCCTGCGCCTCGATCGCATCGAGATATCGCTCGTAGAAGTCGGCCACGGCCCGCCATTCCGGCCGGTCGGCGACGGCGGCGAAGCCGGCCGGCCCCAATCCCACGAGCTGCGCGCGGGCCACCAGCGCGCGCACCTCGGCCGCCAGGCCCCGGGTGTCCAGCACGCCGCCCAACGGCGGCGGCCAGGGCCGGCCGTCCTCGGCGTCGCCGCGGAGCAGGTCCCTGATCACGACTTCCTGCTCGGGGCCGCTGAGCAACCTCGGCCGCGCCACACCCGGGCGGGTCCGGGCGCGCTCCTCGGTCAGCAGGGCGAGGCAGAACGAGTGAAAGGTCCACGCCGCCGGGGCGATCGCGCTGCCCCCGAGCCGGCGAGCCAGTCGTTCGCGCAGCTCACCGGCCGCCCGCCGGCTGAAGGTCAACAACAGCAGCGAGCCCGGATCCGCGCCCGACTCGACCCGGCGGGCGACCGTCTCGATCAGCGTGGCCGTCTTGCCCGTGCCGGGGCCGGCCAGCACCAGCAGCGGGCCACCGCGATGGGCGGCCACGCGTTCCTGATCGGGGTCCAGCGCCAGGGTGGAGCCGGGGAGGACCGGATCCCGGCGCAGGACATAGCGGACGGGCACGCGCCGATCAGATCACATGCCACCGACACGAGGGCGGCCGTCCCAGCGGGCCACCGCCAGATTGACCCGCTCCCCGCCGGGCAGCAACGGGGTGCCCTCGGCGCGGAGCCGTTCCAGGGCCTCAGCTGGGTGCGACGGCGCCACGTGCCCGGTGGAGAGCAGCACCCGCCACCAGGCCACCTCGTGTCCGTGCTGGCTCATCACGTTGCCGACCACCCGCGCGGCGCCGGACCCGAGGAACTCAGCCACGTCGCCGTAGGTCATCACCTTGCCGGGCGGGATCCGGTCGACGACGTCCAGCACCCGCAGCGCGAACGGGGTGGGGAGGCCGGCGGCCACCGGTCAGTAGGTAGGCAGGCTGGGATCTACCTGGTTCGCCCAGGCCAACACGCCACCCTGGACGTGCACGGCGTCTTTGTAGCCGGCCTGCTTGAGCACCGCGAGGGCCTCGGCTGACCGCGCTCCGCTCTTGCAGTGCAGGACGATCTGCCGGTTGATGGGCAGCAACGCCAGCGCGGAGCCGTCCACGATCTCGCCCTTGGGGATCAGATGCGAGCCGGGGATGCGCACGATCTCGTATTCGGCGGGTTCCCGCACGTCGACGATGTACGGGTCGTTCCCCGCATCGATCATCGCCTTCAGCTCGGTCGCGGTGATGGTGGAGTCCTTGGCTGCTTCGGTCGCCTCCTCGGAGACGGCGCCGCAGAAAGCCTCGTAGTCGATCAGCTCGGTGATCGTCGGGTTCTTCCCGCAGACGGGGCATTCGGGATCCTTGCGCACCTTGATCGTGCGGTAGGTCATTTCCAGGGCGTCGTACACCATGAGGCGGCCGACCAGCGGCTCCCCCATCCCGGTCAGCACCTTGATCGCTTCGGTGGTCTGGATCGCCCCGATCGAGGCGCACAGCACGCCGAGGACGCCGCCCTCGGCGCAACTCGGGACCATGCCCGGCGGGGGCGGCTCGGGGTACAGGCAGCGGTAGCACGGCCCGTGCTCGGCCCAGAACACGCTGGCCTGACCATCGAAGCGGTAGATGGAGCCCCAGACGTAGGGCTTGCCGAGCAATACGCACGCATCGTTGACCAGGTACCGGGTGGCGAAGTTGTCGGTGCCGTCGACGATCAGGTCGTAATCGGCGAACACCGTCAACGCGTTCGAGGAATCGAGCCGCTCGGTGTGCAACACGACCTGCACCAGCGGGTTGATCTCCGCGATGGTGTCGCGGGCCGACTCGGCCTTGAGCCGGCCGATGTCCGACTGCCCGTGAATGACCTGACGCTGCAGGTTGGATTCGTCGACGACGTCGAAGTCGACGATGCCCAGGGTGCCCACCCCCGCGGCCGCCAGATACATCAGGGTGGGCGCGCCCAGGCCGCCGGCGCCGACGGCGAGGACCCGGGCGTTCTTCAGCCGCTTCTGCCCGTCGGTCGCGACCTCGGGAATGATCAGATGCCGGCTGTAGCGCATGACCTCCTGGCGGGAGAGATCGGCGGCTGGCTCGACCAACGGCGGCAACGGCACGGCAGTTCTCCTCCGGGCTGACAGGTACGGCGGGCGCAAGTGCGCTCTGGGTGCAAGTCTGGCGGACACCCCGAGCATTCCCCGCCCGGGCTGGGTCAGCGGCGACGAAACAGGCGTACGCGCCGAGGCCCACCGGTCGGCGCCGGGCTGGCGGGAGCAGGTGTCGATACGGGCGCCGGGGGGGCGGCGGCGGGTTCCGGAGGGGCGGCGGCGGGTCCCGGAGGGGCGGCCGCGGGTCCCGGAGGGGCGGCCGCGGGCGACGGGGCCTCGTCGACCACGTCGGGTCCGGCCCCGAGCGCCGGGCGTCGGCGCAGGAACGCCTGCGCGAGCGCGAGTACGGCCTCGTCCATGTGTTCGGTGATGCGGCGCTCGGTGTCCCTGGTGGAGACCGTCACGATGTCTTGGACGGCGTCGCGCAGGTAGTCCCGTACAAAGTCCCGGGTTGCATCGCGCACCCCTTCCCGGACGATGTCCGCGATCTCGGCGGCGTCCGGCCCGGTTGACGCGGCGGCGGTAACGGCAAGCGCCGCCTGCTGCGCGCCGAGCGCGTGCACGTGGGTCTCCAGCGCAACGAGGCGCTCGCCCGTGCCAGCGGGGAGGGCCGCGGCCGAACCGGCGGAGCGCGCGTCGGCCAATTCGGCGCGGACCGCCCCGAGGTCGCGGACGAGCAAGTCCTGGGCCTGCTCCATCTCGGTGAGCAAGCGCCCGACATCGCCCAGGCCGGCGCCGACGGCGTGCGCGACGGCCGCGCCGATCTGCTCGGGAAACACGCGCAGATCGGTGCGGACCCCGGCCAGCCCGTCCTGCACGTCCTGCAGGGCCACGGAGGACTCGGGGCGGGCGGCCGCGAGATGCACTCCGGCCATCTCCTCGCCGATCCTGGCCACCGCAGCCTGGGTCTGCTCGAGCCGGTGCAGCAGCTGTGCCTGCCGGGCCTCGGCGTCCGCGTCCGCGTCGGCCATCGCCGGGTCGGCCTCCCGCACCCCGCCGAGCACGCCACGCACCTCGATCAGCAGCTCGGTCAGCTGCCGTTGCTCGCTGACCTGCTCGTCGACGGCAGCGCGCAGCAGTTCTTCCAGCCGGTCACCCGCCGAGGGGAGCGCCTGGTCGCTGCGGTGGCTGATCTCGTTCATACCGGTTGCCCGCTGGCGTCGATCGGCGCGGGTACCGCCTGCGCCCCGTCCAGCCGGGCGGCGACCAGCTCGGCGGTGCGCTCCGGCAGCTCCATCTGGGCCACGTGGCCGGCCTGATCGAAGACCGTCAGTTGCGCCCCGCCGGCCGCGCGGGCAAACGCCCGTTGCACCCGCGGGGCCAGCAGCACCGGCACCAACTTGTCGTGCTCGCCCCAGATGAGCTGCACCGGGGCGGTCACCGAGCCGGCGGATCGCCACAACGACCAACGCCCGAGGCGCAGATAGGACCAGATCAACCCGCGCAGGCTGCGGATGAACGCGACTTCGGCATGCGGCTGATCCATTCGTGCCTTCGCCTCCGCCGCCTCCTCGGCCAGCCGCTGCTGATGCACCCGGGAGACGTCGAAGTAGCACAGCTCGAGCACCGCCCGGGTGCGTTGTTCCACGGGCACCTGGGCCAACCGCTTGCGGGCCAGCCGCTCCACCCCGGGGAGCAGCAACGCGGCGACCCGGGTGTCCGCCGCCTGCCGCGGGTCGAGTTGCGGGAACGCCGGTGAGATCAAGGTGAGGGACCGGACCAGGTCGGGGCGGCGCCCGGCCAGCAGCGTCGTCACCGCGCCGCCCAAGGAATTGCCGAACAGATGCACCGGGCCGCGGCCCCAGTCATCGATCAGCGCCTCGACGGCGTCGGCATGTACCCGCAGCGAGTAGCGACCATCCGGCGAGGCGGGGCTGCGGCCGTGACCCGGCAGGTCGGGCGCGAGGCCCTCGAGCCGGTCCCCCAGCAGCGCCATCAGATCGGTCCAGTTGGTGCTTGAGCCGCCCAGTCCGTGCACGAATACGGCCGGTTCACCCAGGCCGGCGGCCCGCACGTAGAGGTCGAATTGACCGACACGGCGGCGTTGACCCGGCCACGCCGGCAGCGGGTCCTGGCCAGGTGCGGGAAGCGCGTTCACGCTCGGCACGGTAGACGACGGCCACCGGTCCGGATCTCAGCTGGGGCCTGCCGATGCTGGGCGCGTCGCGGCTCGCTGCGTGCCCAGCGCCCGGCAGCGGTCCGCCGCCACCGGCTCAAGCGCTCTTGCGGGCCGCGCGCTTGCCCTTCGGTGACGCCGCCGCGGCCGCCTCCGACTCCGCCTCCGCTTTCGGTTTCGGTTTCGCCGGCCGGCTCGTCGCGCGAGCGGTCCCCCTCCCGGTGGCCGCCTTCTTCGCCGTGGAGCCGGCCGCCGGTTTCGCGGCCTTCGTGGCCGCGGGCGGCGGGGGGGCAGCGGCGTCCCCGGCGTTGGCGGCCCGCTCGCGTTTGGCGGCATCCACGCTCGCCCGTAACGCGCTCATCAGATCCACGACATCGGCGGTCGGCCGATCCGGGTCGGGCGGCGTCTTGACCTGGTGCCCGTCGATCTTGGCCTGCACCACGGCTTCCAGCGCCTCGCGGTAGGCGTCGGTGTACTGCTCGGGGTGGAAATCACCCGACAAGGATTCGATCAGGGAGGCCGCCATCGACAGTTCCTGGGGCCGGACCTCCACCTTTTCCTCGAGGAAGGAGAACTCGGCGGCCCTGATCTCATCGGGCCAGATCATGGTTTCCAGCACGAACAGCCCGTCGCGAACGCGCAGCGTGGCGAGCTGTTCACGCTGACGGAGGGCCACTTTCACCAGCGCCACCCGACCCGATTGGGCGAGGGCATCGCGCAGCAACGCGTACGGCTTGCCGGCCTGCGGCCCGTCCGGTTCGACGTAGTAGGTCTTGTCGAAAAAGATCGGATCGACCTGCTCCAGTGGCACGAACGAGTCGACCTCGATGCTGCGGCTGCTGGTGAGCGGCAGATCGGCGAGGTCGGCGTCGGTGAGGACGACCGTTTCCCCGGACGGCAACTCGTAGCCCTTGGCCAGATCGGCGTAGTCCACCTCTTGGCCGTCGGCAGCCGCCACGCGTTGATAGCGGATCCGGGAACCGTCGCTGGCCCGGACCTGATGGAAGCTCACGTCACGTTGCTCGGTGGCGCGATACAGCTTCACCGGGATCGTGACCAGCCCGAAGCTGATAGCGCCCTTCCACACCGCTCTCATCGCCGCTCCCTCACCGCGTGGCCTCGGTATCGTCCCCTCCCCGCGTGTCAGCTGGCAACACTCGGGGCAGCATGGCCGCATGGCGGCTGCCGGAACCGTACGCACCGTGAACGTCGAGGGGAAAGCTGTCCGGCTGTCCAACCTGGACAAGGCGCTGTACCCGGATGGCTTCACCAAAGGCGAGGTCATCGACTACTACTCCCGCGTCGCGCCGGTCTTGCTTCCCCACCTCACCGCGCGCCCCTGCACGTTCGTTCGGTTCCCCAACGGGGTGGGTAGCGCCTCGTTCTTCACCAAGAACATCCCGAAGGGGGCGCCGGACTGGGTTCGGACGGTACGGCTCCCGGCACCGGGCAGCAGCCAGGACCGGGACGAAATCGATTACGTCCTGGTCGACGACCTCGCCACGGTCGTCTGGGCGGCGAACCTGGCGGCCCTCGAAATGCACGTCCCGCAATGGCAGGTGAGCCCGGCCGGCGAGGCGCAGCCCGCCGATCTGGTGGTGGTGGACCTCGACCCGGGGGCGCCGGCCACGATCGTCGAGTGCTGCCGGCTGGCCACCCGGATCCGCGCCGAGCTGGGCGAGACCGCGGTAGCGAAGACCAGCGGCAGCAAGGGCCTGCAGGTCTACGCCCGCTGGACTGGAGGGGACAGCCGCAACGCGATGCGCGACCTGGCTCGCCGGCTCGAGCAGCAGAGCCCGGAACTGGTCGTGTCCCGGATGACCAAGGACCTGCGCGGCGGAAAGGTGCTGCTGGACTGGTCCCAGAACAATCCGGCCAAGACGACGATCGCCCCCTACTCCCTGCGCGGCAGGGACCGGCCGACCGTGTCCACGCCGGTCACCTGGGAGGAGGTGGAGGGCTGCCAGCAGCCCGCGGACCTGGTGTTCACCGCACCGGAGGTGCTGGCCCGCGTCGCGCAGGTGGGGGACCTGTTCAGCCCCCTGCTCGGCGCCGCCCCGTAGTCCGGGCCGGGCCGAGTTGGGCCAGACGCACGGCTCAGGACGATCACGCGGAACACGTTCCTGTGCGACGCTAGCGGCCGTGAGCGCAGCAGACCCTGGCATCGAACGGGCGTCCGCCCGGCCGGGCGGCCGGGTCCGCCTCCCCCGGTCGGCGCGCCGCGCGCAGCTGCTCGACGCCGCGCAAGAAGTATTCGTGGCCCGCGGCTACCACGCCGCGGCCATGGATGAGATCGCAGACGCCGCCGGGGTCAGCAAACCGGTTCTCTACCAGCATTTCCCCGGCAAGCTGGACCTCTATCTGGCGTTGCTGGACCGGGGGGCCCGCGACCTGATCGCGACGGTGCAAGCCGCCCTGGCCTCGACCGCCGACAACCGGCTGCGCGTTACCGCCACGATGACGGCCTACCTGCGCTTCGTCGACGACGAAGGCGCGCAGCGGCTGGTTTTCGAATCTGACCTGCGCAGCGAGCCGCGCGTCGCCGAGCGGGTCGACCGCATGATCCGCGAGGCGGCCGAGGCGATCGCCGCGACGATTGCCGCCGACACCGGCCTGTCCACGGACGAAGCCCGGTTGATGTCGGTCGCACTCGCCGGCATGGCGGAGGTCGCCGCCCGCTGGCGGCTGGCGAACACCACCGTCAGTCAGGAACGGGCCGCCGAATTGCTGACCCAGCTGGCCTGGCGGGGCATTTCCGGTTACCCGCGGCACGACTGACATCCAGCGGCAGCGCCCGTCGTTCGCGCACGGCGCAACCGCGCGACGGTGCGGAGCGCCCGCGCCCGGATACGGTGATGACGTCCGCCCGGCGACCACGCCGCGGCCCTGACCCGGAGGTCCCCGTGGAGGTCAAGATCGGCATCCAGTTCGCTGCCCGCGAACTGGTGGTGGAAAGTGGTCAGACCCCGGCCCAGGTCGAGAAGGCGGTCTCCGACGCGCTCAAAGCCGACCTCGGCATCCTGAGCCTGGTCGATGAGAAGGGCCGCAAGGTCCTGGTGCCCGCGGACAAGCTGGCCTACGTCGAAATCGCCGAGGCGGAGACCCGCCGGGTCGGGTTCGGCGCTTCCTGATCGGGACCTGAAAGATCCAGGAACTGGCGCGGCGCACGCATCGGCAGCTCCGCTGCGGGGCAGAACCTGATCAGTCGGCGCTACCCGTCCCAGCTCGTGGAGGCACCCGCATGTCCGTCATCGGCACCATCATCAGCCTGCTCATCACCGGCCTGATCGTCGGTGGACTCGGCCGACTCGTCGTGCCCGGAAAGAACCCGATCGGCATCGGCTTGACGATCCTGCTCGGCATCGGGGGTGCGTTCATCGGTGGCCTGATCGCCGCGCTTATCGGCGCGGGGCTGGTGCTCGGGGTCATCCTGGAAATCGCGGCTGCGGGCCTGCTCGTCTATCTGGTGTCCGGTTCGCGGGGCCGCCGTCGCGCGCTGCGCTAAGCCGGCGGCGTTGCCGAGCTGCGGTCAGGACTGCGGCGGTCAGGAGGACAGACCCAACGAGTCCATCCGGGCGCCGTGGGCGTCGGTGATCCGGGCCAGCAGCCGGACGACCTCGCTGAGGTTGCCGCCACCGGCGATCAGCTCGGCGAGTGCCTCCCGCTCCACCGCGACCCGCTGGGCCTGGGTGAGCGCCTCGCCGACGAGCCGTCGCGCCCACAGCGCGAGCCGGCCGGCGACCGACGGCTCCGCCGCGATCGCGGCCCGGACGTGCTCGACGGCGAACGCGGCATGCCCGGTGTCGGCCAGCACCTCCTGCACGAGCGCTCGGGTGTCGGCATCGACGTAGGCGCTGACCTCGCGGTAGAAGTCCGCGGCGATGCCATCCCCCACGTAGGCCTTGACCAGCCCTTCCAGCCAATCGGCGGGCGCGGTCTGCTCATGAAAGTCGTCCAGCGCCGCCACGAACGGCGCCATCGCGCTGTCCGGGTCCATCCCCCGGCCGGTGAGAAAGTCGCGCAGCCGCACGAAATGGCCGTATTCGGCGACGGCCATCGCGCCGAGTGCCGCCTCATCGGCCAGCGTCGGAGCCAGCGTGGCATCCCCCGCGAGACGCTCGAATGCGGTCAGCTCGCCGTAGGCCAGGGCGCCCAGCAGGTCGGTGACGGCCTGCGGATCGATCTCCGGGTCCGGCATGGGCGAAGGGTAGCGAGGACCCTTGGCGGACTCGGTTGGGGGCTGCGGCGCGTACAGTGAGCGTTGTTACCTCTGCGTCGCGCGGGATCACGTCCCAGCTGCCGGCGCGCCCGCCAGCCCCATCCGTGGCCGGCGACAGATGTGCGTGGCTTCCTCCGGTCGCCGCGCGACGGCGAAGAACCAGGAGCACGTCCATCTCTACCCTTGACGAAACCCAACCGCTCATCACCCCCGACATCACCGAACAGGACCTCCCCGACGAGGTCACCTTCGCCAGCCTCGGCGTGCGCCCCGAGACGCTGGAGGCGCTGCACGAGATGGGCATCTTCACGCCCTTCGCCATCCAGGCGCTGAGCCTGCCGATCGCGCTCACCGGCAGCGACATCATCGGTCAGGCCCGGACCGGCACCGGCAAGACGCTGGCGTTCGGGATCCCGCTGCTCGAACGCGTGGAGGTCGGGCAGCTGCGCGGTGCCCCGCCGCAGGCCCTCGTCGTGGTGCCCACCCGCGAGCTGTGCATCCAGGTGGCCAGCGACCTCACCCGGGCCGGCTCGGTACGCGGCGTGCGCGTCCTCGCGATCTACGGGGGGCGTTCCTACGAACCCCAGGTCGAGGCCCTCATCAACGGCGTCGAGGTCGTCGTCGGCACCCCCGGCCGGCTGCTGGACCTCGCCCAGCAGGGCAAGCTGCAGCTGAGCAACATCCGCATGCTGGTCCTCGACGAGGCCGACGAGATGCTCGACCTGGGGTTCCTCCCCGACGTCGAGCGCATCATGGCCAAGATTCCCGCAACCGGCCGGCAGACGATGCTGTTCTCGGCGACGATGCCCGGGGCCGTGGTCACCCTGTCGCGACGTTTCCTGTCCCGGCCCACCCACGTCCGCGCGGAAATGCCGGACGAGTCGCGGACGGTGCCCACCACCAGCCAGCACGTATTCCGGGCGCACGCCATGGACAAGCTGGAGATGCTGGCCCGGATCATGCAGGCGCAGGGCCGGGGCCTGTCGATGGTCTTCTGCCGCACCAAGCGCACCTGCCAGAAGGTCGCCGACGACCTCGCCGACCGCGGCTTCGCCGCCGGCGCCGTGCACGGGGACCTGGGACAGGGCCAGCGCGAGCAGGCGCTGCGGGCGTTTCGGTCCGGCAAGGTCGACATCCTGGTCGCCACCGACGTCGCAGCCCGCGGCATCGACGTGGAGGGCGTCACCCACGTCATCAACTACCAGTGCCCGGACGAAGAGAAGACCTACCTGCACCGGATCGGCCGGACCGGTCGCGCCGGCGCCAGCGGAGTCGCCGTCACCTTCGTGGACTGGGATGAACTGCACAAATGGGCGCTGATCAACCGGGCCCTGGACCTGCCGTTCCCGGACCCGCCGGAGACGTACTCGACCTCGACGTTCCTGTTCGAGGCGCTTGACATCCCCGCCGGCACCAGGGGCACTCTGCCCCGTGCCTCGCGTACCCGCGCCGGGCTGGGCGCCGAGGTGCTGGAGGACCTGGGCGAGACCGGCGGCCGGGGGCGCGGGGGCGCGCGCGGCGGCAGCGACCGGCACGCGGGCGACCGGCACGCGGGCGACCGGCCCTCCACCGATCGCGGTTCGCGGGACCGCGGCGCCAAGGCCGGTCACGCGCCGGCCGCAGCGGCGGACAAGCCACCCGGGCGCCCGCGCGCCCGGACCCGCACCAGGGGCGCGGGAGCCGCGCTGTCCGCGGTGGGCCAGCTCGACGGTACGGCGGCCGAGCCGAGCACCGCCGGCACCGCGGCCACCGCCGCGAACTCCGGGACCGCGACGGACACCGGCACGGACACCGGAACGACAGCGAACACCGGGACAGCCGCCAAGACTGGGCCCGCCACGAACACCACGACCGTCAAGACCACCGCCGCCAGAAGCGCCGCCCGGGACGCGGGCACCACGGCCGGACCCGAGGCGGCCGACGGTGACGGCGGCGGTGATACCGGACCGCGCCGGCGGCGCCGTCGGGGCGGACGCGGCCGGGGCGGGAACGGCCCGGGCGCGGAGGACCGCTCACAGGGCGAGTCCGCCAGCGGTCAGGCAGCTACCGGCTGAAACCGGTCAAGACCGGGGCGGCCGGCGCCGACTTCTTTCAGGTGACGCTGACCGCCAGCCTGGAACGCGGCGTCCTCGGTGAGGACGCCACGGACCTGCGCTCCTACCTGCGCGCGCTGACCGGTTGCCCGCCGATCACGCACACGTTCTCGCTGCGCTGCGCGCAACATGGCGATGGCGGCGGGGACTGGTTCTACGTGGAGGCCGACCCGGTGAGCGGGATCGCCCGCCGGCGGTGCATGGCCTGCGCGCAGGTCACCGCGATGCTCGACAGCAACCAGCACTGGACCTACCCGGCGATGCACGCCTGCGCCGGCTGCGGCCAGTCGCTGATGGAACTCGCGGTCGGGCTGCACGCCGACGGTAGTGGTGATGACGGCCAGGTTGACTGGCTGGCCCTCGCGGCGCGATGCGTGGCTTGCGGCCGGATCGATGGCCTGACCGATGTGTGCGTGGACCGGCTCGCGGTCCGCGACCTAGCCGATCTGCTGTAGCCGATCTGCTGTAGCCGGACGCGCCGCCGCCGGCGCTCAGAGCCGGACGCGCAGCCGCACCCAGCGTCGACGGCCGCAGGCCGGGCAGCGCAGCCACGAGGAGTAACGCCCGTGCAGCAGCGGTAGGTGCAGGCTGGGGACAACCGCCCGGATGGCCTGCCGCGCGGAGAGCACCGAGGTGGCCGCGCAGCCCGAGCACTCGACGGTCACCGAACCCATCGCCGGTACCGGTGGTGCGGTCGAGAACAGGGCCCGCTTTCCCTCGCTGTCGACGGTGACCGCCCCCGGCGGGACGACCGGCCCGTGCTCGGAACGCGGCCTGATGCGATCGAAGGTGCCGCTCATCCGGTGGCCTCCGCGAGAGCTTCGTGTTCGGTGCGGGTGAGCTCGACCGGGCGCGCTGCCAGGCCAGCGAGTTGGCGGGCGTGCTCGCGATAGGCCTCCACCCCGCGGGCCCGACTCGCGGTCGTCAACGCCGACCGCCCCTTCGACGGCGCCTCCGCGAAACGCACCGACTTGGCGATCGGCGGGAGCAGCACCGGCAGCTGGTAGCGATCCGCGATGTCCGCGAGCACCTCACGGCTGTGCGTGGTGCGGGCATCGAACAGCGTCGGGAGGACACCGAGAACCCGAAGGCTGTGGTTGGTCAGCCGCTGCACGTCGTGGACGGTGTCCAGCAGCTGGCCAACGCCGCGGTGCGACAGCGACTCACACTGCAACGGGATCAGCACCTCGTGCGCCGCGGTCAGCGCGTTGAGGGTCAATACCCCCAGCGACGGCGGGGCATCGAGCAGGATGTGGTCATAGCTGGCACCCGACTCGAGCATCTCCTCCAACGCCGTCTTGAGCACGTACTCGCGCCCGGTGCGCATCAGCAAGCTGGCCTCGGCACCGGCCAGGTCGATGGTGGCCGGCAGCAGGTCCGGGCCGTCGGCTACCGGCTGCACGGCCATCCCCGCCGCCACCCGGCCAAGCAGCACGTCGTGAACGGAGATCTCGAGAGTCTCCGGATCCAACCCCAGCGAGAAGGTCAGGCAGGACTGCGGGTCGAGGTCGACCAGCAGAACCCGGCGGCCGAGCTCATGCAGGGCCACGCCTAGCGACGCGACGGTGGTCGTCTTGGCCACGCCGCCCTTCTGGTTGGCGATGGCGAGCACGCGGGCCACATAACTCCAAGGGCATAGCGGGCGGGCGAAAGGGTCCGGCGGGCGGAATATGCAGTGTCCCCCGTCCGGGACCGGATGCCAACCCGCCGGCAACCGGCACGCCGGCCGCCGGGCGGCCACCTACAGTGAGCGGCTGTGAGCCGCCAAGCGCAACGGGTGGAAGGGCTGCCGGTGACCTACGCCCGGGGGCTGGCCGTGCTCGACGTCGGCGGGGGCGCCCCGATCGTCTGCGTGCCGGGCTACACCGGCAGCAAGGAGGACTTCGGTCCGTTGCTGGCGCCGCTGGCCGTGGCCGGACATCGGGTCATCGGCTACGACCAGCGCGGTCAATTCCAGTCCCCGGGTCACGGCGAGCTGTCCTCCTACCGGCCGGGCCCGCTGGCCGGCGACCTGCTGGGGTTGCTGGACGAACTCGGGCTGGACCGGGTGCACCTGATCGGGCACAGCTACGGTGGGCTGGTCGCGCGTGCGGCGCTGCTCGCCCGGCCGGAAGCGTTCCTGAGCCTGGCCTTGATCGGCTCGGGTCCGGCCGCCCTGGCCGGCCCGCGGGCGGAGGTGACCCGCGCGCTGCGCGCCACCCTGCGCTCCGGCGGGGTGCCCGCGGTGTGGCAACTGCTCGAGGCGGGCGGGGATACCAGCGCCTTCGGCCGGGAACGTTTCCTGGCCCAGGACCGGGTCGCCCTGGAAGGCATGGGGGAAGCGCTGCTCGACGAACCCGATCGGGTCGGCGAGCTGGCCGAGGTGTGCCGCCGGCACGGTATCGCCGTGCTCGTCGCGTGCGGCGAGCACGACGACGCCTGGTCACCGCAGCTGCAGCGGGTGATGGCGGCGCGGCTCGGAGCTCGCTTCCAGCTCATCCCGGCCGCCGCGCACTCCCCCGCGGTCGAGGCGCCGGATTCGACCGCCGCCCTGCTGCTGGACTTCTACCGATCCGCGGCGGTCGCCGGTCCCTGAGGCGAGCCCGGCCGACAACGCCGCGGGAGCGGCCCGGCCATCAACGCCGCGGGAGCGGCCCGGCCGATAACGCCGCGAGGGCGGCCCGGCGCAAGGCCGGACCGCCCTCGGCGGCGCTAGGAGAAGGTCAGCCCTTGACGGTGATCGTCGCGGTACCAACCAGGAAGTACGGGGTCACGGCCGTGGTCTTGAAGGTCGAGTCGAGCAGCATCGCGGCGTCGGGGCTGATCTTGACCTCGGTGCCGGCGAGCGTCGCGGTGCCGTCGCTGTTGCTCTTCAGCGGCTGCAGGGTGCGGCCGTCGAGGAAGAACAGGTAGGCGCCCTTGACGACGGACTTGCCGTTCGCCGAGACGTCACCCATCAGCTTGCTGGTGCCGGGGTCGACCACGAAGTTAGTGAGCTCCACCTTGGTGCCACCCGCGGACAGCGACAGGCCGCTGCCGTCGTGGTTGATCGTGCCCTGGACGTAAGGGGTCACGCCGCTGTTGGGGCTGTAGTACGTGACGTTGCCGCCGGTGATCGGGAAGCTGATCGTGTCACCCGCGAGGGTGGCCTTGCCGACGACGCCCGGGGTGAGGTGCAGGGTGGTCAACGCCGAAAGGAAGGTGGGGTCGAGCTTCACGGAGGTGGACACGCCGCTCAGGCTGCTCAGCGTCGCGACCGGGCTCGGCGACGCCGCCGGGCTGCTGGCGCTGCTCGAGCTGGTGCTGGAGGTGCCGCTGCTGCTGCAGGCGGCCAGCGAGGTGGCCAGCAGGCCGGCAGTGGCCAGCGACAGGACGGTCTTGCTGGTGACCTTCGATGCGATACGCACGGTATTTCCTTCCGAGGGGGATGCTTGCTGGGTGTTCTTGGTGGGTGTTGCGAAGGGTTCGCCCACCACCCGCCCCCCGGTTCGATCCGGCGGCAACATTGGCCCTTAAGGGCAAGACAATCCATCCTCTGCGCTACTTGCTTGTATCGGTAAGGTAAGCTTTCCAGCCTCACCCGGAGTCGTCGCCCAACCCGCTCCACGGCTGCCGCGGGCCGCTCATCTGCTGGCCGGCCGGGCAGTGGGCCCGCAGGTCGCACCATCCGCATCTGCCGGAGGGGTTGGCCGGGAACAACTCTTCCGGGTCGCCCCCGGCGGCGAGTGCGGCGGAGTTGCGGGCGATGTCGCTGCCGATGTCGTCGGCGCGGCGCACCTGCCGGGTGAGGGATTCGGCTGAATGCTCATGTACGGCGATTGCGCCGGAACGCACCGCGTGCAGCTCGACCCGGAGGCAGCGCCGGCGCAGGGTGGCCCCGGCGGCGAATGCATACAGCGCGAGCGCGGACGAGCTGCGGGCATCGTCGTCGGTCAGCGCGGCCCGCCCGGTCTTGTAGTCGACGACGACGAGTTCCCCGTCACGGTCATCGAGGCGGTCGATCCGGCCGGAGAGGGCGAGCACGCGGGTCCGGGCGGCCACGGTGCGTTCCACGCCCGCGGGCTCGCTGTCCACGTCCGCGCCGGCCACCTCCCGCTCGACCCACTCCCGGGCCCGCTGGCGCCAGCCGGCCGACTGGGCCGCGTCCCGGAACCCGTCGTCCTGCCAGGCGGCCTCGAGCAGGTTGCCGCCCACGGTCGGGGTGCGGCGGGCCGGGGGCAGCTGCCAGACCCGGGCCAGCGCCAGATGCACCGCCGCCCCGAGGGTGTTGTGGGCCCAGGCCGGCCCCCGCGGCGGGGACGGTCGATCCAGGTAGGTCATCCGGTAGCGGCGTGGGCAGTCGGCGTAGGTCGCCAGCCGGGACGGGGTGGCCCGCACCAGGGGCTGGCCGGCCCGGCCGAGGTCGAGCGACTGCTGGCTGCTCGGCGCGTCGTGGCTGCTCATACCGCCATCTTGCCCACCGCCGGCGGCGCCGCGGTGCGCGGGATCGGGAACTGAGGATAACGGCGACACGCCCGTGCACCGGTGTCAGACTCGGTGTGCGTCACCAGTTGACCGAAGGGAATGCGATGCGCCTTTCCGCTCGGCGCGCCCTGACCGGCGCCGCCCTTTTCGCGCTCACCCTTCCCGCCGCGGCCGGCTGCGGCTCGTCGTCCAGCAGCGCAAAATCCTCTCCGCAGGCGGAATTGAACCAGGCCGTGGGAGCTCTTTACGACAGCCACGCCCTCACCGTCACGGTCAAGCTCGACGCCAGCGGCGCGCGCCTGCAGCAGCTGCAGGCGTCCGGCGCCGGGAAGACCGGCAAGCCGCTGAGCGCCGCGCAGGCGCAGGCGCTGGCCGGGGGCAGCATCGTGATCGCGGTCGTCGCCGGGAGCGGCACGTTCCGCGAGGCCAGCAAGGCCCCGTCGACGCGCGGCGGCGGGGCCTTCTCCTTCACGGCGAACGCGGGAGGAGCGCCCGGGCTGCTGGAGTTCCGGTATGTCGGCAAGACGCTGTATGCCCGCGCGGATGTCCGCACGCTGGCCGGTTACGCGCACACCGACCTCAGCCGACTGACGGCAGCCAGCACCGCGGCGCCCGCCGGGCTACGCGACGCGCTGCAGGCGTTGCTGGCGGGCCGGTGGTTGAGCCTGCCGGCGGCGCAGCTTTCCGGCCTGCTCGGCGGGACCGCTACCGGGGGGGTCTCGCCGTCACCCAACCAGAGCCCGACGCCGGGACTGTCGCCGGCGCTGGTGCAGGCCCTCACCCGCGACGTGCAGGTGACCCGGGTGAGCGGCGGAACCGGCCCGTCCGGCGACCACCTGCGGCTGACCGGGTCGGCGCGGAAGATCGCCGCGGATCTGTCCGGGGCGCTGCCCGGTCAGCTCGCCCGGCTGCCGGGATCCCTCGGTAAGCGGGCCGATCCGAGCAAGGTCCCGGACAAGCAGGTCCAGCTCGACGCCTACGTCAAGGACGGGGCGCTGAGCTCGGTCACCGTGGATCTCGCCCAATTCGGTGGGAGCGCCGGCGGCGCACCGCTGCCGGTCGAGCTGGACTTCACCCGGACCGCGGCGGTCACGGCGCCGGCCGGGAGCGTCCCGCTGGACCTGACCAAGATCTTGGGTTCGTTGGCGGCCCTCGGTGGCGGCGGTTCGCTAGGGGCCCTGGGTTCCCTCACCGGTTAGCGGAACTGCGGTTTGCGGAGCTGATTGAGGCGGTTCCAACAGCGGTACCCAGAAGGCCTGCGCGTACCAGCCGCCGGGGACATCGACGCCGGCGAGCCGGCCGCCGCCGAAGTGGTGCACCGCGCCCGGGACATAGCCAGGGTTGGCCTGCCAGGTGAGGCCCGCCACCTCTACCGGGGTGAGCGCTGCTACCAACGGCGCATCGGTCGGCGGCGGCGGCATCGGGCCCTGGTCCAGCCCGGCCAATCGCCGTGCCTCGTGGGCGGCGGTGAGCCCTTCGAGCAGGATGTGCCGGATCGCCCGCAGAACCGGAAGGTTTCGCCCCGGCCCGGCGCCGTGCAGCTCGCGGGCTGCGGCCAACCGCTCCTGCGCATCGCGCCGCGCCAGCTCCGCGCCCGCCGGGGCCGACGCGCCCGCCGCTCCCGCGCCCTGCGCGCCCGCGCCCTGCGCGCCCGCACCCTGCGCGCCCGCGATCGGCTCAGTCGCCAGCTCGTTCAGCTGCTCGGCCAGTAGCGCCAGCCCCCGCTCGACATCCGCGGCCAGCTCGCCGGTCACCCGGCGGGCCCGCCCCCGGCCCAACCCGAACAGGAGCAGCACGGACAACAACGTCGCGGCCGCGAGCCCAAGGATGATCACGACGCCGGTGACGCCTCCGACCGAGACTCCCCCCGGGTTTTGGTCGGCGGGCAGCGCGGCCAGCAACATCAGCACGCCCCGACGCTACCGGGCATGGCGGAGAGCGCCTCAGCCCGCGACCGGCGCGCACCCCGAGGCGCCCGCCACGATCGCCTCGTACGCCGCAGCCGCGGTCAGCTCGTCCCCGAGCCGGTTCGGTTTGTTGTCCCCGTGAAAGTCGCTCGACCCGGTGCTCAAAAGGCCCAGATCGCGGGCCAGGGTGCGCAGCCGGTCCCGGGTCGGCCCGTCGTGGTCGGGATGGTCGACCTCCAGGCCGGCCAGGCCGGCCTGCTGCATGCGCGCGATGGTCTGCTCGCTCACCGTCGCGCCGCGCCCGTGCGCACCCGGATGGGCGAATACGGCGACCCCCCCGGCGGCCCGGATCAAGGCGATCGCCTCCAGCGCCGGGATCTTCCGTTCCGACTGGTAATACCGGCCCCCCGGACCGATCCACTCGCGGGTGAACGCTGCGGACACGCTGTCGACGAGTCCGGCCTCGACCAGCTCCTGGGCGATGTGCGGGCGCCCGACGCTGCCCCGCGCCCGCGCCTGGGTCCGCGCCCAGTCCACCGGGTGACCGTCGTCGGCCAGCGCCTGCACGATGCGCCGGGCCCGATCGACCCGGCTGGCCCGGATCGATCGGCAGGCGGCGGCCAGCGGCGGGTGGCTGGCGTCGACCAGGTAGCCCAGCAGGTGCACGTTGATCTTGCGTTCGCCGGCCGGTCCCGGTTCGGTCGCCGCCGCGGACAGTTCCACCCCGCGGATGAGGGTCAACCCGGCCGGGAGGGCCGCAGCGGCGTCCGGCCAGCCGCTGAACCCGTCGTGGTCGGTGAGGGCGATCACGTCCAGCCCGGCCGCGCTCGCCTGCCGCATCAGCGCCGCCGGCGCGTCGGTCCCGTCGCTGGCGCTGGAATGGGTGTGCAGATCGATCCGGCGGCGGTCCATGACCGGGCGCAGTCTATGCGGGCCGCTCAGCGTCTCTGCGGGCCGTTCAGCCCGCCAGGTGCGGGCAGGGGGCGCCGGCCTGCGGGGCCACCAGCTCACCGCGGGCGTCCCGCAGCACCAGGTCCTCCAGCAGCAGCAGCTGCGCCCGCGCCGGCCACAGCACCATCCACAGCCAGCAACCTTCGGCCTCCCCCACGAACGCGGCCCGGTCCTCCGGCGTCGGGGGGCAGGCCCACAGCGCGACCGGGTGCCCGCCCACTTCGACCTTGGCGTGCGGCACCCCGCTCACGCAGCCGCCGGCGTCCAGCCCGGCCAGCCCGGCATAGCGCGAGCCCAGCCCGATGCCGGGTTCCTCGGCCACGAGCAGCAGGTCGGCCGCGCCGCCGAGCGGTGAGGGCCCGCACCAGGCGGTGAGGGCCGCGCGCAACGGCCCGCGGTCGTCGCCGACGGTGCCCAGACCGCCGAGCGTCCAGCCGATCGGCGGCGGCCACGGCACCCAGACCGGCACACCGGAGGCGTCACCTACCTGCTCCAGCGCACCCCCGACGACGGGGGCGCGCAGCTGCAGCGGCTCGGTGTCCCCGTCGTGATCGCAGCGCCAGCGGCTGGACATCAACCCGGGGGCGTGCACCGGGCCGCCGCAGCGAGCACAGACCAGCGGGGGAAGCACGCGGGCAGCGTGCCGATCCGGGGCCGTCCGCGTCAAGCGCG
This sequence comes from Mycobacteriales bacterium, assembly GCA_035999615.1. GTDB lineage: Bacteria > Actinomycetota > Actinomycetes > Mycobacteriales > CAJCIY01 > DASYGP01. The sequence continues at coordinate 30,043 of DASYGP010000104.1, forward strand.
CCCCCGAGCCGGGCACTGTTAGGCGCCTGTTAGGCGGGGGTCGGCTCGGGTCGGCCGGGGAATTCCCCGCCGGTGCGTTCGGCGTAACAACGCTTGGGAATCATGACCTTGCGCCGGAAGATGCAGACCAACGTGCCGTCCTGGTTGTGGCCCCGGGTCTCGACGTGCACGACCCCGCGGTCGTCCTTGGAGCGCGACTCGGTCTTGCCCAGCACCGTCGTCTCGCCGTAGATCGTGTCCCCGTGGAAGGTGGGGGCCACATGCTTGAGCGATTCCACCTCCAGGTTCGCGATCGCCCGCCCGGACACGTCGGCCACGCTCATCCCGAGCAGCAGGCTGTAGATGTAGTTGCCCACCACCACGTTGCGGCCCTGCTGCGTGGTCGCGGCGTAGTTCGCGTCCAGGTGCAGCGGATGGTGATTCATCGTGAGCAGGCAGAACAGGTGATCGTCGTACTCGGTCACGGTTTTGCCGGGCCAGTGCCGGTAGATGGCACCAACCTCGAATTCCTCGAAATATCGGCCGAACTGCACTGCCAGCTCCTTCGCCCGGTTGCGGTCAGGACCGCAACCGTACCGGCGGCCCGTGGCCCTGCCCGTCGGCGAGGTGCACCCGCCGGCCCCCCGGCCAGCTGGTGGCGCGCAGCGCGAACACCACCTCGCGCCGGCCACGCAGCTCCGGCTCGAAGCTGAGGTGGATCAGCGGGGCCGATGCCGTGGCGCGGCGCCCGGCGCGGTGCATCAGCTCGTTGATGGCCGACTGCTCGGCCGGCTCGAGGTATTGCCAGACCACGCTGTGCCAGACCACCGTCGCCTGGCCGGCCGTCGGGTGCGCCAGGTGACCGGCCAGCCAGGCGCACGCCGACGCGCGCGCCACCGGCACCGGATGCGCAGCGGCGATGGCCAGGGCGGTGCGCAGCCGGGCGAATCGCTCCACCTGGTCGGCCCAGACGCTGGCGGACAGCGCCAGCCGGCCGCCGGCCGCGGCCGGGTCGATGGGCGCCAGATCGCAGCCGGCCCGGTCCGCCAGCCGGTAGCCGACCAGCTCCGGCGCCGGTCCGGCCCACGGCTCGGCGAGCAGCACCGGGGCGTCCGGCGGCCCGAACTCCCCGATCCGGAAGCGATCGACCTGCAGGTTCAGCCCCGCGCTGGCCCCGAACTCCAGCAGCCGAAGCGGCCGGCCCGGATGCTCGCGGGCCGCGTGCAACAGCCCCACCAGCAACCCGGCGCTGCGGCCGGGCTCGTTGGTCTGGCACGGCAGGTTCAGATCCTCGGCGAGCTGTGCCGCCCGCAGCTGCAGAGTCAGCCGGGCCGCCGCCCAGGCGCCCGGCAAGCCGGCCTGACCGCCGACACTGGGGTAGTGCAACGCCAGCTGCGGCGCGTTTCGGGTGAGGACCTGACGATGCAGGGCCGCCATCAGCCGCAGCGGTAACGCGCTCCCCGGCGGGTCGTCCTGATGACCGTCGAGCAGCGCGGCGGTGGGGCCGCCGGCGGTGACATCGGCGGCGGCGCGCAGCAGGATCTCGGCGTACAGCGGCGAGCCGAGCCGCTCACACTGCTCGGCCTGGTCGGTCAGCCGGCGGACGACCGGGGATGAGCTCACGGCTCAACCCAACGCCACGGCGCGCCGAGCCGGGTCGCGCAGGTCGGTGCCGGCCGCAAGCCACCGTTCGGTGAGCGCGTCGCTGCCGTGCACCCGCGCCCACGCCGCCTCGTTGCCGGTCATCGGCAGCAACGGCAGCACGTCGACGACCGGTTCGGGCAGGCTCGGGACCGCCCCGCCGGGCCGCCCGACCAGCACGGCGGTGAACGGGGCCCCGTCCCACAGCGCTTCGGTCAGCTCCAGCCGGGCGCCGGGCCGGACCACGATCCCCTCCACCGCGGGGGTGGCGGCGAGCACCGCGAGCCGGCGCAGCGCGGTGTCGCGCCGGCCGCGGACGGTGAGTAGCAGTTCGGCCCGGGGGCCGTCCGGCGCCACGACGCCGGCCTCCGCCGGGGTCATCGGCGTCCGGGACATGCCGAGGGTCACGTAGCGCACCACGCCGTTCGCATCCGGGCCGAAGCGCAGCACGTCGATGCGGTCCGCCCCGACGAAGCTGACGCCCGCCCGGCCCGAGTCGCCGCCCAGCACGCTGACCAGGTGCGCCTCAAGCAGCGTCAGCACCCGATCCCCGTCCAGCACGGCAGGAGGTTAGCTGGACCTGGGCTCAACCTTGCAGCTTGTACTCCTTGAGCAGGCCCCGGCTGATGATCGTCTTCTGGATTTCGCTGGTGCCCTCCCCGATGAGCAGGAACGGGGCCTCCCGGAACAGCCGCTCGATCTCGTACTCCTTGGAGTAGCCGTAGCCGCCGTGGATCCGGAACGACTCCTGGGTGACCTCGAAGCAGTATTCGCTGGCCAGCAGCTTGGCCATCCCGGCCTCGATGTCGTTGCGCTTGCCGGCGTCCTTCTTGCGGGCGGCGGAGACCATCATCAGGTGCGCGGCCTCCACCTTGGTGGCCATCTCGGCCAGTTTGAAGGCGATCGCCTGATGCTCGGCGATCTGCTTGCCGAACGTGTGCCGCTGCTGGGCGTAGCGGGCGCCGAGCTCGAACGCGCGGATCGCGATGCCGCAGGCCCGGGCGGCGACGTTGACCCGACCGACCTCGACCCCGTCCATCATCTGGTAGAAGCCCTGGCCGGCCTGCGACGGGCCGCCCAGCACGTTCGCGACCGGCACCCGGGCGCCTTCCAGCACCATCTCGGTCGTCTCGACGCCCTTGTAGCCCAGCTTCTCGATCTTTCCGGGGATGTTGATGCCGTTCCGGGCGCCGAAGCCGGGCTCCTTTTCGATCAGCAGCGTCGTCATGTTCTTGTAGACGCTGTCACCGCCCTCGTCGGTCTTGACCAGGGTCGCGACCAGGCCGGCCCGGGCCCCGTTGGTCAGCCACATCTTCTGCCCGTCCACCACGTAGTGGTCGCCGTCCAGCACCGCTTTGGTCTTGATCGCCGCCACGTCCGAGCCGCAGCCGGGCTCGCTCATCGAGAACGCGCCGCGCACCTCCCCGGTGGCCATCTTCGGCAGCAGGCGCTGCTTTTGCTCCTCGGTGCCGTGTTGGATCAGCATGTAGGCCACGATGAAATGGGTGTTGATCACCCCGCTGATGCTCATCCAGCCGCGGGCGATCTCCTCGACGGTCAACGCGTAGGTCAGCAGCGATTCCCCCAGACCGCCGTACTGCTCGGGGATCATGAGCCCGAACAGGCCCATCTGTTTCATCCCCTCGACGATCGCCTCCGGGAACTCGTCCTTGTGCTCGAGGTCGGTGGCGTACGGGAGGATCTCCTTGTCGACGAAATCCCGGACGGTCCGCAGGATCTCCTGCTGGACGTCGGTGAGTCCGTCGGTCTGCGCGAGGCGGCCCATCAGATTCCTTCCGTGCCGGGGGCGTTACCGACGAGTATCTCGCGGCCGGCTGCTGGCTCAGGCCGTCGGTGGGGTGAACGCGGAGCTACGGCTCATGCCGGCGGCGCGGCCCTTACCCGCGATCACCACCGCCATCTTGCGGCTGGCCTCGTCGATCATCTCGTCGCCGAGCATCACCGCGCCCCGCTTGCCGCCGGCCTCGGAGGTGTAGTGCGCGTACGCGTCGAGGATCAGTTCGGCGTGGTCGTAGTCGGCCTGCGTCGGGGAGTACAGCTCGTTGCAGGCCTCGAGCTGGCCCGGGTGCAGGACCCATTTGCCGTCGAAGCCCAATGCCGCCGATCGGGCGGCGACCCGGCGGAAGCCGTCCACGTCCTTGATCTGTAGGTACGGGCCGTCGATCGCCTGCAGGTCGAAGCTGCGCGCCGCCATCAAGATGCGCATCAGGATGTAGTGGTAGGCGTCGCCCACGTCATAGCCGGGCGGCTGCTCCCCCACGATCAGCGACTTCATGTTGATCGAGGCCATGAAATCAGCCGGCCCGAAGATGATCGTCTCCACCCGGGGGGAGGCGCCGGCGATGGCGTCGACGTTGACCAGGCCCTTCGCGTTCTCGATCTGCGCCTCGATGCCGATGCGGCCCAGTTCCAGCCCATGCGCCGTCTCGATCTGGGTGAGCAACAGGTCCAGCGCCACGACCTGCTCGGCGGTCTGCACCTTGGGCAGCATGATGCAGTCCAAGTTCGCGCCGGCGCCTTCGACGACTTCGATGACGTCGGCGTACGTCCATTGGGTGGTCCAGTCATTCACCCGGACGGTACGGGTCTTGCCCTCCCAACCGCCCTCGTTGAGCGCGGCGACGATGTTCTTGCGGGCCTCGGGCTTGGCCAGCGGGGCGACCGCGTCTTCGATGTCCAGGAAAACCTGATCCGCCGCCAGGCCGCGGGCCTTGTCGATCATCTTGATGCTGCTGCCCGGGACGGCGAGGCAGGAGCGGCGGGGACGCAGGGTCGTCGTGGCAGCCATGCTCGCGGATGTTACCGGCGGCTGCGGACGCGTTCCGGCGGGGACGGGGCGTTACTCGGCGGGGGCCGGGTCACTCGGCACGGACGGGGTCACTCGGCGGGAACGGCTCGGGCGCCGGCCCGGATCACCGCCCCGACGCCGGCGAGCAGCAGCACCGCCCCGGGAAGCTGCGCCAACCGCACCGGCTGATGCAAGACCAGCGCCGCGATCAGCGTCGCGCCGGGCACTTCCACCAGGATCGTGAGGCTCACCACCGTCGGGCTGGTGGTGCGCAGCACCCGGTTGAACACGCTGTGGCCCAGCAGCTGAGCGCCCCCGGTGAGCGCGGCGAGCTTGAGCCAGGTGCGGCCGTCGTAGCCGACGAGCTGCTGACGGCCGATCAGGCACACCACGAGCAGCAGCAACGCGGTGACCCCGTAGCAGATTGTCGTGTACGCGGTGGTGCTCACGCTGCGGCGCACCGCCCCGCCGGCGGTGACGTACGCCGCCGCGAACGCTCCGCCGACCAGGGCGAGCAGGTCGCCGGCCACCGCGCGTCCCGAGAGCGACAGGTCCGCCCCGGTCAGCACCGCCGCGCCGGCGACCGCCAGCCAGATCCCGACCCAGGCGCCGCGGCTGATCCGCGCGCCCGCGCGGCGCGCCAGCAGCGCGGCCCAGACCGGCTGGGTAGCCACCAGGGCAGTCGAAGAGCCGACGCTGGTCAGCGTCACGCTGGGGACCCAGGTCGCGAAATGGGCTGCCAGCAGCGCCCCGGCCAGCAGCGCCAGGTAGCGCTCGCGCCGGTGCAGGCCGCGCAACTCGCGGCGGTGGCGCCAGGCCGCGACCGGCAGCAACACCCCGGTAGCCAGCGCGTTCCGCCAGAAGGCGATCGCCAGCGCCGGCGCGGCGGTCGCGGCGATCAGTGGCCCGGAGGTGGACACCGCGCTCACCCCGACGATCAGCAGGAGCACATCCCCGCGCGGCGGGGCGGCGAGCACCCCGGGCGCGACGGGGACCGGCGGCTCCCGAGTGCCCGTCACCGGTCCATCATGGCGCCATGAGCACACCGGCCCTGGTGGAGGCGGCCTGTAAGAAGGGCGGCCTGCTGTGGGTCGCGGTGGGCGAGCACGAGGCGCGTGCGGTCTGGTACCTGTGGGACGAGGGCAAGGCGTATGTCCTGACCGGGGGCGGCGAGCAGCAGGTCCCGGGCCTCGCCGAGGCGTCGGCCGCCGTGGTCACCGCCCGGTCCGCCGATAAGGGCGGCCGGCTGGTCACCTGGCGGGCACGCTGCACGCGCATCCCCGCGGACTCCGCCCGCTGGGCCGAGCTGCAGCCCCAATTGATCAAGGCCCGATTGAATACGCCCGACGGGCCGGACGCTCCCGCGCGGTGGGCCGCCAGCAGCGTGCTGACCGAGCTGGCCCCGGACGGGGCGCCACTCGAGGCGCCCGGCGCGATGCCGGCCGACGGCGGGTTTGCTCGGCCCCGCCCGACCCCGGCGACGACCAAGTTGCCGTTGCCGTGGGTGCTGGGCCGGCGACGGACCCGGTGAGCGCCCCGGTCAGTTCACGGGGCAGGGCGCGGGGCAGGGCGCGGATCCGGGCCCGGGGCAGGGCGCGGGTCAGGGCGCGGCCCATCCGCCGTCGACGGGCAGCGTCACCCCGGTGACGTACGAGGCGGCGTCGCTGGCGAGGAACACCACAACCGCGGCGAGTTCCTCGACCAGCCCGGCCCGGGGCATCGGCGACTGCGCGAGGACCGCGTGCACCACCTCGCGGGGGATCTCATCGCTCATCTCGGAGGGGAAGATGCCCGGCGCGATCGCGTTGACCCGGATCCCCTTGCGGCCGGCCCACTGCATCGACAGGTCGCGGGTCAGGCCGATGATCGCCGCCTTGCTGGTCACGTAGGCGGCCTGCGGCATCCCCATCGAGCGCAGGCCCAGCACGCTGGACAGGTTGATGATCGACGAGCCGGGCTGCATCACCCGGCCGCAGGCCTGCGCCATCCAGTAGGCCCCGTGCACGTTGACGTCGAGGACGGCGCGGAATTGCTCCGGCGTCTCGCGGCTGGCCGGCACCGCGCTGCCCATCCCGGCGTTGTTCACCAGCACATCGACCCGCCCGAACGCGTCCATCGTCGCCTCGACCAGGGCGGTGCAGTCGGCCGGATCGGTGACGTCGGTGCGGACCTGCAGCGCCCGCCGGCCGGCGGCCTCGACCAGGGCGGCGGTCTCCGGCAGGCGTTGCACCCGTCGGGCGCCGAGCGCGACATCGGCACCGGCCTGCGCCAGGGCCTGCGCGAAACCGACGCCGAGGCCGGACGAGGCACCGGTCACGATCGCGACCTTGCCGGCGAGCGAGAACAGCTCCAGAACGGTCATGGGTCCGCATCTTGGCCTAATCGGACTGTCCGGTGCCCGGCCGAGCATCCCGCCGCTAACCTCAGCCCCCGTGAGCACGCCGACGAAGACGGGGATCCCGCGGGTATTCGCGGCCCGCCTCGCCGGGCTGCCTGTGTTCGACCCCAACGGGGATCTGGTCGGCCGGGCCCGAGATGTCGTGGTGCAGCTCCGGGCCGGCGGGGAGGCCGCGCGGGTCCTCGGGCTGATGCTCGAGGTGCAGCGGCGCCCGATCTTCGTCCCGATGGGCCGGGTGACCTCCCTCGACGTGGGTCAGATCGTGCTGGCCAGTGGCACCGTGAGCCTGCAGCGCTACACCCGGCGGCCCGGCGAGACCCTGGTTCTCGGCGAGCTGCTGGACAAGCGGGTGACGATCCGGGCGACCAGCGCGGTCGCGACGGTGGTCGACGCGGCGATGGAACAAAATCGGCTCAAGGACTGGCATCTGGTCAAGGTCGCGGTGCGGGAAGGCCGCCGCCGCGCCGGCGTGCAGACCTACGACATCGACGAGATCGAGGGCTTCGCGGTGCCGGAGGCCGGCCAGGGGGCGGCCAACCTGCTGGCCGCCTTCGAACGGCTCCGACCCGCCGACCTGGCCACCGTGATGCGGGACCTGTCGGACAAGCGCCGCGGCGAGGTCGCCGCGGCGCTGGACGACGAGACCCTCGCCGACGTGTTGGAGGAACTCTCCGAAGACGATCAGGTGCAGATCCTGGGCGGCCTGGAGACCGAGCGCGCCGCCGACGTCCTCGAGGCGATGGACCCCGACGACGCGGCCGACCTGCTGGGTGAACTGCCGAAGGCCGAGCAGGAACGGCTGCTGGAGCTGATGGAGCCGGAGGATGCCGATCCGGTCCGCCGGCTGCTGAACTATCAGGAGGACACCGCCGGCGGCATCATGACCACCGAGCCGCTGATCTTGCCGCCGAACGCGACAGTGGCGGAGGCCCTGGCGCACATGCGCAATCCCGACCTCACGCCCGCGCAGGCCGGTCAGGTGTACGTCGTGCGGCCCCCGTTCGAAACGCCGACCGGCCGGTTCCTGGGCACCGGCTTTTTCCAACGGCTGCTGCGCGAACCGCCCGGGGCGCTGGTCGCGGGCATCGTCGACACCGACATCGACCCGGTGCCACCGACGGCCAGCCTGGACCAGCTGACCCGACACCTGGCCACCTACAACCTGGTCGCCGTCCCCGTCGTGGACGACGCCGGCCGCCTGCTCGGGGCGGTGACCGTCGACGACGTGCTCGACCACTTGCTGCCCAGCGGCTGGCGGGAACAGCCCCATGGCGAATGACGAGCGGCGCCCCGCCCGGGCCCGGCTTGATCAGCCGATCGAGCCGCGGCGGGTCGCCCTGCGCGCCAACTACGACCCGGAGGCATTCGGGCGCTTCTCCGAACGGATAGCCCGGTTCCTCGGGACCGGCCGATTCCTGGTCTACCAGAGCGCGTTCATCGTGCTGTGGGTCGTGGTGAACACCCTGCCCGGGATCCCGCACTTTGACCCCTACACGTTCACCTTCCTCACGCTGATCCTGTCGTTGCAGGCGGCGTACGCGGCGCCGTTGATCCTGCTCGCCCAGAACCGGCAGGATGACCGCGACCGGGTCAACATGGAGCAGGACCGGCAGCAGTCGGGACAGCAACTGGCGGATCTGGACTTCGTGGCGCGCGAGCTTGCCGCGGTCCGCCTGGCGCTGCGGGACGTGGCCACCCGCGACTTCCTGCGCTCGGAATTGCGGACGCTGCTCGAAGATGATCACGGCGATGGGGAGCATCCGCGCAAGGACAAGAAGACCAAAAAGAAGCGGGCGCCGGCGGTGGTCCAAGAGCCGGCGGAACCCGCCGCCGTACGGCCGGCCGGGACACAGCCAGCGCCGGAGCACGCTGACCCGTAAGGCCCGATGCCCGCGGTCAGACGACCGGCTCGGGGCGGCCGCGAGTGACCGGTCCGGGGCGGCACCGGCCGGCACCCCGAGCCGGCGCGCTCTCCGGGCTGTTCGAGGACGGATCGCCTCTGGTGGGGCCGGTCACCGGCCGGCCGGCCGCAGTCGCCAGGCGGGTCATGACGGTGGCCAACAGCTGCAACTCGGCCTGGGTGAGCAGCGCGGTGACATGCCGGCCGACCCCGGCCAGGTGGGTGGGGGCGGCTCGAATCAGCACCGCCAGACCCGCGTCGGTGAGTACCGTCTCGACGCCACGCGCGTCGCCCAGGCAGGGTTCCCGCTGGACCAGACCCTCCAGTTCCATCCGGTCAATCAGCCGGGTCAGTCCGGAACGGGAGAGCAGCACGGCCTCGGCCAGCCCGCGCATCCGCAGCCGTCGCCGCGGCGCGTTCGCGAGCTGGATCAGCACGTCGTAGTGCGCGAGCGAGAGTCCGTGCGCGCTTTCCAACTCCGCGGCGAGCCGATCGGTCACGGCCGCGTGCGCGTGCAGAAAGGCCCGCCAGGCCTGCAAACCGAGATCCGGCGAGACCACCTCGACGTCGCGTGCGGCCGCACCCTGAGTGGTACGAGCCGGCATCCATCCAGGCTACGCCGGGAAACGGCGGCCGCACCGCCGGTAGCATCGTCTTTAGCCCGGAGCCCGCACCATCGCTCTCCCGACCTGGAGCCAGCCGACCTTATGCCCGACACCATCCCGTCCAGCGCCACCGCCACCGCCAGTGAGGAGGCGATCCAGGCCGCCCTGGCCACGGTCGACGATCCGGAAATCGGCCGGCCGGTGACCGAGCTGGGCATGGTGGAAAGCATCACGATCGACGGCAGCCGGGTCGCCGTCGGAATTCTGCTGACCGTCACCGGCTGCCCGATGCGGGCGGAGATCGTGCAGCGGGTTGAAACGGCCGTCGGCGCGGTGCCCGGGGTGACTCACGTGGCGGTCAGCCTCGGTGTCATGGACGACACCCAACGCAAGGCGCTGCAACAGACGGTCCGCGGTGACCGCACGGACAAGCTGATCCCCTTCGCGCAGCCGGGGTCGCTGACCCGGGTCTATGCGGTCGCCTCCGGCAAGGGTGGAGTCGGTAAGTCCACCGTCACGACCAACCTCGCGGCCGCGATGGCCGCCGACGGCCTGACGGTCGGAGTGCTCGACGCGGACATCTACGGCTTCTCGGTGCCCCGGATGTTGGCGGTCACCGGCAAGCCCACGCAGGTGGAGCAGATGATTCTGCCGCCGCAGTCCTACGGGATCCGGGTGATCTCGATCGGCATGTTCACGCGCGACAACGCGCCGGTGGTGTGGCGCGGGCCGATGCTGCATCGGGCCCTGGAGCAGTTCCTCGCCGACGTGCATTGGGGCGACCTGGATGTCTTGCTGCTGGACCTGCCGCCGGGCACCGGGGACATCGCGATCTCGGTGGCCCAGCTGCTGCCCAGCGCGGAAATCGTGGTGGTGACCACCCCCCAACTCGCGGCGCAGGAAGTCGCCGAACGGGCCGGGGCGATTGCCACCCAGACCCATCAGCGCCTGGCCGGTGTCGTCGAGAACATGTCCGGCATGGTGCTGCCCGACGGCAGCGTGCTCGACATCTTCGGCAGCGGAGGGGGGGCCGCCGTCGCGGCGGGCCTGTCCCGGACGCTCGGCCACGACGTTCCCCTGCTCGGATCCATCCCGCTGGATCCTCGGCTGCGCGCTTCGGCCGACGCCGGGAACCCGCTGGTTCTGTCCGACCCGGAGGCGCCGGCGGCGGTGGCGCTGCGGTCGGTGGCTCGCGCACTCGCCGGTCGGCCGCGTGGGCTTGCCGGGATGAGCCTGGGGATCAGCCCGAATCGTCGCGACGGCTGAGCCGCGGGAGCCCGGCGGCCGATCGGCACCCGGGTGGATGGCTCAGGTGGCGTCGACGTCGTAGGGGGGCACGGCGCCGACGACCACAGCCATGGGGGCCGCGGAGGCACCAGACGCCGCCGCTTCGACCCCGACTGCGGGCGTCGGGTTCACCGTCGCCGGCTCATCGTCGAACAGCGCCCGGCTCATGATCCGACGGGGGTGCAGTTCGCGTAGCTCCCGCAGGTCGGACAGGCCGAGGTCGTCGCCGTCGGGGAGCTGGGCCTTCAGGTCATCGGTGGCGCTCTGCGCCATGTCCCGGAGCTTGCGCAGCATCAGCGTCGCCTCCCGGATCTTGACCGGCAGCCGTTCTGGGCCGAACACGAAGAACCCGACGAGCCCGATGACCAGCAACTCCGGCCAGTTGAAACCCAGCACCGTCCCACCCCGTCCTTCTACTCGTTCGGGTTCTGGCCCAGCATGACCTGAACGGCCCGCGCAGTCCCGGCCCGTACCACCGTCAAAGTCACTGTCTCCCCGACCTTGTGCTGACGGGTGAGCACGATCAAGTCGTCGGCGCTCGTCACCGGCTTGCCGTCCACCGCAACGATGACGTCCCCGACCGTGAGCCCCGCCGTTGCCGCGGGGGTGCCGGCGTTCACCTTCGACACGTAGGCCCCGGACGTCGGTGCCCCCGGCAGCGCGTTGTCCTTGTTGACCGTGTCGGGATAGACACCAAGGTAGGGATGGGTGGCCCGACCGGTTCGGATGATCTCCTCCGCGACGGACCGTGCGTAATCGATGGGGATCGCGAAACCGACACCGATGGAGCCGCTCTGCGCGTTCGGGTCGGTGCCGGTGCTGGCGATCGCCGAGTTGATGCCCACCACGGAACCGGTCGAGTCCACCAGCGCGCCCCCGGAGTTGCCAGGATTGATCGCGGCGTCGGTTTGGATCGCATCACCGAGCACCGTCGCCTTGGTCGGGTCCTGCGCGTCGGGCACATCGACGTTGCGTGACAGCGCGCTGACGATGCCGGAGGTGACGCTGCCGGAAAGGCCAAGTGGAGCGCCCACCGCGACCACCAGGTCCCCTACCTGCAGGCCCCCCGAACTCCCGAGCCGGGCCGAGCGCAACCCGGTTAAATCGATCTTGATGACGGCCAGATCGTCGACCGGGCTGCGGCCCACAACCCGAGCCGGAAGACCGGTCTGGGAGGCGGACAGATCGACGGTGAGCACACCGACCCCGGAGCCGGACGGCGCGACGACATGGTTGTTCGTGAGGATGTAACCGTCGGATCGAATGATCACCCCGGCGCCGGTCCCCCGCTCGGTGTCGGAGCGCACCTGCACCGTGACGACGCTGGGCACCACCGCCGCGGCGATCGCCGTCACCGAACCGGGGCCGGCTTTCTGTCGGGGCAGCGCCGCGCTGGCCGCAGGCAACGTGGCCGTGGGAATGAGCAGCGACTGTGCGGCGGCCTTGCTCGCCGCGTGTCGGCCGGCGGCGGCGCCGGTGAGCCCGCCGACCGTGCCGCCCACCGCCGCCCCCAGCAGAGCCGCGACGAAGGCAACCATGACCATCCGGCGCTGCCTCGGCCCACGCGGTGACCGCGTCGACGGCTGATCGGTGCCGGGCTCAGGTGGTGGCGTCCAGCCCGGCGGCGGCGTCGACGCGATCGGCGAGGTCCACACCCGTGGAGTCCAGTCCGATGGCGAAGCCGACGCCGTCGGGTTCCACTCCGACGGCGGAGCCGACGCCGTTGGCGGGGTCGGGTCGGCAGGAGCCGACGGCCGCTCCCACCAGGGGACGCGGGCGGTCGGCTCGTTGTCGTGGTCGCTGCCGCTCACGTGACCACCCCCGGGCGCCGACGCCGACATCCGCGCCCCGTTCCGGTGCGCTGAGATCAGGATGACATCCACGACGGCAAGCTGGTCCGCGGGCCTTTGCGACCATCGACCCGCGGCCAGACCCCCGGTGATCATCGTGTCGAAGTCCAGGCGCGGAAATGTCCCCAGGACTACACGATGACCTTGAACCACCCCGGACGCCCGCACCCGGCCAGCCCCCCGGTGATCATCGTGTCGAAGTCCAGACGCGGAAATGTCCCCAGAGGTACACGATGACCTTGAAAGGGTCCCGGTACCCGCACCCGACCAGCCCCCCGGTGATCATCGTGTCGAGATCCAGGCGCGGAACGTCCCCAGGGGTACACGATGACCTTGACGGCCCCGGCCACCAGCGACTACACGCCCCACAGCTGAGTTAGCCGGGCGCAGTGCCCCAGCGGGGCGCCGGGCGACGGCCCTGTCGCTGCTCGGGCACT
>DASYGP010000108.1:0-8214 GCA_035999615.1 Mycobacteriales bacterium
CCAGGCCCGAGCTGCGCGGCCCGCGGCCCGATGCGGGACCGGCGGGTCCGCACCGTCGAGGCCGACCTCGAGCCCACGGGCGCCGCGGCTACCGGCAGCGCGTTCGAGCTCATCGGTTACCTCCAGGTGTCCCTGGCTCTACCCTCGCCGCCCCGTTCGATGCCGGGTACCCCGCAGTTGCGCATCACGCCATAAGCTTTGCTCATGACGATGCGCTGGCGCGGGATGCCCGATCTGGACACCCTGTCGCTGCTGCTGGCGGTCGCCGAGACCGGTAGCTTCGGTCGCGCCGCGGCAGCCAGTGGCATCAGCCAACCCGCTGTCAGTCTGCGGTTGAGGGCATTGGAACGGCGACTTGGCCTGGTGCTATTGGAGCGATCCACCACCGGATCGAGCCTGACCGCCTCCGGACGGATCGTCGTTGACTGGGCCAGGCCGCTGCTGGATTCCGCCGAGACGTTCACGCGCAGCGTCGCCACGCTCGCCGAGCAGCACCAGGACCGATTACGGGTCGCGGCGTCGCTCACCATCGCCGATCACCTGTTCCCGCGCTGGTTGGCCGGGTTCCACGCGGCGCTACCGGAGGTCGCGGTGTCCCTGCAGGTCATCAACTCCGATCACGTCGCCGAACTGGTGCGCGCCGGCGATGCCGCGCTCGGATTCGTCGAGGGGCCGGCCGTCCCCGGCGGATTGCGCAGCCGAGTGGTCGGCGGCGACGAACTCATCGTGGTCACGGCGCCCGATCACCGTTGGGCCCGGCGCCGCCAACCGATCGGACCGGCGGAGCTCGCCGCCACCCCACTGGTACTGCGCGAATCCGGCTCCGGGACCCGCGAGGCGTTCGAGGCGGCGCTCGCGGTGCACGGTCTCGCGCCGTTGCCGGGCGTGGAGCTGGGCAGCACGGCCGCGATCAAGGCCGCCGTGGCCGCGGGGGCGGGCCCGACCGTGCTCAGCGAATTGACAGTGGACGCCGAGATTGCGGCCGGCCGGCTCGCCGCGGTCCCGACCACTGCGCTCGACCTGAGCCGGCAATTTCGGGCGATTTGGCGTTCCGGTCGCACGCCGGGCGGGCCCGCCGGGACCCTGCTCGCGATCAGCCTGCGTCGCCGGGCCGCCGTCGGGCCGCCACCTCGGAGGCAGTAAACGCGCAGCACCGGTCGTGCCACGCCGACGGATCACGCCCAGGGCTGCGCCGCCGCTTCGTCGTAGCGCGCCAGCACCAGCGCCGCCAGCTGTGGATGCGCACCGAGCACCTGCGTGCACCGGGCGCCGGCAGTTCGCGCGCTGGCCGCGATCTGATCGGCGAACAGGCCGGGGGAGAGCAGCCAGCGCAGCACCGCGACCTCAAGGCCGCGGGCGTGCAGCTGATGAATGGCCTCATCCACCGTCGGCGGCGCGGCCGTCGCGAAGGCCGCGAGCACCGGCCGTCCCCGTACTGCCGCCAATTCCTCGGCTTGCTCCGCGGTGGCCGCGTTGGCCTCCGGCCGGCCCGTGCCGGCGCTGGCGAGCACCACGGCCGCCGCCCCCGGCACGCCCGCTCCGCGCAGCAGGTCCTGGCCGATCCCGAGCAGCTCGGGTGCCGGACCCAGCACCTGGGCGCTGACGGCCCGGCCGGGCGCGGCGGCCACCACCGCCGCCACATCCACGCTGGCGTGGTAGGCGGCGGCGAGCAGCAGCGGCAGGACCACGACCGGACCGGGCAGCCTGCTCAGCACCGCGGCCGGTCGGGGGCCGGCGTGATCCAGGTAGCACGGCACCACCGTCAGCTCGGGCCGTAGCCGGCGCACCCGGGACGCGATGGTTTCGACGTTCACGCCGGCCCGGGGATCGCGACTCCCGTGCGCGACCAGCAGCAACGCGGGTTTCACGGGCGCAGCGCGACGACGTCACCGACGACGATCACCGCGGGAGGTTGCGCGTCGGCGGCGCGTTCGGCGATGTCGGCGAGGGTCCCGATGGTCACCCGTTCGGCCTCGGTGGTGCCGGACTCGATCACCGCGACCGGGGTGCTGGCGGGCCGGCCGCGGCTGACGAGCTCGTCGGCGATCCGGGCGAGGCGGCCCACGCCCATCAGGAAGACCAACGTGCCGCGGCTGCGGGCCAGCGCGTCGTAGTCCACGGTGGTGCCGTCGGCGCCCGGGTCCAGATGTGCGGAGACGACGGTGAACTCCTGGGTCACGCCGCGATGGGTGACCGGGATGCCGGCGGCGGCCGGTACGGCGGTCGCGCTGGTCACCCCCGGCACCACCTCGACCTCGACACCGGCTGCGGTACAGGCAATCAGCTCCTCCCCGCCCCGCCCGAACACGTAGGGGTCGCCCCCCTTCAGCCGGACGACCCGGCGGCCGGCCCGGGCCTGCGCGACCAGGTCGGCGTTGATCTCCTGCTGGGTCATGTTGTGTGCGTGCGGCGCCTTGCCGGCGTCGATGATTTCGGTCGCCGGGTCCAGCGCGTCGAGCCACGCGCGCGGCGCGAGCTTGTCGACGAGGACCACGTCGGCCTGCGCGAGCAGTTGCCGGCCGCGGACGGTCAGCAGCCCCGGGTCGCCTGGGCCGCCGCCGACCAGGGCCACCTGCCCCCCGGCTGGCCGGTGATGGCGCAGGGGCAGTCCGCCGGTGTCCAGCAGCAGCCGGATCGCGTCCCGGATCGCCACCGAGCGCCGGGGGTCGGGCGGCGCGCAGCTCACCGCCACACTCACCCCGGCGGCGGTCGCGACCGCGGGGGTCCGCGCCGTCCCGCCCGCCGCGTCGTCGGCTCGCACGCACCACACCCCCGCGGCGGCTGCATCGGCGGCCACTTGGGCGTTGACTCCCGCATCGTTGGTCGCGGCGACGGCCAGCCAGGCGCCGGTTAGATCGCCGGTGGCGTAAGGCCGCGCCAGCAGCTCGGTCCCGGCAAGTCCCGGATCCAGCGCCGGAACCAGCGCGCCCAGCGCCGGAACCAGCGCGCCCAGCGCAGGATCGAGTACGGGCGCCACGATCCGGACCCGGGCACCGGCGGCGCGCAGTCCGGCGAGGCGGCGCGCCGCGACGGTCCCGCCGCCGACGACGACAACGCGCCGGCCGGTGAGGTCCAGCAGCAGCGGGTAGCCGGCCACGCGGGCGGCTCAGCCCAGCGTCTCGACGAGCCCCGCACCCACGGTCACGCCGCTGGTCTGGTCGATGAAGATGAACGCTCCGGTGCTGCGGTTCTCGCGATAGGGATCCGCGGCCAGCGGCGAGGCGGTGCGCAGCAGCACCCGGCCGATGTCGTTGAGCTGCAGCGCCGTGGTCGGGTGTGATTGGAGCGTGGTGACGTCGAGCACGTCGCGCAGCTCCCGGACGATCACCGGGGCGGTGCGGGTCGTGTGCTTGACCAGCAGCCGCGCGCCGGGCAGCAGCGGGGCGTCGGCCATCCAACTGACCGTGGCCAGCACGTCCTGCCCCACGTCGGGCAGCGACCCGGCGGGGGCGATCAGGTCGCCGCGGGACACGTCCAGGTCGTCGGCCAGGAGCAGGGTCACCGACTGGCCGGCGACCGCGACCGAGAGCGGGCCGTCCGCGGTGTCGATGCCGCTGATCGTGGTCGGCCGCCCGGAGGGCAACACCACCACCGGATCGCCGACCCGCAGCTCACCGGAAGCTAGCTGCCCGGCGTATCCGCGATAGTCGGGGTATTCGGCGGTGCGCGGCCGGATCACGTACTGAACCGGGAAGCGCGCCGGCTGACCCCGGGTGTCGTCGGCCGGCAGCGTTTCGAGGTATTCCAGCAGCGCGGGGCCGGTGTAGAACGGGGTCCTGCTGCTGCGCTCGACCACATTGTCCCCGGCCAGCGCGGACAGCGGAATGGCCTGCACGTCCTCCACGTCCAGCTTCTCGGCGAACGCCTTGAAATCGGCGACGATGCCGGCGAAAACGCCGGAGTCGAAACCGACCAGGTCCATCTTGTTCACCGCGAGCACCAGATGCGGGACGCGCAGCAACGCGGCCAGGGAGGCATGCCGGCGGGTCTGCTCGACCACCCCGTTGCGGGCATCGACCAGCACCACCGCGACGTCGGCGGTGGAGGCTCCGGTGACCATGTTGCGGGTGTACTGCACGTGGCCCGGGGTGTCGGCCAGGATGAAGCTGCGCCGGCCGGTGGTGAAGTAGCGATACGCCACGTCGATGGTGATGCCCTGCTCGCGTTCGGCGCGCAGCCCGTCGGTGAGCAGGGCCAGGTCGGTTTCGGTCGCGCCCCGGGACAGGGAGGTGCGTTCCACCGCCGCGAGCTGATCGGCGAGCACCGCCTTGGCATCGACCAGCAGCCGGCCGATCAGCGTGGACTTTCCGTCGTCGACCGACCCGGCGGTGGCGACCCGTAGCAGCCCCTGGGTGAGGACGGCCATCAGAAGTAGCCGGCCCGCTTGCGGTCTTCCATCGCGGCCTCGCTGGCCCGGTCATCCGCCCGGGTGGCGCCCCGCTCGGTCAGGGTCGACAGCGCGGTCTCGGCCAGGACCTGCTCGGCGTCGCTGGCGGTCGAGGCGATCGCGCCGGTGCAGGACATGTCCCCGACCGTCCGGTACCGGACGGTCTGCTCGCGCGCCGTCTCGCCGGCCAGCACCGGGGTCACCGGCGAGACCGCGAGCAGCATCCCGTCGCGTTCGACGACGGTCCGCCGGTGGGCGTAGTACAGCTCCGGCACCGCGAGCGGCTCGCGGGCGATGTAGGACCAGATGTCCAGCTCGGTCCAGTTGCTGATCGGGAAGGCCCGGATGTGCTCGCCGGGCCGGTGCCGTCCGTTGTAGAGGTTCCACAACTCGGGTCGCTGATTTTTCGGGTCCCACTGGCCGAATTCGTCGCGGAAGGACAGCACCCGCTCCTTGGCGCGGGCCTTTTCCTCATCGCGGCGGGCCCCCCCGAACAGCACGTCGAAGCGGTGCGTGGTGATCGCGTCGAGCAGGGTGACGGTCTGCAGCGGGTTACGGCTCTGCCCCGGCCGCTCCACGACCCGGCCGCTGTCGATGGAGTCCTGTACGTGTGCCACCACCAGGCGCAGCCCCTGGTCGGCGACCGTGCGGTCCCGGAACGCGAGCGCCTCGGGGAAGTTGTGCCCGGTGTCGACGTGCAACAGCGGGAACGGCAGCGGGGCGGGCCAGAACGCCTTCGCGGCCAGGTGTAGCAGCACGATGGAGTCTTTGCCGCCGCTGAACAGCAACGCCGGACGTTCGAACTCGGCGGCGACTTCACGCAGGATCGCGATGGATTCGGCTTCCAACGCGTCCAGCTGGGTGACCACGCCCGATGGCGGCGCGGCCAGCGACGCGGTCATGCCGCTTCCCGCAGCAGCCGGGTGACCAGCAGCCGGGTGGATTCGTCCAGGGTCAGCCGGCCGGTGTCGACCCGCAGGTCGGGCGCTGCTGGCGACTCGTAGGGGTCATCCACCCCGGTGAGGTGGCTGATCTCCCCGGCGCGCTGCCGGGCGTAGAGGCCCTTGACGTCCCGCTCGGCGCAGACCTCGACCGGGGCCGCCACATGCACCTCGACAAACGGGATGCCGGCTTGTTCATGCTGGGCGCGGACCTCGGCTCGGGCCTGCTGATACGGCGCGATCACCGGCGCCAGCACGGTGACTCCGTGCAGCGCCAGCAGCCGGGCCACATAGCCGATCCGCAGCACGTTGGTGTCCCGATCGGCGCGGGAGAAGCCCAGATCCCGGCCGAGGAACTCGCGTACCTCATCCCCGTCGAGGACCTGCACGTCGCGGCCGGCGGCGGTTAGCTGCTCGGCGGCCGCCCGGGCCAGCGTCGTCTTGCCGGCGGACGGCAGCCCGGTCAGCCAGACGGTGACGCCGCTGCGGCCGATCTGCGCGGCCCGCTCTGCGTCGGCGACGACCGCGCCGACCGGATCGACCCCGCTGACCGGATCGACCCCGCCGACCGGATCGACCCCGCCGACCGGATCGGCAACCGTCATGAGGCGCACTCGCTGGTGCCCAGGATGACCTGGAACGGCTTGGTCTCGCCCCAGTCCATGAAGTCTTCCGGGGCTTCCTCGCGGCTGCGCTTGAGGTCGAAGTCGGCGAGGCTGGCGCCGATCTCCTTGGCGCCGACCCGGTCCACCCAGGAACCGAAGGACTCGCCGGCGCTGCGCTCGTTGGCGTACCGGGCGACGACGCTGACAACCGCTTCGGGCGTACGCCGGGCCGGCGCCTTCGCGACGTACTTGCCGAACCGGGCCCCCCCGGCGACCGGCCGCCCGCCGAGCAGGATCCGGTAGCCGGGCGCCTCGTCGGTGCCGACCCGCCGGACCTGCCCGGACAGGCCGATGTCGGCCATCTGCTGCTGGCCGCAGGAGTTCGGGCAGCCGGAGACGTTGATGGTCAGGTGCAGGTCGCCCAGGCCGGCAGCGATCAGGTGCTCGATGATGGCGTTGCCGACGCCTCGGCTGGCGGTGAGCGCCAGGTTGCAGGTCTCCGCGCCGGGGCAGCTGACCACGTTGCGGGCCCGTTCGGCGCCCGAGGCGCCGAGGCCGACGCTCATCAGCAGGTCGTGCAGCAGCGGCAGATCGCCGGCGCGCAGGTTCCGGGCGACCAGGTTCTGCCGGACGCTGATCCGCCAGTCGATGCCCAGGTCGCGGGAGGCCTTGGCCAGCAGCCGGAACTGTTCGGTGGTGACATCCCCCAGGGGCACCGTGACGTAGGCGGCGAACCGGCCGCGTTGGCGCTGCTCGATGACGTTGGTGGACTGCCACGAGGCGTACGCCTCCGGGTCGCCCGGCTGATGGTTCACCGCCTCGGGGGCGGCCGGCCCGGCGTCGTAGCCCTCGCGGCGCGGCGGCAGGAACGCGTCCGGGTACTGCGAACGGAAGGTGGAGCTGACCCGCAGCTTGTCCCGTTCGGCGAGCACCTTGTCCCGGAAGACGTCGGCGCCGAGCTTGTGCACCAGGTATTTCATCCGGGCGTGCGCCTTGGTCTTGCGGGGCATCTCCCGGTCCCAGACCCGCAGCACCGCCTCGGCGGTGAGGATCAGCTCCTCCGGGGCGGTGATCGGCTCCAGCGGGACCGCCTCGTAGGCGGCGGTGCCCAGACCGCCGCCGACGACCACCCGGTAGCCCTTGATCCCGTCGATCTCGATGGCCAGCACGCCGATGTCGTGGATGCCGGTCAGCGCACAGTCGATCGCGCAACCCGATGCGGCGATCTTGAACTTGCGGGGCAGGTTCTGGGTGAGCGGATTGCGCAGGAAATGCCGGGAGATGGCCTCCGCGGCGGCGTTGACGTCCAGGACCTCGACCGGGCACACACCGGCGAGGTGGCAGGTGGTGACGTTCCGGACCGTGTCGCCGCAGGCCTCGCGGCTGGTCACACCGCCCCGGGCCATCCGGCGCATCGCCGCCGGGGTATCGCGAATGTCCACGAAGTGGAACTGGATGTTCTGCCGGGTGGTGAGGTGGCCCCAGCCGCGGCTGTAGTTCTCGGCGACGTCGGCGCAGGCATCCAGCGCATCGGCGGACAGCGCCCCACCGGGGATCTTGGTGCGGAACATCTGCACGTCGGTGATCTGGCGCTGGCCGTACACCCCGTGCCACAGCCGGATCCGCCGGAAGGCATCGGGTTCCAACTCGCCCGCGAGGTAGTCCTGCACCTGCACCTCGTACCGGTCGATCTCGGCGAAGTCAGCGAACGACGGCGCCGCTTCCAGGCCGGGCGTGTCCGGGAGGTCGCCGGCGAGCTCAGGCAGGTTCTGGTCGGAACGGGAGGCGCCGAAAGAGGCGACGTTAAGCACCGATTCCAGGACAGAGGACATGAGCGAAACCTTCCGAAAAGGGAGTGACGGGCAGGTACGCGGGAGAGAAAAAGCGGGCGCGTCAGCCGGCGTCGGGACACACCGCGCTCGAGACGCGCTGCAGGTCTACATGCAGTCGCGCGACAAGCACCAGGGTGGTCACGTTCCTATCGTTCCAGATGGTGGGGCATCCGTCGAACCGCCGCCACGGGACCGCCACCGGCCGGTGGGCGGCCGCTCATGTGTGCAGCCCGCACTCGGTCTTGTCCTGCCCGGCCCAACGGCCGGCGCGCGGGTCCTCCCCGGGCCGTACCGCGCGGGTGCACGGCGCGCAGCCGATGGACAGAAAACCCTCTGATACCAGTGGGTTCACCAGAATTCCGTGCGCGGCGATGTAGGCGTCGGCCTGCTCCTGGGTCCACGTCGCGATGGGGTGCACCTTCACCTTGCCCCGGGCGGCGTCGAACGCG
>DASYGP010000182.1:0-17786 GCA_035999615.1 Mycobacteriales bacterium
CGTCGGGCAGCTGCTGCAGATGCTCAAAGGGGTCGTTCAGCACCGGCGCACCGGCTCGATCCAGCCCTGCGACCTGCCGCCGGAGACGTTCACGGTCAGCCGCCGGCTGCTCAGCCCGCTGGAATCGATGGAACGCGACGCGATCGTGCGCAGCCTGCTGGACGCGCAGGGCAACAAGGCCGAGGCCGCCCGGGCGCTGGGCATGTCCCGGGCGACGATTTACCGCAAGATCCACGAGTACGGGATCGTCGCCCCGGAGGGGTGAATCAGTACCGCCCCGGAGGGGTGAATGGGAATAGCCCCGGAGGGGTGATCGGTCAGGCGGGGGTGAGCACCCCCCACTGGGAGACGATGCCCTTGACCTTGCGCTCTTTGACCTGGAAGCCGGGGTAGGCCCGCAGATCCACCAGATGGGTGTGCTCGCCGGTCCGGCGTTGCAGCAGCCCGGCGGATTCCATCAGCCGGCAGGCCCAGTCCATCCGCGGCACCGGCGTTGTCACCA
The DNA here is from genome assembly GCA_035999615.1 of Mycobacteriales bacterium. Lineage (GTDB taxonomy): Bacteria > Actinomycetota > Actinomycetes > Mycobacteriales > CAJCIY01 > DASYGP01. The sequence goes on from DASYGP010000182.1 coordinate 503, forward strand.
CCAGCATCCCGTCCGGCTTGAGCAGGTCATGCAGCGCGGCGGCGAGATCGCCGTGCTCGACGACCTCGAAGGCGACGATCACATCGAAGCTGCGCGCGGTCAGGCCCAGCTCCCGCCAGCGGGTGATGTCCCCGACGATGTCGGCGGGCGCCCGCAGGTCGATCCCGACCACCCCGGTCCAGCCCCGGGCCTGCGCCCAGCTGCGAACCCACCCGTCGGCGCACCCCACATCCAAGATGGCGGCATCCCGGGGGATGGCGCGGAAGAAGTAGTCCAGCTTGCGGTGCCGGGCGTACTGGCTGAGCCAGGCGTGCGAGCCGGCGCGGGTGGCGACCGGAGATGCCGGTGCGTTCGGTCCGGACACCGGGTTCGTCACAAGGAAGTTCCCTTCAAGGATGCCGGCAAGGTAGGAGGGACTCGGCAGCTCATCGGGACTCCGCACTAATGGGGACAGGGTAGAGACGGCGACGCTAGCCGAGAATGGCAGCGGCTGACCGCCCGGAGGATGGCAGACTGCCGCCAGTCTCGAGCGCAGCGCGATCGGGCCTGGAGGGTTCGCATAGTGGCCGAGTGCATGCGCCTTGAAAGCGCACGACGGGAGACCGTCCGTGGGTTCAAATCCCACACCCTCCGCAGCGGTGCCGCGGCACCCTCGGCAGCTCGGTGGCGCCCCCCGGGGGGGCGGTCTAGCGTGCCATCTGCACTTGGCGATGCTGCTCCGGACCTTGGCGGCACACGGCTCTTTTCTGTGCCGAGAGGAGGGCTGGATGGACGAGCGTCGCCTGACAACGGTGCTGGTGGAATTTGCGCGCACGCTCACCGGCGACTTCTCCATCCAGAAGATCCTCGACCACCTCGCCGAGCGGGTCGTGGAGGTCATTCCGGTCACCGGCGCCGGCGTGCTGCTGATGGACAGCGACACCGAACATCACTTCGTCGCAGCCTCCGACGACGTCATCCTCGGCGTCGAGACGCTGCAGATGGAGCTGCAGGAAGGCCCATGCCTGCAGGCCTACCACACCGGTGAGCACGTCGCGGTGCGCGACCTCGCCCGGGACACCACCTTCGCTCGCTTCTCCCCGGCCGCGGCGGAGGCCGGGCTCGGGGCGGTGTACAGCTTCCCGCTACGCCTGGACGACCGGCAGCTCGGCGCCCTGGAGCTCTACGCGAAGGAGCCCCTGGAGCTGACCGAGGCCGATCTCGTCGGCGCGCAGATCCTGGCCGACGTCACCGCCGCCTACCTGTTCAACGCCCAGGCCCGCGAGGCGGCCCGTGAGCTGGCCCGGACCAGCGCCGAACTGGCCGCCACGCTGCAGGAGAGCCTGCTGCCGCCCGAACTGCCCGACGTCCCGGGTCTCACCGTGGCGGCCCGGCTGCTCCCCGGCCGCGGCGGCACCCTCGTCGGCGGCGACTTCTATGACATCTTCCCGCTGCCGGCCCGCCGGTGGGGCGTGCTGATGGGCGACGTGGTGGGGCACGGCGCCCGCGCCGCCACCCTCGCCGCCTTGGCCCGCTACACGGTGCGCACCCTCGCGGTCCTGCAATCCTCCCCGCGCAAGGTGCTCGAGGGCCTGAATAACACCGTGCTGGCCCGGGGCGAACCGGAACGGTTCCTGTCGGCCGTGTATCTGACCACGCGCAGGACCGCGCACGGGGTCGAGGTGCGGCTGGCCCGCGGTGGGCACCCCGCGCCGCTGCTGCGCCGCGCGGATGGCACCGTCGAAGCCGTCGAAGCCCCCGGCGGGCTGCTCGGCTGCTTGCCCGAACCGGGCGTCAAGGACTTCCGGCTGCTGCTCGCCCCCGGCGATCTGCTGATGCTGTACACCGACGGGGTCAGCGAGGCACGCCGCGGCGATGAGCAGTTCACCGACGCCCGGCTCGAGCGCCTGCTGGCCGGGAGCGAACCCGATCCCCACGCGCTGATCGAAGCGGTCATCGCCGCGGTGCTGACCCACTGCGACGCGGACCTCGCCGACGACATGGCCGTGCTGGCGGTCCTGGCCAACTGACCGCCGGGCCGGCCCCGGCGGTTAAGGGGGTGCGGCGAAGGCGTCGGCTTGCAGCAAGGGGACGGCGCCGCTCTGCTCCAGCTCGGCCGCGATCCGCACGTCGCCCGCGTAGCCCTGGCCGATCAGCTCCCGGCCGCTCGCGCAGCCGGCCAGGGCGGCCGGCAGGTCGGCCGCCACCGCCTCCCACGCCGCCATCGCCAGCCGTGCCTCGGGTGAAAGCCCGACCGCGCCGCGGTCGCGCAGGGCGGCGATCACCGCCCCGGCCCCCCACAGGTCCTCCGCCGCCGGGCGTAGCGCACCACCGGGCCACCGCTCACCCGCGGCGATGACGGCGACGGTGACCGAGACGCCGGCCTGCGGCCGCCCGTAAACATCATTGATCCAGCCGGCCACGGCGCCCGCGTTGCGCAGCGAGGCCCCCAGGCAGGCCCCGGCGCCCCGGCCGAGTGCGTCGGCGATCGTGGAACCGTTGGGCGACGGCAGCACCAGGCGCGCCGGGACCGGCCCGGGGCGCAGACTGCCCGGCGACAGGCTCGGCCGGCCGGCCCGCTCGCTGCCGCGCCGCACCGCCAGCACCGCGTCGTGCTCGCGCGCGTAGGCGGCGGCACCCGGATCGCCCCACCGGTAGGGCAGCACGGTGCCGCCGCCGTCCAGGGCCACGCTCAGCGTGGTGGTGAACGACAAGACGTCCACCACCACCGCCACCTCGGCGCCGGCCCCGACCGCCTTGGCGCCGGCAAGGCCCCAGTCGAACCGGACCCGGTAGGCCCCCTGCCGGTGCGCGGGGTCAAGGGGCTGCGTGGGATCAAGGGGCTGCGTGGGATCAAGGGGCTGCGTGGAATCAAGGGGCTGCGTGGAATCAAGAGGCAGAGTCGGCGGCTCGCTCATGAGGAGGTGCGCAGGACCCGGCCGTCGACCAGCCGGAAGCCGTCCGCGCAGCGGGCCTCGACCAGCCCGCCGCCGTACTGCTGGGCGAACAGCCGGGCGTAATGACCGTTTCGGGCGAGCAACTCCTCGTGGGTGCCCTGCTCGACCACCTCCCCCGCGTCCACCACGAAGATGACATCCGCGTGCTGGATCGTGGACAGCCGGTGCGCGATCGCGATCGTGGTGCGGCCGGCCATCAGCGGTTCCAGCGCGGCCTGCACCAGCCGCTCGCTGACCGTGTCCAGCGCGCTCGTCGCCTCATCCAGCACCAGCACCTTCGGGTCTTTCAGCAGCACCCGGGCGATCGCCAGCCGCTGCTTCTCCCCACCGGACAGCCGGTAGCCGCGCTCCCCGACGACCGTGTCATATCCGTGTTCCAGCTCCAGGATCCGCTCGTGGATCTGCGCGGCGCGGGCCGCGGCCTCGACCTGCGCAAGGCTCGCTTCCGGCCGGGCGTAGGCGAGGTTGTCCCGGACGGTCGCGTGGAACAGGTAGGTCTCCTGGGTCACCATCCCGATCGCGGCCGACAGCGAGTCCAGCGCCAGGGTCCGGACGTCGTGACCGTCGAGGGACACGATGCCCGCGGACGCGTCGTACAGCCGCGGCACCAGGTAGCTGATCGTCGTCTTCCCGGCCCCGCTCGCGCCGACCACCGCAGCGAGCTGGCCCGGCCGGACCTGCAGGTTCAACCCCTTCAGCGCCCAGCGGCGGGGGCGTTCGGCGGCCGGACCCGGATCGGTCTCGTAGGAGAACCAGACGTCGCTCAGCGATACCTCGCCGCGGACCGCCTCGCCGGCCAGCGGCACCGCGTCCGGCGCCTCGACGATCTCCGCCTCCAGGTCCAGGTAGGCGAACACCCGGGTGAACAGGGCCAGGCTGCTGGAGATCTCCGTCGAGGTCTGCAGCAGCTGCCCGAGCGGCAGGAACAGCCGGGTCTGCAGGGTGGTGACGGCCACGATCGTCCCGGCGCTGGGCCCGCTGCCGCCGGACAGCTGCACCGCGGCGATCACGTACACCAGCACCGGGGTGACCGAGAAGAACGTCGAGACGACCGCGAAGAAGGCACGCCCGACGATCTGCTGGCGCACCTGCAGCCGGGCCAGCTCCTCGTTGGCCTCCCCGTACCGGGTCGCGTCCCGGTCCTGCCGGCCGAAGACCTTCGCCAGCAGCACCCCGGACACCGACAGCGACTCCTGCGTGATCGCGCTCATCTCCGACAGCGCACCCTGCGTCTGCGCGGTCAGCTCCCGGCGGAGCCGGCCCACCCGGCCGGTCAGCCAGACGAACACCGGCAGCAGCGCCACCGACAGAAGGGTCAGCTGCCAGGACAGCAGCAGCATTGCTACCAGGGTGCTGGCCAGCGTCACGACGTTGCCGATGATCGAGCTGGCGGTGTCGGTGATCACGGTCTGCAGGCCGCCGACGTCGTTCTGCAGCCGGCTTTGGATCTCCCCGGTGCGGGTGCCGGTGAAAAACCGCAGCGAGAGCCGCTGCAGGTGCGCGAACAGCTGCGCGCGCAGATCGCGCATCACCTGCTGTCCGACCTTGTTGGTCAGGTAGCTCTGCCACACCCCGAGCACCGACACCACGACGGTCGCCAGGATCATCACGCCGCAGAGCAGCAGCACCAGGGTCAGGTTCGGCCCGCCGCGCACGAACAGGCCCCGGTCGAACACGACCCGGACCAGCAGCGGGCTGACCACCCCCAGGCCGGAGGACAGCAGGATCAGGACGGCGACCCCGAGCACCGGCCGGCGGTAGGGCCCGAACAGCTTCGCGACCCGGCGCAGCAGCACCCGATCCGCCGCCGCCGAGCGAAACGCCGCCGTGGCCTCGGCCAGGCTGGCCCCACCCATCGGACCGCCGCGCGGCCCGGGCGGCGCCGCGGTCCGGCCCGGCGTCATCGTGCTCATCGAGCCGGCCGGTCCGTTCCTCGATGCACTCCCGGATCGTTACACCTGGCGCGCGGCGGCGCTATCGGCTCGCGAGCACCCAGGCCTACCGGGCCGGGAGCACCGGCACGGTGAGCACACCCGGGGCGCCCGGGGAGGTCAGCACGCTGACCGTCTGCGGCAGCCGGTTGTCCTGGTAGGAGGCGTCGCTGGCCGCGATGACCAGTCGGATCCGGTGTCCGGCGGCGTACCGGTGCACGACACCGGGCAGCTCCAGGTGCAGCGGTTTGGTGACGTCGGCGATGCGTACGGGGGCGATGAGCCGATGGACCAGCGTGACCGAGCCGTCCGGGGCGACGTCGTAGACCTTCGCGAACAGGATCAGCTCGCCGGCCGGGCCGAGCTTTTGGGTCTGCTCAGCGGTCGGTGAGGAGAGCCGCACGTCGAGGGTCGGGATGCCGACCGAGTCGAGATTGGCCGCCAGCGGCGGGGTGTCGTACGCGGCGAACGTGCCGGGGGTGTCCGTCGGCGGCGGCTGGGTGGTGTCGGCGTTCGGCGCCGTGTAAGAGGTGCTGAAGCCGCCGCCGGCCCCGGGACTGGCGAACTGCGCGGCGCCCGCCGTCACCTGGCCCCGGCTGCGGGTCAGCATGTTGGTGGCGGACAGGAACAGCTGCTGCGTGGTGCCCACGGGGTAGGCCGGGGCGTGCGCGTAGGCGGCCGCCGCGTTCGGCGCGGTGTACGCGTAGTCGCGGAAGTAGCTGAAGTCCAGCGGCGGCGCGGCGGCGCTGCCCTTCAGGTAGTGATCGAACCACTGCTCGAACAGGCCGCCCTCATAGGTGCCGGTGGGCGCGTTCAGGTCGAGTTCGCCCGGCACCGGGGTGGAATTGCTGTGGCCCCAGGACTGCCAGAGCAGCTTGACCGGCGTGCCCTGCGCCTTGAGCTGCCGGTAGGTGGCCACCGACTCCTGCAGATTGAACAGGGTGTCGGCCTCGCCCTGCGCCAGGAACGTCGGGATCTTGATCTGCGAGATGTAGCTGTGCACCGAGGCCTGCCGCAGGAACGCCGTAGTGGTGGCGTTCGGCGCGTTTTCGGTGGTCTCCTGGGTTAGCGCCGCGCAGGCTCCCGGGTCGAACTCCGGGCAAGTGTTCGTCGGGCCCGGCGTCCGTTCGGTCGGGTCCTGGGCCAGGTAGTTCGCGCCCTGCGCCTGCCCGTCGGCGAAGAAAACCCCTGTCCAGTCGAGCTTTCCGACCCCCGGCGTGCTGGCGGTGACGCTCTTCGGGGCGAGGCTCGTGTCGTTCGGGGTGAGCGAGTAGGCCAGATCGTTCCAGGTGATGATCGGCACGATGGTGTCCAGCCGCTTGTCGACCCCGGCGGTGGCGAACTGGATCTGACCGCCGTACGAGCCGCCGATCATGCCCACCCGCGGGTCGTGGGTAGCGGCGTTGTCCTGCTTCACGTTCACCCCGCACCGGGGGAACGCGCACCCGGCGCTGCTCGCCGTGTCGAGCACGACCGGCATCGTGGCGTCGTAGCTGGCCGCACCGGTGCCGCCGCTGTTGGTGTCGACGTACGCCTTGATCGCCGGGTCGCCGCCCAGGAAGCTGATCAACTGCGAGGCCACGGCCCCGTCGTGCTGCCGGTCATCGAGGGTGATCCGGCAGCTGCTGCCCCCGAAACCGAGACCCGAGTACGACAGCACCACATAACCCTTGGCCGCAAAGGCTTTTCCTAACCCTGCTTGGTCAGCCTTACTTCCGCCGAAGCCGTTGGTCGTCAGGATCGCCGGCGCCGTGTTCGGGGCCGGCGCCGGGCTCGGCACGTACAGGTCGGCGGCGACGGTCGGCTGATAGCCGGGGTTCGCCGGGGTCGGGCAACCCGGCGAGCTGATCTGGATGCGCAGCGGAGTGACGGTGTAGGCGGGCGCGGCGGCGGCCGCGCCGGCAGGCGCGGCCGTCGGCGCGGCCGCCGAGGCGGGGACCACCAGGGCGAATGCGACGGTCGAGACCGAGAGTGCAACGGCAAGCGTGGGAACGAGACGGCGCACCAAGACCTCCATGGGTGACCAGCGGTAACACCTTCAACGACCGGGGCGGGTGCGGGTGACGGGGGGTTGGGTGCGGGACCGGTGGGGGTTGGGTGTGCAACCCGCAGGACCCGGCCGGCGAGCCTGCGGCCCGGAGGGGATCGATCCGGGCGCGGGAGTGCGTGGGAAGGGGCACACGTACCCATGAATCATCGGGGTGGGGCGAGCGTTTGGGGCGCGACAGCGCGCGGGAGGACTTTCCATTTCGCTGTGGATAGTGGCTGCGGGACAGCGGTTTTTGTCGGAGGTGGGGGTTAGCGTGCGAAGCGTGATAGGGGCAGAGCGCGCGGGACGGTCGGGGTTGCCGGCCGAGGTCAGCGCGCTCTACGACCGGCCCGGACCGGATCCGGTCCGGGTGCTCACCGAGCTGGATCCGACCGCGTTCGACCGGGACGCCTTAGTGGAATTGACCGCCCTGTTCGAACAGCAGCAGGCGTGGCTCGCCGGGCGGCAGGCTCGGGTCCTCGCCGAACTGGGCCGCCAGGACGGCGACGGGGACTGGGGCCGCGAGGAGCTGCGCCTGGCCGCCGGACTCGGGCCGGCCGCCGTGGTCACCCGGCTGCACACCGCCGCCGAACTGGACCGGCTCCCGTTGCTCGCCGCCGCCCTGGAAGCCGGGCAGATCAGCTGGCAGCACGCGGATGCCTGCGCGCAGGCCACGCACCGACTGGATCCAGCCGCCGCCGCGCAGGTCGCCGAAGGGCTGCTCGGCGACCCGCGGTTGCTCACCGCGGGCCAATGGCGTTTCGCCGCCCGCAGCGCCGCCGCCGCGTTGCAGCCCGCCGAGCATGCCGCCCGGGCCGCGCAGATCCGGGCCGATCGCCGGCTGGAATTGTTCGACACCGCCGAGGGCAGTACCTGTCTGATAGCCAACCTTCCGCACCTGGAAGGGCAGCTCGTGCGGACGGCGATCCGCGCCTTGGGACGGCGTATGGACGCCGCCGACGAGCGGAGCGCTCCGCAGCGCCGCGCCGATGCCCTCGTCGAGCTGTGTGCCGGCTACCTCAATGCCGGGCGACTCCCCGAGGACGGGGGGATCCGCCCGCATCTGATCGTGCACGTTCCGTTCGGGCGCGTGTACGGGCCGAGCCGGGGTGCCGGCACCGGCGCTCGGGGTGGCTGCGATGCGCAGCGCCCGCCGGGCGCGTCGGGGGGCGCGGCCGGACGGGACGGGCCGGTGGGGCCGGGCCAGTCAGTCGGCGCCGACGGAAGGGCCGGGCCGGGCGAGGCTGTCGGTCCCGACGGAAGGGCCGGCCCGGGCGAGGCGGTCGGCGCCGACGGAAGGGCCGGGCCGGTGGGGCCGGCGATCTTGAACGGGGCACCGCTGACCGCCGCCGAGCTGGCCATGCTCGCGTGCGACTGCCAGCTGACCCGACTGATCACCGACCCGCGCACCGGGCTGCCCGAGGACCTCGGCCGGACCACCCGGGTGATCAGCAGTGGCCTGCGCGGTTACCTGCTCGCCCGGGACCGGCACTGCCGCTTCCCCGGCTGCACCGTCGAACGCAACCTGCACGCGCACCACATCAAGCATTGGGAAGACGGCGGCCCGACCGACAAGGCCAACTTGCTGTTGACCTGCCGCCGGCATCACCACGCCATTCACGACGCCGGGTGGACCGTGACACTGACCGGCGCGCACGCCAGCTGGATCAGCCCGAACGGCACGGCTCATCCCAGCCCGGCGCCGGGGGCAATGCTGTAAACCGGAGCGGCTCCGGCGTCATCGCCGGCCGGTTCCGGTCGGGGTCGTTGCTGATGACCGCGCTGGTGGTGTGACGCCGGCTAGGCAGCCGGCGCGTAGGCCATGCCATGCGGCGCGACGAACCCGACGATCAGCGGGGTGATGTTGCCCGATGTGGTGTCCAACTTGCCGACGAAGCCATTCACGCCGGAGTCATCGGGGGTGGCCACGAGCGGGGTCTTGGGATCGAGCGTGCCGCTGATGGCGTACACCGCGCCACCCTTGGTGTCGGCAACCAACACCCGGCCGCCGGCGTCCTGCGGATACACGGTGTCATCGATCTGGGTGCCGACGGTGAGCTGCTTGACCGTCTGCCCCGGGCCCGGGTTGTGAATGGACACCAGCGTCGTCCCCGCCTGGTTGTCCAAGGTGAGGTCACCGCTGGGGTTGATGAACATCGAGTCCGGGTCGATGGCCGCGACGGCAACATCGGCACCGGAGTTGAAGTCCTTCGCCTTCGCGTTTCCCATCAGGACCGGGGTGGTCTGCACGGTGCCCGCGCCGAGCGTCGCGGTGACCACCGCCGGGGCCGGGTTCGTCCCGTTCTTGACGGTCGGGTTGGAGGCGGACAGGTACGCCTTGCCGCCCATGAAGACGATGTCGTCGTAACCGCCGCCGTGGGCCGTGGGCCCGAACGTGTACTGCTTTTTCGCCCCGCTGCTCAGATCGATCGTCGTCAGCTCCGGGTTGCCATCCTCATTGCTCATCGACCATAAAAGGTGCGAGACCGGGTCGACGCGCATGCCGTCCTGATGGCCGGGAACGTCGAAGGTTTTGATCACCTTTCCGGTCAGGTCGTACTGGACGATCGTGCTGGTCTTCTTGTCGGACCCATCCTTGGCGGTGACGTTCTGGAAGCCGACGAAGACATTCCCCGCATCGACCACGACGGAATCCGGGTTCGAGTAGGACCCCATCGCCTTGGCGAACACCGCCACGTGATAGCCCGCCACCGCGGCAATTCCGGGTGCCTCGTTCACCGCGGCGCTGCGGTCCACGGCCGTCGTCGGGCCGGGGCTGCTGCCGGCGGGTGACTGCGCGGCCACCTTGCTGGAGGAGGAGCAGGCCGACAGCCCGACCACCGCCGCGGCGGCGAGAAGCGCGGTCAGGACGGGGAGCTGGCGCTGTGCACGAGCCATCGCGGGTGTCCACCTAAGTTTCGTGAGGTTGCGTTCGGGCGGGTTGCGTTCGGACGGGTTGCGATCGCCTTTCTACGGACCCGAGATGGCTGGCAGCGTTGCGCTTGGTGACGTCCAGGTGAACGCCGGACGGCAGCCGAACTACCCGCCATTTCCGGCGCGGGGAGCTACGGTGGAATCCCACGTCATCGACGTGTCCCGTCCGGACCTCGCGCGGGCCTGCATTGCAGTGCCTGGATGGTGATCGTGGTCCACGACGGGGAGCTGTCCTCGGTGCTGCGCGAGTTCGCCCGCACCCTCGCCACCGACTTCCCGATCCAGGGCATCCTCGATCACCTGGTCGAACGGATCGTCGACGTCCTCCCCGTGACCGGGGCGGGGGTCACGCTGATCACCGCGGGCCGGGCGCCGCGGTACGTCGCCGCGTCCGACGAGGCGGCCCTACGGTTCGAACGGCTGCAGTCGGAGATCGGGCAAGGCCCCTGCCTGACGGCGTACGAGTCGGGGGAGGCGGTCGCCGTCCCCGACGTCGCCGCCGACCTGCTTTTTCCGCGCTTTTCCTCGGCGGCGGTCTTGGCCGGCCTCGCCGCCGTGTTCACCTTCCCGCTGCGCCACGGCGCCGGCCGGCTGGGGGCACTGGACCTCTACCGCGACACCCCCGGGCCGCTGGAGGCGCGCGACATGAGCGCGGCGCAGACCCTGGCCGACGTCGCCGCCGCGTACCTGCTGAATGCGCAAGCCCGCGAGGAGGCCCGCGCGAGCGCCGGCCGGTTCCGGCACAGCGCCCTGCATGACCCATTGACCGGGCTGGCGAATCGGCGACTGCTGACCCAGCGGCTCGATCACGCCGCGCACCGGGCGTTGGTGTCCGGCTCCAACACGGCGATCCTGTTCGTCGACCTCGACCGGTTCCAGCAGGTCAATGACACGCACGGCCACCAGATCGGTGACGAGCTGCTTCTTGCCGTCGCGCACCGGCTGGCCAGCCTGGTCCGCCCCGGCGACACGCTGGCCCGGGTCTCCGGTGACGAGTTCGTGTTTCTGTGCGAGGACGTGCATCGTCCCGGCGACATCGAGGTCCTCGCCCGCCGGATCAACGAGTCGTTCGCGACCCGGTTCGTCCTGCTCGGCACCGAACTGACGATGACCGCCAGCGTGGGGGTGGCGTTTGCCGGCCCCGAGGAAGATATCTCCCACCAGCTGGTGGTGAAGGCCGACATGGCCATGAACCAGGCCAAGCGCCGGGGCGGGGCCGGCCACCAGATCAGCAACTTGCGCGAGGTGCGCCAGGCCCATGCGGCCGGCAGCCTGGAGACCGATCTGCGCGGCGCTCTCGACGGCAACCAGCTGGACGTCAGCTATCAGCCCATCGTGCGCAGCCGAGACGGGCTCCTCACTGGGGTGGAGGCGCTGCTGCGCTGGCACCACCCCGAGCGGGGGCCGGTCGCGGCCGTCTCGATGGTGGAGCTCGCCGAGCAGAGCGGGCTGATCGCCGAGATCGGCGCCTGGGTGCTGGAGCGGGGGTGCCACGACCGCGGCCAGTGGCTGGCCGCGCACTCGGGTGCGCCGCTCGACCTGGCCGTCAACGTCTCGGCCCGCCAGCTGATGAGCCGCGGCTTCTCGGTCACCGTCGCCGGCGTGCTGGCGCGGACCGGGATGGATCCGAACGCCCTCATCCTGGAGATGACCGAGAACATCTTCATCGAGGACAGCGAACGCGCGATGAGTGTGCTCATCGACCTGCGGGAAATGGGAATCCGGCTGGCCCTCGACGACTTCGGGACCGGCTACTCCTCGCTGAGTTATCTGCGCCGGCTCCCCATCAACATCGTCAAGATCGACCAAAGCTTCATCGCCGACATCGATCAGGGACCCACCGGCGGTGCGATCGTCGCGGCCGTGACCGACCTGGCTCATGTCCTGGGACTGGCCGTCACCGCCGAGGGGGTGGAGACCCAACGGCAATCCGACGAGGTTGGCGCCATCGGTTGCGAATTCGCGCAGGGATTTTTCTACGGCCGCCCGGTGGCCGCCGCGGCCATCGCCGCCCAGCTGCGCGCGACGCCCGGCGGACCGCTGTATCTGCCGGCAACCCACGACGCCCTCGCCGCGGCCCGGTGACCAGCCCCTTCGAGCGGCTGCGCACCGATTTCGGCACCGCAATGGCCGGAGCGGGTCTGGGCCTGCCCGCCGCGAATCGGCTCTGCGTGGCCTGTGTCGACCTGCTTGAGGTGGACGGCGCCGCAATCTCGCTGATGTACCTGGGAGCGACGCAGGGCACGTTCGGTTCGAGCGGGGCGCTGAGCCGGCGGCTGGATGAGTTCCAGTTCACCTTCGGCGAGGGACCCTGCCTCGACGCCGTCGCCGCAGGCCGGCCCGTGCTCGTCGCCGACATCGGGAACCCGAACGAGCGGCGCTGGCCGACCTACGCCGCGGCCGTGCTGGCGGCCCAGATCCGCGCCGTGTTCGCCCTGCCCATCGCGGTCGCCGCGACCCCGGTCGGCGTGCTTGACCTGTTCCGCCACCTGCCAGGACCGCTGAGCCTGGACGGCCTGGTCGGCGGCATGCTGGCGGCCGAACTTGCCGCCCTGCTGCTCCTGGATGTGATGACCCAGGACGTCAACTGGGCCGCCGCCCATGGCAACACCGGTTGGTCCGCGCTGGCCTCGCTGGAACGGGTCGAGGTCTACCAGGCGACCGGGATGCTCATCGAGCAACTCGACGTCAGCGGGGCCGATGCGCTGGTCCGGCTGCGCGCCCACGCGTTCGTGTCCGGGCAGACGGTCAGCGAAGTCGCCTGGGCAATTCTGGAGCGACGGCTGCGGCTTGATGCCGACGAGCCGCGCGCGGACGGATGAGCTGCGGAGGGCCGCCGAGGAACGCCCGTCAGATGGTGTCGAACTGTTCGGGGTCCGGGCCGATCCGCTCGCCGGCCATCGCGGACAGCTCACCGAGCTGCGGGTCGGTCAGCGCGAAATCGAAGATGTCGATGTTGGCCCGGATCCGCTCGGCATGCGTCGATTTCGGGATCACCACGTTGCCGAGCTGAACGTGCCAGCGCAGCACGACCTGCGCGGGGGAACGGTCCACGGCCTGCGCAAGGCCGGTCACGACCGGGTCCTCCAGCAGGCCCTGGCCCTGCCCGATCGGGCTCCACGCCTCGGTGACGATGTTGTGCTGCGCGTGGAACTCGCGCAGCCCGGCCTGGTTGAACCGGGGGTGCAGCTCCACCTGGTTGACCGCCGGGACGATCCCGGTCTCGGCGAGGAGCCGCTTGAGGTGCTGCTCGGTGAAGTTGGACACGCCGATCGCCCGGGCCCGGCCATCGGCGTAGATCTTCTCCAGCGCCTGCCAGGTCTCGATGTACCGCCCCCGCTTCGGGAGTGGCCAGTGGATCAGGTAGAGGTCGACGGTGTCCACGCCTAGCTTGGCCAAACTGGTGTCGAACGCTTTCAGCGCCTCGTCGTGCCCGTGGTCGGAGTTCCACAGCTTGGTGGTGAGGAACAGTTCCTCGCGGGGCACCCCCGCTTCGGCGATCGCCTGGCCCACGCCTTCCTCGTTGCCGTAGGCGGCCGCCGTGTCGATCAGCCGGTAGCCCGACTCGATGGCGGTACGGACGGGTTCGACGACCTGCGCCGGTGGGATCTGAAAGACCCCGAAGCCGAGCTGAGGGATCTCCACGCCGTTGTTGAGCCGGATCAAGGGTGTGCTGCTCATACCCTGTCCCCTTCCCCGGATTCCGGCCGCGACACCCCGCCGCTGGCTAGCGGCCGCGACACCCCGCCGCTGGCTAGTCCGGGTTGCGCGCGAGCCACTCCGGCCAGGGGAGCGGCGGCTCCCCCTTGATCTGCCGGGTGAACTCGCCGAGATACCAGCGCCGGAATGCCACCGCCTCCGGCGGCGTGGCCAGCGTCAACAGATGCTCACCGGCCCGGCAGTACTCGTCGGCCGCATCGAGGATCGCGTTCAGCTCGACGACCGCGTCGGCGGTGTGCGCCGGGACGTGGAAGGTCAGATCGACCTGCGCGACCCCGGCGAGCGCGGCATCCGCGAGCACGATTTCCTGCTCGGCGGTGAACCCGCCGTAGCTGGCGGTCAGCTGCTCGATCAGCTCAGTCAGGGCAACCGGCACCTCATGGCCGGGACGCCGTTCCCGGTTCCCGGCGATCAGGATGAACTCTCGGACTAGCTCATCGCCGTGCTCCTGGGCCCGCCCCCACAACGCCACCGGCAGGGCGAGGAGCTGGACCGCGACCAGCGGCACGGCGTTCTGGGCACGGGGGTCGCTCACGCGGCGCGCCCGCGCGCGGCGCCTGTGGACTGCCGGCGCCGGCCGGCCGCCTTCGCCGCGGACCCGGCGGAGACCGGTGCGGCGAATTCGTCCAGGTGGCTCAAGAACGCCTCCAGCTTCGGCTCGGCTGCCCGCTCCCCATCGTCGGCGCGCAGCGCACACCAGACGGTCTTGCCGTCCGGATGCGGGTCGACCCCCCACGATCCGGCGAGTGACTCCACCACGCAGACGCCCCTACCGGTGGTGGCCCGGGCGCTGTAATCGCGCCGGACCGGTGGACGCACCGAACCGTCGGTGACGGCGACCCGCAGCTGCTCACCGTCGAAGGACAAGTCCACCTCGAACCTGGTGTGCGCGTGGATCACCGCGTTCGTGGCGAGCTCGGTGAGCACCTGGCTGACGGCCCACTCCCAATCCTGCGCATCCCAGCCGGTCAAGGCGCGGCGGGCGAAGTTCCGCGCAGCCGTGACGCTGTTCAATTCAGGCGGGAACCCAGCCCGGGCGGTTGGCACCCCGGCATCCTAGGGGTGCTGTGTGCCGGCCGACGAGCGCGGCTAGCCCAGTTGGCGCCTTGACGGGAGCCGCACCCCTGGCGCCCTGACGGGCGCCGTATCACTGGCGCCCTCACGGGCGCCGCTCCCATTGGCGCCCGGCCGGGCGCCGCTCCCATTGGCGCCCGGCCGGGCGCAGCTCCCATTGGCGCCCGGCCGGGCGCAGCGCGATCATCCGGTATGAGCATTGCCCCAGTCCGGTTGAACCATGCGGTGTTGTTCGTCTCCGACCTGGAGCGGGCGGTGCGCTTCTACACCGAGGCGTTCGGCATGCAGGTCGTCGCCACCGAGCCGCGGGCCAACGCCGCTTTCCTGCGCCTGGACCGCTCGGGCAATCACCACGACCTGGGGCTGTTCGGCCTCGGTAGTGGGGCGCCGCCCAAACGCCCCGGTATCGGGCTGTATCACCTGGCCTGGCAGGTGGACACCATCGACGAGTTGGTGCAGGCCAAGCAGGTTCTCGTCGAACACGGTGCCTACACCGGCGAGTCAAGCCACGGTGCGACCAAGAGCCTCTACGGGGCCGACCCCGACGGCAACGAGTTCGAGGTGATGTGGATGCTGCCGCGCCAGGACTGGGGAGCCTTCGAAAACGCCGCGCCGATCGACCGCCTCGACCTGGCCGCCGAGGTCAGCCGATGGAGTGGCGTCGGCACGGCGGTCAGCGACCAACGCTTCTGAGGTGCAGGGTTCGCCGGGCTCCGCCTGATTACCAGCCGACGCGGCCGTCGGTCAGCTCACGGATCAGGTCGGCATGCCCGTTGTGCCGGGCGTATTCCTCGATCATGTGCAGGTAGATCCAGCGCAGCGAGCACGGTTTCCCGCGCCGCAGGCCGGTGTGGTCCAACTCGAAGCGGGCGGCCGTGGCGCGGCTGTTGGCGCACTCTTGCTGCCAGCGCGCGAGGTCGTCGGTCCAATCCGCGGCGTCCAGGTGCTGCAGCTCACCGTCTTCCACCGCCGAGTCAGAGAACAGGGGCGGAGTGTCCGGCGCGCTCTGTAGCACGCGGGTGAACCAGTTCCGTTCCACCTCGGCCATGTGCCGGACCAGCCCGTGCAAGGACAGCAGTGACGTCGGCACCGGGCGGGCGATCAGCTCGGCCGGCTTGAGACCCTCGCACTTGAGCAGCAGGGTCGCCCGGTGAAACTCCAGCCAGGCCTCGAGCATCGGCCGCTCGCCGGCCACGAACGCCGGCTCAGTGCGGCGCGGGTCCTTGATGTCCTTAACCACAGGTCCTGCCTTCTTGAGACGTGTTGATCATGCGATCCGGGAGGGTGATCGGCGCTGGTGATCGACGCTGCTCACGGAGCGTCATTTGGGCGGTGCCGGAGCGTGATCCGCGCGCGTGATCATGCAACTTTGGTCGCTATCCGGCCCGGATTGCGACCATTTTTGCATGATCACCGAGAGCGGCGTGGCGGGGTGGCTGGGGGCGCTGGTCATTCGAGGCCGGGGCTGCGGCGTTCGACCAGGACCACGTCACGCCACACCCCGGCCATCGGCCCGTAGGTCATCAGCCCGTACCGGGAGTGGACGCCGACCTCACGGAACCCGCAGGCGCCGTGCAGCCGCAGGCTGGCCACGTTCTCGGGGAAGATTCCGGACTGGATCGTCCAGATCCCCGCCCGCTCCGTCGAGGTGATCAGCGCCTCGAGCAGACGGCGCCCCACCCCTGTCCCGCTGGCGGCCGGATGCACGTACACCGAGTGCTCGACGACTCCCGCGTACACCGGACGGCTCGACACCGCAGACAGCGCGGCCCAGCCGACCACCTCCCCCGAGGGAGCCGCCACCACGAGACGATGCTCGGGCAACCGACTCGCCGTAAAGGCCTGCCAGCTCGGGGGTTTCACCTCGAACGTGGCATGGCCGGTGGCGATACCCAGCCGGTAGATCTCGCGTACGCGGGTCCAGTGCTGGCGGCCCATCGGTTCGATCAGCAGAGCGGTGGCCCCGGCCCCGTCAGCCACCGGGGAATTCTCCCGCTTCACGGGACCACGGTGACCGGCCAGCGACCGGCGCGGACCAGCCGCACGGCCAGCGAGCCCACCAGCCGGTGGCCCGCCGACTCCGATGCGCCGACCACGATCACCTCGGCCCGGACCTGCTTCGCCACCCGGATCAGCTCGGCGAACGGGTCGCCCTGCGCGAGCACGAACTCCGCGGTCACGCCGGTGTGCTCGGCGCCTTCCCGGACCTGCCGGCGCAGATCCTCGGCCAGATCCCGCCCCGCTTCGGCCGCCGCGGCTGCGCCGCCCGGAGCCAGTCCGGCGAACGGCACTCCGGCGCTGACGTGGACGACCACCAGCCGGGCCCGCTGGCGGCGGGCGAGGCCGGCCGCGTAGGCGCCGGCCCGCAACGACGTGCGGCTGCCGTCCACCCCGGTCAGCACGACCGTCGGCCCGTCCGTCCCCAGCTCAAAGCCACCGACCACAGCGACATGCTCTCGCGGCGTCGGGATAGTTTCGCCCCCCGTGACCAAGGCCACGCCCGAGAACCGCCCCGTGACCGAGCGCTACTTCGAGGACTACCCGGTCGGGAGCGGCGGCGAATACGGCCCGATTGCGGTCGATGAGACAGAGGTGCTCGACTTCGCGCGGCGCTTCGATCCGCAGCCGATCCACGTCGACCCGGCCGCTGCCCTGGCCGG
>DASYGP010000065.1:0-14227 GCA_035999615.1 Mycobacteriales bacterium
GCTCACAGGGCGAAGAACACGGTTTCCTGCTCCCCCTGCAGGCGCACATCGAAAACCAGGCCGTCCTCGCCGGCCACGGCGATGAGCGAATCCCGGCGCTCCGGCGGCACGCTACGCAGCACCTGATCAGCGGCGTTCCCGTCGGGCTCATCCGGGAAGTAGACCCGGGTCACCACCCGGTCGAGCAGGCCACGGGCGAACACCGACATGTCCAGATGCGGCGCCTGCAGCCGACCGTCCGAGCCGGGCACCGGGCCCGGCTTCACGGTGAAAATGGCGTATCTCCCCTGCGCGTCGGTCGGGCAGCGCGCGAAGCCGCGGAAATCGTCATGGCGGCGCGCCGCGCCCTGGAAATCGTAATGGCGGCGCGCGGCGCCGCGAGGGTCATCGGGGTGCGCGAAGCGCCCCTCCGGGTCGGCCTGCCAGGTCTCGATCATCGCGTCGGTGACGGGAGTCCGGGTTCCGTCGGTGACCGTCCCGCGCAGCCAGATGCCGTGGGGTGTCCCGGGCGGCGCTGCGAACGGCCCGTCCGGCCAGGGCAACCCCAGGTGCAGGTACGGCCCGACCGTCTGAGCCGGCGTCAGCGGCAGTCGGGTCACGGGTGCGCCCGTTCCAGCGGCGTCGCGCCGGCCCCGCGCAGCACGATGTCGAACGTGAATGCCAGCGCCCACTCCGGCCGGGTGGCAGCCGGATCGAAGTGGCTGACCAGGCGCCGCCGGGCCGGTGCCGGGGTAGCGTTGAAAATCGGATCGTCGGCGAACAGCGGGTCGTCGGGAAAATACATTTGCGTGATCAGCCGTTGGGTGAAAGCGCGGCCGAACACCGAGAAGTGAATATGCGCTGGGCGCCAGGCATTGTGGTGGTTCTTCCAGGGATAGGCCCCCGGCTTGATGGTGGTGAACTCGTAACTGCCGTCGCGCTGCGTCGCGGTCCGCCCCACTCCGGTGAAGTTGGGGTCCAGCGGTGCGGGCCACTGATCGGCCTGGTGCCGGTAACGGCCGCCGGCGTTGGCCTGCCAGATTTCGATCAGGGTGTCGGGTACCGGCCGGCCGTCTCCGTCCAGCACCCGTCCGCGGACCAGGATGCGCTGGCCCTGAGGCTCTCCGTCGTGCTGCCGGGTCAGGTCGCTGTCACCGGGCTGGACACGCTGATGGCCCAGGAGCGGACCGGTGATCTCGGTCAGTTGCTGGGGCAGCAGGACCAACGGTTGCCGGGGCGCCCGATCGATGGTGGACCGGTAGGAAGGGCTGTCCAGCGGGGGATGGGTCGCCCTCGGTGTCTCGTAGGTGCCGAGCGGCGGCGGCTTCACGGGGCCACGTCAGAAAGCGGCAGGCCGACATAGTTCTCCGCGAGCGACGTCGCGGCCGCGGCCGAGGTGGCGATGTATCGCAGCTGGGAGAGCTGCAACTGCCGATCGAACGGGTCGGCGGTGGGGGCAATGTGCAACATCGTGGTCATCATGGAAGAGAATTGCTCGGCCCGCCACACCCGGCGAAGGCAGCGGCTCGAATAGCTCGCCAGCCACCGCTCCTCGTTCCGGGAAAAGAACGCCTCGAGAGCGGCCGCCAGCACGGAGACATCCGCGATGGCCAGGTTCATGCCTTTCGCTCCGGTCGGCGGCACGATGTGCGCCGCGTCCCCGGCCAGGAACAGCCGCCCGTGCCGCATCGGCTCCGCGACGAAGCTGCGCATCGCTGTGATCCCCCGGTCCAGAATCGGGCCTCGGGTCAGCGCGAAGTTACCCTCCCGCAGGGCCAGCCGTAGCTCGAGCTCAGCCCAAATCCGCGCGTCCGGCCAGTTCGCCAGGTCTTCGTCGGGGGCCACTTGCAGATACAGGCGTGTCACCGCGGGGGAACGCATGCTGTGCAAGGCGAAGCCATGCTCGGTGTAGGCGTAGATCAGCTCCTCGTGGGACGGAGGGGTTTGGGCCAGGATGCCGAGCCAGGCGAACGGGTACTGCTTGTCATACGCCCGCCAGGCGCCTTTCGGGTAGGCATGGCGGCTGATGCCGTGGAAACCGTCTGCGCCGACGAGAACATCGGCGTGCAGTTCCTGCCGGCGCCCGCCGTGGTCGGTGAAGCCGACCCACGGCGAGGCGGCGATGTCGTGCAGCGTAACGTCAGTGACCTCGAACTCGAGTTGACCCCCGGCCGCCAGCCGGGCGCGGATCAGGTCCTTGACTACCTCCTGCTGCCCGTACACGACGATGTGTTTGCCGGTCAGTTCGTTGAGCGCGATGCGGTGGTCTTCACGGTCGAACCGCAGCGAAAAGCCCTGGTGCGGCAGCCCCTCGGTGTCCAGCCGAGCGCCGAGACCCACGTCGCGCAGCAACTGCACGGTGGGACTTTCCAGCACGCCGGCGCGGACCCGCTGCTCGAGATACTCCCGGCTGCGCAACTCCAGCACGACCGAGTCGATCCCGCAGCGGTCCAACAGATGCGACAGCATCAGGCCGGCGGGTCCGGCCCCGATGATCGCGACGCGTGTGCGCACCTGCGCAGGGTGCCACGTGCGGTCGGGGGCGGGCGGATGGTAGGACACAAGCATGAGAACAGACACGCCGCCGTTTCACGCCGACCACGTCGGCAGCCTGCTGCGTCCTGCACACCTGCTGCAGGCCCGGCAGGAGCATGCGCAGGGCACCCTCGGCGACGCCGAGTTGCGGGTCATCGAGGACGGCGCGATCCGCGACGTCGTCCGGATGCAGCAGGACGTCGGGCTGCGCACCGCCACCGACGGGGAGTTCCGCCGCGCGTCGTGGCACATGGATTTCATCTACCAACTGAAGGGAGTCAGCCGCACCGAAGGCAACCTGGCCGTGCACTTCCGCAACGCGGAGGGGACCTTGGACTTCACCCCGGCCGCGCTACGCGTGGACGCGCCGATCGGGGTGGACGAGCCCATCTTCGGCGCGGATTTCGCCTTCCTGAACTCGTTGACCGACGACGGCGGATCAACCGCGAAGCTGACGATCCCGTCCCCGAGCATGATCCATTACCGCGGCGGGCGGGCGTCCATCGATCCGGCCGTCTACCCCGACGAGGAGGCGTTTTGGACCGACCTCAGCGCCGCCTACGCCAAACAGGTGCGGGACATCGCGGCACTCGGCTGCCGGTATCTGCAACTGGACGACACCAGCCTGGCCTATTTGAACGACCCGCATCAGCGGGCCGAGCTCGCCTCCCGGGGCGACGACGCGGAGCACCAGCACGAGCGGTACATCCGGCAGATCAACGCCGCATTACACGGCCGTCCCGCCGGGCTCACCGTGACGACGCACATGTGTCGCGGGAACTTCCGGTCCTCGTGGGTGGCGGAGGGCGGCTACGACTTCGTCGCCGAGGCGCTGTTCGGCGGGCTGGAGGTGGACGGATTTTTTCTCGAGTACGACGACGCCCGTTCCGGGGACTTCGCGCCGCTGCGCTTCGTCCCTGCCGGCAAGCGCGTCGTTCTCGGCCTGGTGACGACCAAGCGGGGCGCGCTGGAGTCCAAGGACGACCTCAAGCGGCGGATCGAAGAGGCCAGCCGCTACGTGCCGCTGGAAAACCTGTGCCTCTCGCCCCAATGCGGCTTTTCTTCCACGGTCGAGGGCAACGCGCTGACCTACGACGAGCAGGTCGCCAAGCTGGCCTTGATCGTCGAGACGGCGGCCGAGGTGTGGGGGTAGGGCCACCGGTGATCGCCCGGTTCACCCGATCGGGTGCACGACGACTATCATCCGGGGGTGATACCTGCAGACCGAACGGGAACGGCCTGATGGTGTCGGATACCCAGCGCGCGGCGAAAGGCCAGCGTTTACCGCTCGTCGGGAGGCTCCCGCGCCCAGCCGCCACCCGGGAATCGGCGGGTCCGCTGCGGCGGCTCGCGGTTGCCTTGGTCGGTCAACCGTGGCTGTTCACGCTGCTGGCCGGCGCGTTCATCGTGATTGCGGCCCGACTCGGCCCCGATTGGCCCGCCCAGGAGTTCCGCACCTGGCTGGCGCGACACGCCGGACTGCAGGCCTGGAACGATCAGTGGTACGGCGGCCATGCGCTCCCGGGCTATTCCGTGCTGTTCCCGCCGATCTCCTCCGTGCTCGGCGCCGGGGCCACCGGGCTGCTGGCGGCGACCGGCATCGCCTGGCTGGCGCCGCGTCTGGTGTCCGCGCCGGGGGCCCGCGCCGAGGGTCTGTTCGGCCTCGCCGTGGCGCTGTGCGTGATCGGGAATCTGCTCATCGGCCAGGTGCCGTTCCTGCTGGGTACGGCGTTCGGGTTGGCCGCCCTCCTGGCGGTACGCCGCCAGCACGGCCTGCTGGCGCTGCTACTCGCGGCCGCCTGCTCGCTCGCGAGCCCGTTGGCCGGGCTGTTCCTGCTGCTGGCCGGCGTCGCGTGGATTGCGGATCTCGGCTGGCGCCGGGCCCTGCCGTTGGCGGCGGCCGGCAGCGGAAGCCTGGTGTCGGCCCTGCTCGGCGGCGGAGCCGGCCGATTCCCCTGCGACTGGTACGACGTCGGGGGGGTGCTGATCTTCGCCGCGTTGACCCTGCTGTTCGCCCCGGCCCAGTTGGCCGTGCTGCGCCGGTTCGCCCTGCTCTACGCGGCGACCACGATCATCTTGTTTGTGGTGCCGAACGCCGTCGGAGGCAACATGAGCCGGCTGGGGCGGTTGGTGGCGCTCCCCATCGCGGCGTATGTGCTGGTTCGGCATCAGCGTCGCCTGCGGCTACTCGCGGTGGCCCTGCTGCCCGCCCTGATCTGGCAGTTCGTCCCGGTCACCAGCGCAATCGCGCGCGCGTCCGGGGACCCCTCCAGTAGCGCCAGCTACTACACAGGTCTGCTGAGCTTCCTCGCGAAGCAGGACCCGGCGGCCGGCCGGTTGGAGGTGCCGTTCACCCGGGAGCACTGGGAAAGCGCCCGGGTCGCCCCGGCCTTCCCGATCGCCCGCGGCTGGGAGCGCCAACTCGACGTGCAATACAACAGCGCGCTCTACCAGCCGCTGACGCCCGCCAGCTACCGGGCCTGGCTGGACGCGACCGCGGTGGCCCTCGTCGCCCTTCCCGACGCACCGCTCGATTACGGCGGTCAAGCCGAAGCCCAGCTGCTGCAGCACCCCCCGGCGTACCTCAAGCCGGTTTGGCACGATGCGCACTGGCAGGTCTGGCGGGTGCTGCACGCGGTCCCGCTGGTGTCCGGTCCCGGAGTGACCCTGACGCAACTGGATTCGTCCTCCTTCCAGCTGCGCTTCGCGGCGACGGACACCGCCGTCGTGCGCATTCGCGCGAGCAACTTGTGGCACATCGACAGCGGGGCCGCCTGCCTGCTCGCCGGGACGGATGGTTGGCTGCGCGTGCGGGCATCGACGCCGGGCCTGGTCACCGCGCATGCGAGCGTGAGCCTCACCGGTCTCACCGGCGCCGATCCCACCCGCTGCGCCAACATTCCGGCAGCGAATTAGCGGCCCCGCCCGGGAGGCGTCAGGCCGCCGCGAATTCCCGCTCGGCGGAAGGCAGCTGTTCCGGGGATCGCAGCCGCGGCGGCCGGCGGACCGGTAGCCAGAGCACCACGGCCGCCATCGACAGGCTGAGGGCCGCCTCCAGCAGCCACCCCCAGACTCCTGCCAGCGGAATGCCGTGGTGGTTGCGGAGGGCGAACCCCGCCGCGGGCAGGTCCAAGGTCCACATGACGGCCAGGATGAGGGTGAGGATCAGGCGCCGGTCGCGCAGCAGCAGCGCCAGCAGCGCGATCACGAACACGTAGTGGTGAATCCAGGCGACCGGGGACAGCAACGCGGTCAGCAGGCCGACCAGCGTGACAGCGGCCAGGTCGTCGCCCGCCCGCCACGCGGCTGCCGCCTTGCGCAGCCCGACCGCCCCCACCAGCGCGGCCAGCAGCAAAAACACCGCGGTCGCGCTCAGATGGGTCAGCGGGGTGCGCAGCACCAGGCCGCGGAGTGACTGATTGGTGGGATCGGCGTTGTCCCCCAGCCGGTCGCTCGCGAACACCGCGCTGGTCCAATAGGCGCGCGAAGACCCGGGCGCGGCAAGTGCGGCCAGGCCGGTGAGCAAGCCGAACGCCGCCGCCGCCATCCCGGCGGTCCGCCGGCGACCGGCCAGCCACAAACCGACGATGAAGACACCCGGCGTCAACTTGATGGCGGTAGCGAGCCCCACCAGTACCCCCCGCCAGCGCCCGGTCCACGGGGTAAGCAGGTCCACCAGCACCAGCGTCATCAGGAACAGACCGACCTGACCGAAATGCACCTGCTGTCGCCCCGGCAGCAGTCGCGTCGCCACCACGAAGGCCACCGGGAGCACCAGAATCTCCGAACGGACCCCGGCCGCACGAAGGCGCACCCGGTACGGCGCCAACACCGACCGCAGGCACCACAGCAGCGCGGCGTAGATCGCCAGATCCCACCCGATCTTGACGGCGACGAACGGCAGGAACGCCAACGGCAGCGCGAGCAGGGCCGCTAACGGCGGGTAGGTAAACGGCAACACGCTGGCTGAGGTGATGGTGTAGTGGGCGTAAACTGGATCATGGTGCAGCAGGGACAGGCCGGCGTCCCGATAGACATGCAGGTCGATCATGGGATCCACCTGGACCCGGATTTGGTGCAGGGGTTGCGGCAGCACCAGCAGCACAGCGGTCAACCACAGCCACGTTTCCGGCCGGCGGCCGAGGAGGAGCAGCCGCGCGCGGAGCGTCACGAGTCCCCCTCAGGAGCGCCGCCGCAGACGAAGGTAGGGCGGATGGGTGGTGGGCTTGGGGGGATTCTACGTAGCGACGCCCCGCACCCGCGCCCCCGCACCCGCGCCCCGGCGCTCGCGCGATCGGGCCATCGTCCGGCCCTCGAGAGAAGACGGATCCGCCCATGAGCGTTCCGGGCGCCCCGCTGCGCACGTTCAAGCATCGTCGGGGGCGGATCACCGCCGGGCAGCAGCGGGCCCTGGACACGCTCTGGGCTCGCTACGGGATCGACGTGGGAACCCGGCCGCTCGACGTCGAGGTGATCTACCAGCGGGCCGCGCCACTGGTCCTGGAGGTGGGCTTTGGCATGGGCGAGGCGACCATCGCGATGGCTGCCGCAGCCCCGGGCACGGACCTCCTCGCGGTAGACGTGCACACGCCGGGGGCAGGCGCCCTGCTCCGGGAGGTCAACTCGCTGGGGCTGAGCAATGTCCGGGTTGTGGTCGGGGACGTGCGCGACGTCCTCGCGGACATGCTCGCACCGGAGTCGTTGGAGGAGGTTCGCATCTATTTTCCCGACCCCTGGCCGAAGGCAAAGCACCGAAAACGGCG
Source organism: Mycobacteriales bacterium (assembly GCA_035999615.1). Lineage (GTDB taxonomy): Bacteria > Actinomycetota > Actinomycetes > Mycobacteriales > CAJCIY01 > DASYGP01. The sequence goes on from DASYGP010000065.1 coordinate 7,278, forward strand.
ACTGCTGAGCCCGGCTTTCCTGCACCTGACCGCGACCCGCCTGCGCCCGGGCGGACGCCTGCACTGCGCCACCGATTCGAAGTCGTACGCCGAGCAGATGCTGATGGCGATCGCGGGAGAGGCCCTGCTGGGCAACCAGCATCCGGGATACGCGCCCCGACCCGCGGGCCGCCCGGTCACCCGTTTCGAGGGTCAGGCGCTCGCCCGGGGCCACGACCTGTTCGAGCTGAGCGCCGTCAAGGTCAGCGCCGGCCGGCAGCTCGGCGCAACCGGCTGAAGACGCCTGCCCTCAGTGCGCGAACACCGCCGCGTCGTCGGCGAAGGCCTTGAATTCCAGGGCATTGCCCGCCGGGTCACGAAAGAACATCGTCCATTGCTCACCGGGCTCGCCGGCGAAGCGCAGGTACGGCTCGATGATGAACACGGTGGCGGCCGATCTGAGGCGGTCCGCGAGCTCATGAAAGGCCGGGACGCTCAGCAGCACGCCGAAATGCGGGACCGGCACGTCGTGGCCGTCGACGGGATTGTGCGTGCCCGCACTGCGGGTGGTCGCCAGGTGGGTGACGAGCTGGTGTCCGTAAAGATCCCAGTCGACCCAGCTGGCGTCCTGCCGGCCTTGCGGGCAGCCCAGCACGCCGCCGTAGAACGACCGGGCCGCGGCCAGATCGTCCACCGGCACCGCGAGGTGAAACCGTGGCAGTGAGGACATGGCCAGGACCCTACCGAGGACCTCGTCAGCTCAGCCGATAGCGGTAGCACCCTTCTTCCACGACCCGGGTGAGGCGTCCTTGGGCGAGCAACAGATCCAGATGGGCGCCCGTCTCGGCCACGGCGAGCATCTGGTTGAACGAGTCCAGCTCGCTGAGAGTTCGGAGCCGCCGGGTCCACCGCAGCTCACCGGCGACGGCCGCCGCCGTATCCACCCCGGAGGCGAGGGCGGCAATCGTCTGGTCCAACCGGGCGCCGTGGTGGGCGACCAGCTCATCGATCCGCGCATGCACGCTGCCGGTGACATCCCCGTGGGCGGGGAGCAAAACCGCGTCCGGGAGCGCCCGGACCTTGGCCAGTGCAGCCAGGAAGTCGCCGAGCGGATTCGGCGAGAGCACCGGCTCGAAGCCGATCGAGGGGGTGATGGTGGGCAGCACATGGTCGCCGGCGAACAGCAGCCCCGCGGCGACATCATGGAACACGACATGCCCGCGGGTATGCCCCGGGGTTTCGATGACGGCCAAGGTCCGACCCGCGGCCAGCGTCAGGACGCCGGGCTCCAGCCAATCGTCCGGTGACTCCCAGTCCGAGCGGTCGGTCCCCCGATGCGCTGCCAACCCGGCGGCGATCTGCTCGGCCAGGCCGGCAGCGCCGTACAGCCTGAGCTGGTGCAGTTGCGGTTCCAGCGGCGGCCGGCCCGGGGCTTGAATCACCGCCAGGGATTGGCGCTCACCGGCGCCCAGGCTCACCGTCGACCCGAACTCCCGCCGCAGCCCGATCGCCTGGGTGTAGTGATCCCGGTGCACGTGCGTGATCAGGAACCGCGACACGTCCGCGAGCGAGCGCCCCAGGCCCTGCAGCGCGTCCGCCAGCCGTTGCCGCGCCTGCGGGATGGCCCAGCCGGAGTCGATCAGTACCAGCCGGTCCCCGTCGTGGACCGCATAGACGTTGACGGCTCGTAGCCCGTCGTTCGGTAGCGGCAACGGGATGCGATGCACCCCGGGGGCGACCTCGAAGACACCCGGCGCGGTCCAGTCCTCCACCGGTTCCGACCGGGCCTCGTTCATCGACCGATCCCAGCATGCCTGGCCGCCGCATGCCAGTCGCCGATCATCACGGCCATCGCCTCGGGGTCAGGTCGGGGTGAGCAGGCCCTTGCGGCGAGCCACCGCGACCGCCTCGGTCCGGCCGGCCGCGCCGAGCTTCCCCAACAGGTTGGACACGTGCACGCTGACCGTTTTGGCGCTGATGTACAGCTGTCCGGCGATCTCCCGATTGCTCCGCCCCTGCGCGACCAATGCGAGAACCTCACGTTCGCGGGCCGTCAACGCCTCGTTGTACCGGGCCGCGCCCGCCCGCCTCGGGACCGAGAGCCCGAGCGTGCGCAGCTCGGCCAGGAGCGGTGCGGCGCCGAGCTGCTGGGCCGCCGCGCGGGCCAACCCCGCCTGCTCCTCCGCCTCCGCTGCACGCCCGACGGCGCGCAGCACCGCCGCCAGTCGAGTCCTCGACCGGGCGCATTCGAACCTGTGCCCGAACCGGACGAAACCCTGCACGCTGTGCTGCCAGGCGTCGACCAGTTCGGTTTCCGTCGGTGCGTCATTGCCGATCAGCCAGCGCAGCCTGGTGTGCTCGGCGTCGGCGCGCGCCAGCCACGCGTCGCCCTCCGGGCCGCGCTGGCGTCCACCTCGGAGCCCCTGCTCGGCCGTCGCGACCGCGGCCTCCGCCAGCGCGTCACCGCGCCGCCCCAGATCGACGCGGTCCCGCTCGGCGACGCGCGGAGCCTCGGCCGCGAGTTGGCCCAGCAGCAGCGCACTCAGCCGGATCCGGGCTGGAAACAGGGGGAGTTGCCACAGCGCGCCGACCACGCTGACGACGTCGTCGTACATCGCGATGGCGGCCGGCAGATCACCGCGATCGCCATGCAGGTCGATGGCCGCAACGGCGCTGAGAATGGCGATGAGGCCATCCAGCTGCCAGGACGGTCGAAGTCGCGGCAGCTGCTCCAGGGCTTGGTGCTCACCGCGGCCGGCGGAAACGGCCATGCCGACCGCGGTCAGCAGCGCCGCGGCCAGCTCGGGCGGCGACTCACCGTCGACGTCGACCGTGCGCTGGGCCGCATCCCAATCGCCGCTCACGTAGTCGACGATGCCGGCCATCGCCCGGGCTTCGAGCCCGTACGGGGCCCATGGCCGTCCCCGCTCACGGGCCCGCGCGGCGGCCGAGCGGTAGACCAGCAACGATTCGGGGAGGCGCCCGAGGCCGTACAGCAGCCCGCCGAGGTTGAACAGGCCGCGCAGCTCGGCCGCGACCTCCCCGGTTGCCCGGGCCTCGGACACGGTGCGTTCCAGGGTGCGCTGCGCGGACTGCGGATCGCCCGCTCGCTCGTCCAGCCGCGCGAGCGTCGTCGTGGCATCGGCGATCACGTCTGGCAGTCGAAGCTCCCGGCCGAGCCGGAGCGCCTCCCCGGCCCAACGGGCCGCATCGTCATCGCGGTGCCGGTCGGCGTTGGCGCGCGCGTGCATGTTGAGCACCTGCGCGCGCAGCGAACCCGCCGAACCGGCGGGCACCAGCAGCAGCGCCTCGGTGGTGAGGGCTAGCGCGTCGGGACCGGAGTCGGTCAGCAGCGACGTGCCGGCCAGCGCATGCAGCAGGAGCGCCCGATCGTGCGCGGCGGCCGTTGGCGGCAGCTGGCTCAGCTGATCTTCGACGAGCGCCATCGCGCGGAACACGTCGCCGGCCGCCACGGCCGCCTCGCTGGCTCGCACCACCAGCGCCACCAGGTCCACCACGTCGTCGGGCGAACGGGCCAGATCGCTGTCGGACATCAACGCCAACGCCAGCTCGTAGTGCCGCGCCGCCTCGTCCGGACCCGCCACCGCCATCGCCTCGTCCCCGGCCTGCACGCTCGCCCGGATAGCGGTGGCCACATCGAGGGACGCCCGCGCGTGGCGGGCGAGTTCGGCGGCCGTGCCCTCCACATCCCCGGAGGACAGGGCGGCGGCGTAAGAACGGTGCAGCCGCACCCGTTCGCCGGGCAGCAGATCGTCATAGACCGCTTCCGCGAGCAGCGCATGTCGGAAGGCATAGCCGCCGCTCCCGACGGGGACCAGCACATGGCCGTCGACCGCCGCGCGCAACGCGAGCTCCAAGGTGTCCGCGTCGGTCCCGACCACACGGTCCAGCAGGGCGTGCGAGACACGGCGCCCGGCGACGGACGCGGCCCGGACCACCAACCGGGCCGTGTCCTCGAGCTGGTCGAGCCGGACCATCAGCAACGCCGCCAGGTCCGTCGGCAGCCAGTGGCCGCCTTGCTCGCTGGCCGCCAGCAACTCCTCGGCGAAAAAGGCGTTGCCCTCGGCGTTCTCCACGATGCGGCGCACGTCGGCTTCCGGCATCGGGGCGGGATGCAGCACGCGGATCAACGTCCGCACGTCGTCGGCGGCCAGCGGGAGGAGTTGCAGCCGGCCCACGCCGGGCACCCTCGACCATTCCGCCAGCGAGCTACGCAGCGGGTGCCGCCGGTGCAGGTCATCGCCTCGATAGGAGACGACGATCGACACTGGACCCCGGAAGGTGCGCGCGAACAAGAAACTGAGCATCTCGCGGGTCGACTGATCGGCCCAGTGCACGTCTTCGAAGATGAGCAGCAGCGGGCCAGCCAGGCTGAGTTCGCCCAGCGCCGCTTGCACCCCTTCGAACAGATCGGCTCGCTCGAGGCGCTCCGGATGCTCGGCGCCGCCGGTCGCGATCAACCGCCGCCCCGGCATCAGGCGCGCCACGGTCGGGTTCTCCGCCGTCAACTTGGCGGCCAGCTCGGGGGCCTCTGCGGCGAGGCGGCCGAACATCTCGCTGAACGCGAGGTAGGGAAGGGCGGTGTCGCCGAAGTCGAGGGAATGCCCGACCAGCACCCGCCAGCCGGTCTGACGGCCACGGTCGGCCAGCTCGGTCAACAAGCGCGTCTTGCCGACGCCCGCGTCCCCCGCCAGGAGCACGGCGGCCGGTGCGGCAGCGGGGCGCTCGAGGCCGACGAGGGCGCTGAGCCGGTTGAACTCAACCGAGCGCCCCACAAAGGGGCCTCTGCTCGCGGGCTCGAATGACACGGGGCCCATCATTGCCGGTCGCACCGACAACCGTTGAAGCGGAATTTCCCCGCTGGACAGGAGCTAACCTGCGGCGTGCAGGCGGCGGTAGGCCGGGCTGATCCGCAGGCGGGGCAGCTGGCGGTGCCGCCGGCGCCGCCCGGCGCTTCGCGCGAAATCGGCGCGGACGCTGTCCCGGCGGTAGGCCGCTTCGGCGAGCGAGAACGGCGTGGTGTTGAGGTGCATCTGGGTCTCCTCAAGGGCTTGATCCGATGCACAGGAGCCTCGCCGGCTGAGGGGGGCCACCGCATGGGGAGGATGCCGTATCTCTGCTGAGCGGCTGGGCACAGGAGCCTTAGCCCGGATGCCTCCGCCGGCTAAGCCAAGAATCCGCGCCGCGGGACCCGCGTTCGTGATCATGCAAGTTCGGCCGTGAAAATCGCGATTTAGCGACCGAAGTTGCATGATCACGAGGGGGCATCACCGAGCGTGGCGGGCCAGATTACGCAGGGTCGCAAGCGGCCAGCGGTCTGGGCCTAGGTCTGGGGGCAAGGCGCTAAACCGCGGCGACGCCGATCAAGCCGTCCCGGGTGACCAGGGAGGCGAGCTGCTGCTCGCTGAACTCGCCGGTGGCCTCCGGCCGGCGCGGCAGGACCAGGTAGCGGGACTCCGCGCTGGCATCCCAGACCTCGATCTTGACGGCCGGGTCCAGGGCGAAACCGAACTCGCGCAGCACCGCCCGCGGGTCGCGCACCACCCGGGAGCGATAGCCCTCGCTCTTGTACCAGGTCGGTGAGGGCCCGAGCAGCGAGATCGGGTAACACGAACAAAGGGTGCACACCACAACGTTGTGCACCTCGTCGGTGTTCTCGACGACCTTGAGGCGCTGCTCCTGCAAGCCACCGCCCATCGACAACTCCAGTTCGGGCAACGCGGCATTGGCGTCATCGAGCAGGCGCCGGCGAAAGCCGCCGTCCACCCATGCCCGCGCGACCACTCGGGCACCACTCGCGGGTGAGGCCCGGGTGAGGAAGGCCGCGAGGGCACGGTCCAACTCCTGCGCGTCGACCAGACCGCGCTGTTCCAGGAGGCTCTCGACATGGCGCACCCGCGCGGCCACCCCAGCGCCAGGACCGTCGTGCGTGTCACTCACCGGTGCACCTCGCCATCGGCAGCGGTGAGCTTGCTCTCCCACATGTCCACCAGCACCGTGTGATCACCCGTGCCAAACAGGTCCTGGGCCGCGAACCGCACCGTGTAGACCGGCTCCGGTTCCGCGGCGATCCCGCGCGACCTGTTGTCGGCAAGCGGATGGCATCCGGACGGCTCCACGACTGTCCCCAGCGCGCCGCGGACGTAACGCGGCACCCGCGTGTGGTGCGGCGGATCAACGTGGCTCGCGCGCACCCGGTCGCCCGGGGCGAATCGTTCAGCCACCGTTGATCTGCTCCATGGTCAGGACGCCCTTCTCCACCAGCAAGGTGTTGATCGCGTGGAACCACTTCTCGTAGTAGGAGGACGCGAGGTACTCCTGCGGAGGCATCCGTTCGATCGCGTCGCGGAACTCATCGAGGTTGTAGACCGCTTGCCCGAGCAGCGCACGATTCAGCGCGAACACGTGCGCCTCCCAGTCGGCGTGAAACGGGGGCTCGTTCAGTTCCCGGTCGCGCAGCGGGAAACCCTGCATTCCGCCGACATCGTTGATCCGGCTGATGACCGCTCCTCGCTCCCGGTTGCCGCGGTGCTGACGTCCCTGCACGTCCCCGCAGGCTAGTTGCGGTTGCCGCTCACGCCAAGGTCGTCGAGGGACTCGAGCGCCGTAAGGGAGCGCAGGGCCGCACCGGGAATGAGCAGTTTCGACTGACGCAGACCAGATCCCACCACGACCATCGCGGCGTCCAGGACGGCCGTATCCACCAGCACCGGCCATCCGGCCGGCAGGCCAAAGGGGGTGATCCCCCCGTACTCCATCCCGGTCTCGGCGACCGCCACGGCCATCGGCGCGAAGGAGGCCTTTCGGGCATCCAGCCGCCGCCGGACGAGCCCGTTGACGTCCACCCGGGTGGTGGCCAGCACCACGCACGCGGCGAAGCGCACCTGCTCGGCCCGGCGGCCAGTGACGATGACGCAGTTGGCGCAGACCTCGGGGGCGACCGCATACCT
>DASYGP010000070.1:0-28024 GCA_035999615.1 Mycobacteriales bacterium
CCGGTCGGGTTCCAGTGGGTGATGGAGGCCAAGGCCCGCGGGGCAACGGTGATCCACGTCGACCCGCGCTACACCCGCACGAGTGCTGTCGCCGACATTCACGCGCCGATTCGGGCCGGCGGCGACATCGCCTTCCTCGGCGGCATCATTCACTACATCCTTTCCCGTGAGCTGGATTTCCGCGAGTACGTCACCGCATACACCAACGCGGCGGACATCATCACCGACCGGTTCATCGACACCGAGGACCTCGACGGCTTGTTCTCGGGTTTCGACCCGGAGGGCCGCAAGTACGACACCAGCACCTGGCAGTACGAGGGTGCCTCGGAAGCGGCGGCGGCCGGCAACCGGTCGCAGCACGACACGGCGTCGGACACCAGTGCCGGTGACCAGCACGGCTCGGGCGGTCCGGCGATCAGCCGGGCTGAGGTCCACCGCGATGAAACCCTGCAGCACCCCCGGTGCGTGTTCCAAATCCTCAAGCGGCACTTCGCCCGCTACACCCCGGACATGGTCGAGCGGGTCAGTGGCTGCCCGCAGGACGTGTTTGCCACGATCTGCGAGGCGGTCACCCGCAACTCGGGCCGGGACCGGACCACCGCCTGGGTCTACTCGGTGGGCTGGACCCACCATTCGGTGTCGATCCAGTACATCCGCAGCGCCGCGATCCTGCAGCTGCTCCTGGGCAACATGGGCCGGCCGGGCGGCGGCATCATGGCCCTGCGCGGCCACGCGTCGATCCAGGGATCGACCGACATCCCGACCCTTTTCAATTTGCTGCCGGGCTATCTGCCGATGCCCAAGTCCAGCCAGCCCGACGACCTCGACGGCTACGCCCAGGGGATGATCGGCGACAAGCAGAAGGGCTACTGGGCCAACGCCAAGGCGTACACGGTGAGCCTGCTCAAGTCCTACTTCGGGGATGCCGCCACCGCCGACAACGATTTCGGCTTCCGCTGGCTGCCGAAGATCAGCGGTGACCACGGCACCTACCAAACGACGCTGGACATGCTCGACGGGAAGATCCCGGGCTATTTCGTCGTCGGGGAGAACCCGGCGGTCGGGAGCGCGCACGGCAAGCTGCAGCGACTGGCGATGGCGAAACTCGAGTTCCTCGTGGTCCGGGACCTCGCGATGATCGAAACCGCCACGTTCTGGAAGGACAGCCCGGAGATCGGCACCGGCGAGCTGCGGACCGAAGACATCGGCACCGAGGTCTTCGTGTTCCCAGCCGCCGCGCACACCGAGAAGAACGGCAGCTTCACCAACACCCAGCGGATGCTGCAGTGGCATCATCAGGCGGTCGAGCCGCCCGGCGATGCGCGCAGCGAGCTGCACTTCTTCTACCACCTGGGCAGGCGGCTGCGGGCGAAGCTGGCCGATAGCACCGACCCGCGGGACCAGCCGATGCATGCACTGACGTGGGACTACCCGACCGAGGGACCGCTGGCCGAACCCAAGGCCGAGGCGGTGCTGATGGAGATCAACGGGTACGGCCCGGAGGGTGATCTCAGCTCCTACCTGGAGCTGAAGGACGACGGCTCGACGGCCTGCGGCTGCTGGATCTACTGCGGTGTGGGCGCGGGCGGGGTGAACCAGGCGGCGCGGCGCAAGCCAGGGGCCGAGCAGTCCTGGGTCGCCCCGGAATGGGGCTGGGCGTGGCCGGCCAACCGGCGAATCCTCTACAACCGGGCCAGCGCCGACCCGGCCGGTAAGCCATGGAGCGAGCGCAAGGCGTACGTGTGGTGGGACGAGGAGGCCGGCTCCTGGACCGGCCACGACGTGCCCGACTTCGAGGCGACCAAGCGGCCGGACTACCGCGCGCCGGCGGACGCCGAAGGGCCGGCGGCGCTGAACGGCGATGACCCGTTCGTGATGCAGGCCGACGGCAAGGGCTGGCTGTACGCACCGTCGGGGCTGCTCGACGGTCCGCTCCCCACGCACTACGAGCCGCAGGAGTCGCCGGTCCGTAATGCTCTCTATGGCCAGCAGGCGAACCCGACCCGGCAGGTCTATATCCGGGACGAAAACCCCTCCCACCCCAGCGCCGACGAGCCGGGGGCGGACGTCTACCCGTATGTCTTCACGACCTACCGGTTGACCGAGCACCATACGGCCGGCGGGATGAGCCGGGGTCTGCCCTACCTGGCCGAATTGCAGCCCGCCTTCTTTGTCGAGGTCAGTCCCGAGCTCGCCGCGGAACGCCACCTGCAACACGGCGCCTGGTGCCATCTGGTCACGGCCCGCGCCGCGGTGGAGGCGCGCGTCCTGGTGACCCGCCGGGTGACCCCGCTGAAGATGGGCGGCCGGCTGGTACACCAGATCGGAGTCCCGTATCACTGGGGCCAGAACGGCCTGACCACCGGCGATTCGGCGAACGACCTGTTCGGTTTGGCGCTGGACCGCAACGTCCACATTCAAGAATCGAAGGTGGCGTCGTGCGACATCCGGCCTGGCCGGCGGCCGCGCGGCCCCGCTCTGATCGCCTACATCGCGGCGAGCCGCGACAAGGCGGGCATCACACCCGAGACCGGGAACACCGCGTTGACTTCCCCCGCATGGCGTGGCCTGAGTGAACGCGCCGAGGCCGACGCGCACAACAACCCCGGAGGTGCTTGATGGGCAGGCTCTCGGGACCCGTTGATCCGGCCCTGGACGCGGGATGGTCCGAACACCCTCCCCGGATGGGGTTTTTCACCGACACCAGTGTGTGCATCGGCTGCAAAGCGTGCGAGGTGGCGTGTAAGGAATGGAACGCCATCCCCGAGGACGGCCTGTCGTTCACCGGCGAGTCCTACGACAACACCGGCGCACTGGGCGGTTCCACCTGGCGGCATGTCGCCTTCATCGAACAGCCACGGCAGCTAGGCGATCGGGCGGCCGAGCTGCCGGCCCCGACGGGTGTCGACCTGGGCATGCCGTCCATCGGGATGCCGTCTGGAGACGGCACAGGTGTCGGCGCCCCCGGGGATGTGCGCTGGCTGATGTCCTCGGATGTCTGCAAACACTGCACGCACGCCGCCTGCCTGGACGTCTGTCCCACCGGCTCGCTGTTCCGCACCGAGTTCGGCACCGTGGTCGTGCAGGAGGAGATCTGCAACGGCTGCGGCTACTGCGTGCCGGCGTGCCCGTACGGGGTGATCGAACGACGCAGCGGACCGGCAGGGGACGTCGCGGTCGGCGTGGCCCAGAAGTGCACGCTGTGTTACGACCGTCTCGGGGCCGGGCAGACCCCGGCCTGCGCCCAGGCCTGCCCGACGCAGTCGATCCAATACGGGGACCTCGATGAGCTGCGCACCCGGGCCGAGGGGCGTCTGGCCCAGCTGCACGACACCGGCGTGTCCGACGCCCAGCTCTACGGCGCCTCGCCGGATGACGGCGTCGGCGGAGCCGGCGCGTTCTTCTTGCTCCTGGATAAACCGGAGGTATACGGGTTGCCACCGGACCCGGTCGTCTGTACCCGCGATCTTCCCTCAATGTGGACGAGAGCGGCGGTGGCGGCGGTTGCCCTCGCCGGTGCCGCGGCGATGTGTTTCGGCGGCCGGCGGTGACCGGGCCGGGCCGGCAACCCGAGATGAGTCTCGACGGCGGAACGCCCCGGCACCGCGCCGGGAGAAGGCGCGGGCGCGGTGATCCGAACGCGACGGTGCCGCCGGCCGATTTCACCTCGTATTACGGCCGTCCGGTGGTCAAGGCGTCACCGTGGGAGAAGGACATCCCGGCCTACCTGTTCCTCGGCGGGTTGGCCGCCGGCTCCAGCCTGCTGGCCGCCGGCGGGGCCGCGAGCGACCGGCCCGCGCTGCGCCGGCACGGCCGGATCACCGCCTTCGCGGCCATTTCGCTGAGTTTTGCCGCCCTGGTGCACGACCTCGGCCGGCCGTCCCGGTTGCTGAACATGCTCCGGGTGATCAAGCCGACTTCCCCGATGTCGGTCGGCACCTGGCTGCTCGCCGGCTACGGGCCGCTGGCAGGGGCGGCCGCGCTGGGTGAGCTGGCGGGCAGCACGCCGCGTGGCCGGGGACCGCTGCGCCTGTTGTCCGCGCTGCGCGGACCAGCCGGGGTGGGAGCCACGCTCATCGCTCCGGCCGTGGCCACGTACACGGCGGTGCTGCTGTCCGATACGGCCACCCCCGCGTGGTCAGCGGCCCGCAAGGAGTTGCCGTTCGTGTTCGCCGGGTCGGCGGCCGCGGCGGCCGGCGGTTTGGCCATGGCGACGGTGCCGGTGTCTCAAGCCGCGCCGGCCCGGCGGATGGCGGTGGGCGGGGCGCTGACGGAGCTCGCCGCCCAGCAGGTGATGGAACGGTCGATGGGGCTGTCCAGCGAAACCCTGTCGACCGGGATCGCTGGACGCTGGCATCGCTTGGCCCGGGTATCGACGGGGGGCGGGGTGGTACTCGCCCTGACCGGGGCCCGCTCCCGGACCCTGTCCGTGCTGGCCGGACTGGCCCTGACCACCGGTTCGTTCGCCACCCGCTTCGCGATCTTTGAGGCGGGGCAGGCGTCGGCGCGGGATCCCCGCTACACCATCGTGCCGCAGCGCGAGCGGCTCGACGCGGCAGCCGGCGAGACGCCCCACTAAACCGGCGCCGCTCAGGAATCCTGCGGGTCGCGCCGGCCCTGCAGTTCTCGGCGTCGATGGTCGCCGAAGACCGTGGCGTCCTGCTCCCACCACGGCCGCTCCCGATCGGATTCCGCCGGGTCGGTGCCCCGCTCAGCAACGCGCCGGTCGACGACGGTCGCCTCGTGTTGGTCGGCACGGACCCACTGCCGGAAGACCACCAGAAGGAACGGGAGATCGATCAGCTCCGCGACGCCCCACAGCACCGCGCCCGCCAGCTGTTGATCGTGCAGGGCGTTCGGGGGTCCCCCGCGGTGGGCGGCGAGCGCGGCGACGGCGGGCACGACGTGTCCGTCCAGGCGCAGCGCGACGCCGGGGATGGCATCGATCAGCAGCTCGAACAACCCGACGAACAGCACCACACCCATCCGCAGGCTGCTGTCCTGCTCCCCTGCCCGCGCCAGTGGGGCGGCCAACACGGTCCCGACGATCAGCAACACGCCGTCCAGGGCCCAGGTGACCGGCCGGTCGCGCACAGCGAGGGTGAACAGCGGCGTGAAGATCACCACCCCGATCAGGACGGGCAGCAGCAGGGGTCCCACCAGGGGATGGCCCAGCGCGCGTCCGGCCCGTCCAAGCGGGCGCCGCCGACGCCACGACTCGGGGAGGAGCAGCTCGGGTCGGGCGAAGGCCACCAGGGCCGGGGCGCCCAGCAACAAGGCGCAGAGCCGGACCACGAAGACCCAGGCCAGCGAGGCGGCGTAAGCCCCGGGCCAGCCGTCGGCCGCGATCAGCGCCACCGCGCATCCCGCACCCAGCAGGGCCCACCGCCAGCCCGGCAGCCGGCCGCCGCGTCGAGCCGCCGCCAGGCAGCCCACCAACATCAGCAGCACGACAGCGGTGGTCACCGGATCGAACGTCCACGCCGCCAGCGCGCCCGAAAGGCTCGGGGGCGGCACGTTCCCCGCCGGCAGTGAGCGCACGCCCCATGATGACCGACCGCTTCGGGCGCCCTCAGTCGGCTGCGGGAAGGCGGACGGTGAACACCGCGCCCGGGCTCGCGTCGGTCACGGACACCGAACCGCTGTGCGCCTGCACCGCGGCATCCACGATCGCCAGGCCCAACCCCACGCCGCCGGCGTCCCGCCCGCGGGCCTCGTCCAGGCGGGTGAAGCGGGCGAAGATGCGTCCGCGGTCCGCCGCCGGGACGCCTGGCCCGTCGTCGGTGACCGTGAGCGTCGCCTCCCCGGATCCGTGCTCGAGCCGGACAATGACCTGGCTGCGCGCGTGTCGGGCCGCGTTGTCCAGCAGGTTGCGGACCACCCGGGCCAGCAGCCCGGCGTCCCCACATACCCGAGCTGCGGCAACCGCTCTGGTGTCGACGGGCACGCCGGTTCGCCGCCGTACCGTCGCCACCTCTGCGAAGACCACGTCGTCGAGATCGATGACGTCCCGCCGCGGTCGGGGCTGGGCGTCCAGCCGGGCGAGCGCCAGCAGGGCATCGATCAGGACGGACAGCCTTCGGGCCTCCTCCACCAGCTCCGAGCTGCCGGCTCCGGTCGGCGCTCCAGGAGCCGCAGCCCCGCGCGCCAGCCGCTCGTCGACCTCCAACTGGGCCAGCAACGAGGCCATCGGGCTGCGCAGTTCGTGTGCGGCGTCGGCTACGAACTGCCGCTGCTGACCGACGGAGGCGTCGAGCCGGGCGAGGAGATCGTTCAGCGTGCTGGCCAACCGGGCCATCTCATCGCCGCTCGGTGGCACGCTGACGCGACGGTGCAGGTCGGTCACGGTGATGTCCGCGGCCTGGCGCCGCAGCAGCTCGACCGGACGAATGGCCCGCCCCACCAGCAGCCAGGTGATAGCGGCCAGCAGGCCGACCACGATGGGCACACCCGCCGCTACAAGAGCGCTGAGGGCCGCCACCGTGCGGGTGGCGCCCGCGAGGGGAAGCGCCACGTAAACGACGCTGACCGCGCCACCGGCATCGACGGTGCTCACCGCCGCCACCCGGTAGGAGCTGTTGTCGCCCACCGGCAGATTCGCCACCGTGCGCACCGTGGGTCCGGCACCGACCCGGGGCGCCGGGACGGTGAACAGCCGAGGCTCGCCGTCAATATTGGGCGAACTCGCGACCACGTTCCCGGCGCGGTCGACGACCTGGATGACCGCGTCGGGCGCCACGGTGGGCGGGACTACCGGATGCCGTTCCGCCGCGATCGCCCCGACCACCGTGACGGCCTGCCGGCTCGCGGTAGCGTCGAGTTGAGAGATCAAGGTGAGGTGCACGCGCCAGACCAGCAGGACGGCGGCGGCAGACATCGCGAGCGCTAGCACGACCGTCGCCGCGAAGGTGAGCCGGGCGCGGAGCGAGCGTCGGCGCCACCAGGCGGTCACCCGGTCAACCGCCGTCGCTCCGCAAGCGGTAGCCCACCCCACGGACCGTTTCGATCGCCTGCCGACCGAACGGAACGTCGATCTTGCGGCGGAGGTAGCCGATGTAGACCTCGAGAATGTTCGGGCCGCCCTCGAAGTTCTCGTCCCAGACCTTCGCCAGGATCTCGGCCTTGGGCACCACCTCCCCCCGGAGGTTGATCAAGTACGCGAACACCGCGAACTCCCGGGCGGTGAGCTTGATCTCGACGTCACCTCGACTGCAGCGCCGGCGGGCCGGATCGAGGGTGAGGTCACCGGCGGTGAGGACGACGGGTCGTTCCGGGCGACCACGGCGCAGGAGCGCCCGGAGCCGGGCCAAGAGCACGACGAACGAGAACGGCTTGATCAGGTGATCGTCCGCTCCGAGGTCGAGCGCGTCGGCGATGTCGTATTCCCCGTCCTTGGCGCTCAGCATCAGCACCGGGGTCCAATTCTGGGCGGCGCGCATCCGTTTGAGTACCTCGTAGCCCGACAGGCCGGGCAGCATGATGTCCAGGATGATGACGTCATAGCTGTGCTCGGTGGCGCGCCACAGGCCGTCGGGCCCGTTGTAGGACAGGTCGACAGTGAAGCCCTCGGCGACCAGCCCGCGCTGCACCGCGGCGACCATGCCTCGCTCGTCATCCACCAGCAAAACCTTGACCACAGCAGTCCTCTCGACCCGCCCCACGCTAGGGAGCGGACCTAAGGACGGGCTGAGGAAACCCCGCCGTACTTGACGGTTCCTGAGCGATTGCTCAGGAACCATCGCCGGCAGCGGGATGGACCTCAGCCGCGGACCGGTCCGAGCTCGGCCATCTTCGACCAATCGTCGCCGGGCACCTCGACGTTGACGATGTCCGGTGTCTTGGCGATGACCTCCGGGATCCACGCCATCGCGGTCTTGAAGTGCTCGGAATTGACGTGCGACGCGCCTGCTTCCGGCGACTGGAAGGCCTCGAGCAGCACGAATTGGTGGGGGTCGTCGACACTTCTGGACCACTCAAAAAACAGGTTGCCCGCCTCTTGCCGGGTAGCGGTCGTGAAATCCTCGACCAGCGCCAGCCAGTCATCGCTGCGGTCGGGACGGATGGTGAATTTCACCGCGATGAAGATCATGTCCTGTTCCTTCGGTGTCAGGCGCACAATCGCGCTTCCCGGGGAGATCTTGCGCAGCGTAGGACGCAGCGGCGGTCCCTGCAGCGGGCGCACACCGGGCGCGTAATCAGCAGCCGGCGGCCCCGGGTTGACGCGGGAACCGTAGGCGCACGATCGCTCCCCCGCCTGATGCGTTGCGGGCATCGGCGCGACCGCCGTGCGCCTCCGCGACCGCCGCCACGATGGACAGTCCCAACCCGGCGCCGCCCGCATCCGGGCTGCGCGCGTCGTCGGGGCGGCTGAACCGCTCGAACGCACGCGGCAAGAACGCCGCGGGAAACCCCGGTCCGGTGTCGGCCACCTCCACCTGGACGTGATCGGGACCGATCGTCCCGGCCACATGCACCTGACCGCCCGGTGGGGTCACCCGCAGCGCGTTGGCAAGCAGGTTGTCCAGCGCTTGGCGCAACCGGTCGGGATCAACGTCGACCAAGCCCGGGTCGGCGGTGGCGGTCACCGACACCCCGGCCGCCGCGGCCCGCGCCGTCCAGGTCCCGGCGACGGCCTCGAGCAGCTCGGCCAGCGGTATCGGCCTCACCGAGATCCCCAGTCCCCGCTCGTCCCGGCCGGCGAGCAGCAGCAGGTCCTCCGCGAGGTGGGCCAGCCGGTCAGTCTCCTGCGCGGCCGCCGCGATGGCCGCGCGTAGCTCGTCCTCGGCGCGTCCCGGTCGGGACGCGAGCTCCAACTCGGTCCGCAACACCGCCAGTGGAGTGCGCAGCTCGTGGCCGGCATCGGCAACGAGCTGGCGCTGGCGAACCAGCGAGGTCTGCAGCCGATCCAGCATCTGGTTCAGCGTCGTCCCGAGAGCCGCCAGTTCGTCCCGGCTGTTCGGCACGGTGATCCGGCCGCGGTCGCCATGCGTCGAAATCCCCGATGCGGAGCGCCGCATCCGCTCGACAGGCGCCAGGGCCGCGCGTCCGAGCGCCCACGCGCCCAGCGTCGCCAGCAGGACGGTGATCGCGCTGGCGAACAGCAACTCGGTCCGTACGCGGGCCAGGGCCTGGGCCCGGGGGGTGAGTGAGGCACCCACCACCACAACCCATCGCCCGCCGGGTCCCATCGTCGGATCGACCCGCAGCCGGAAGCTTTCGCCGCCGACCATGCGGGTGATGGTTTCGCTGCGCGCGGCGCGCAGGGCACTCGCCGGCAGCAGGACGGGCAGCCCGGCGGGCGCGGCGTATCCGACCCCTCCATCGGGACGGAACACTTCAGCGATCCGCGACCCAGTGACGTTCGCGGCGGGGTCGGGGAAGTCCGGTTGCGAGCCTTGCGCATCGCCGACGGTCACCAGCAGTGGCTCGGCTCGCGCCCGCAGGGTCACGTCCGTGGCGGTGAGCAGATTACGGCCGAGCACGTAGTCGAATAGCACCGAGCCGGCGCCCGACAACACCAAGGTCAGCACCGCGACGGTCGCGGCGAGCCGCCGCCTAAGGGGCATGCGAGATCGTGGGGGGCGTGCTGGTGAGCCGATAGCCGGCCCCCCGGACGGTCTGCAAACTCGCCCGCCCGAACGGGATGTCGATCTTCCGCCGGAGATAGCGCACGTACTGGTCCACGATGTTGGATGAGGCCTCGAAGGCGAAGTCCCACAGGTGCGCCAGGATCCGGTCCCGGGAGAGCACCTCATTGGGGTGGCGCAGGAACAGTTCCAGCAGGGCGAATTCCTTCGGGCTGAGCGCGAGTTCCTCCTGGTCGCGCCAGGCCCGGTGCCCGGCCGGGTCCAACCGCAAATCCTCCAGGGCCAGCACGAGCGGGCGCTCCGGTGCGCCCCTTCGCAGCAGCGCGCGTAAGCGCGCCGTGAGCTCCCCGAACGCGAACGGTTTGATCAGGTAGTCATCCGCCCCGGCGTCCAGACCGCGGATGCGGACGTCGACCGCATCCCGCGCGGTAAGCATCAGCACCGGTGCCCAGCGACCGGCGGCCCGCAACTGCCGGCACACCTGCAGACCATCCAGCGAGGGCAGCATCAGGTCCAAGACGATGGCGTCGTAGTCGTTTTCGGTGCCGAGCCAGACTGCCTCCGCACCGTCGCCGCTGATGTCCACCGCATAGCCATCCTCGGTGAGGCCGCGCCGCAGCAGCGCGGCCATGCGCACGTTGTCCTCCACGACCAGCACCCGCATCCGGGCATCGTCCCCAACGCACATGTGAGCCAGATGAGAGGAGGAGTGCACATCGTCTTCACATCAACCGCCCGGCAGGATCCCCGTCGTCCGTGATCCACGTGCCAGGAGGTTGCCTTGTTCCCTGCGACATGCCGGTCCATCAGCCGACTCCTCGTCCCGATCAGCGGCGGGGTGTTGCTGACCCTCGCGGTCACCGGCTGCGGGTCATCCAGCAGCCTGGGGGCGAACGCGTCGCCCGCGGCCTCGACGCCGGTGAGCGGCGCAGCGCCCGCACCCCCGGGAGCGGCGCCGGTGGAGAACAACCCACCCGGTGACATCCCCGACAACGTCGCCTACGTGGCCTACCGGAATGCCGCCGGTCACTACGGCTTCTCGCATCCCGAGGGGTGGGCCCGCACGGAGCACGGCGTGGCGGTGACCTTCACTGACAAACTCAACGGCATCAGCGCGACGTCCGTGCCGGCGAGCACCGCGCCCACGGTGAGCAGCGCCAAAGCGACGGACGTGCCGAAGCTGGCGTCCTCCCAGGGTGCCTTTCAGCTGATCAGCGTCACCCCCGCGCAACTGCCTGCGGGACAGGGTGTCCTCATCGTCTACCGCCGCAATTCAGCACCGGATCCGGTCACCGGAAAGGTGTTTCGCGACGAGGTTCAGCGCTATGAGATTTTCGGGGCGGGGCACCTGGTCGACCTCGAGATGTATGGAGCCGTGGGTTCGGACAACGTCGACCCCTTCCGGAAGATCTCGCAGAGCCTGACCCTGGCATGACCGCTGTGATCGAGGCGCGTGGCCTGCATCGCTTCTTCCGTCGCGGTGACGGGGAGGTGGCCGCCCTCAAGGACGTGCACCTGTCGGTCGCCCCCGGCGAGACCGTTGCCGTGGTCGGCCCGTCCGGCTCCGGTAAGTCGACCTTGCTGTCATTGCTGGCCGGACTCGATGACCCGGACGGTGGCAGCGTGTGGGTCACCGGGCAGCGGATGAGCCATCAGCCGCCGCGGCGGCAGGCTCGCCTGCGCGGCACCCATCTTGGCGTCCTGACCCAAAGTTCCGGGCTGGTCGAGCACCTGACGGTCCGCGCGAATGTGCAGCTCGCGGCGAGTCTTCGCCCGTCCCGGGCCTTGACCCTCCAGCAGGCGGAGGAACTGCTCGACGCGCTCGGCCTGCAGGCCCGCAGCACGGCACGCCCCTCCACCCTGTCCGGCGGCGAAACCGCGCGCGCCAACCTCGCGGTGGCCCTCGCGGGCGGCCCGCAGGTGCTGCTCGCCGACGAACCCACCGCCGAGGTCAGCCGCCATGAAGAACAGACGGTCCTCGCGCTGCTCCGCCAAGCCCGGCCGCACGATGGCGCCACGGTGCTGGTCACGCATTCCGCTGTGGTGGCGGCCAGTGCGGACCGGATCGTGGAAATCCGTGACGGGCGCTTGGTATGAGTGCCGTATCGATCGCCGGCTCGGGGCCGCTGCTCGTTGCCGACGACGTCGCGGTGGGCTACCGCCGCACCCCCCTTTTGGAATCGGTGTCCTGGACGGTCGCGCCCGGCAGCGAAACGGCGCTCACCGGACGGTCGGGGAGCGGCAAGAGCACGCTGCTGCTGGTCCTGGCCGGGCTGCTACCGCCGCTCACCGGCGTGGTCCGCTGGCCGGGGCTGGGCGTCGACGCCTCGACGCGTTCCGGGCAGATCGGGTTGGTCTTCCAGGCGCCGTCGCTGCTGCCCGAGTTGACCGCCACGGAGAACGTGGCGCTCCCCCTCCGACTGCGCGGCTCGGATCGCCTCGACGCCGAAGCGGCCGCGTCAGCCGCGCTGGCTGCGGTGGGACTGGACGGCGCGGCGCAGGCACTGCCGGGGCAGCTGTCCGGGGGGCAGCAGCAGCGCGTGGCCATCGCGCGGGTCATCGCCGGCTCGCCCCGGTTGGTGCTCGCCGATGAACCCACCGGCGCCCTCGACCGAGGCAACGCCGCTGCCGTGCTGACCGTCCTTCGGGACGCGGTACGGGCCAGCGGCGGAGCCCTGATCGTCGCGACGCACGACGAGGAGCTCGCGGCGCTGCTCGGCGACCGGGCCGAGGTCCGGGACGGCCAACTATTGATCAACAGCGACCAGGGGGCCCGCCGATGAGGACCGCACGGTGGCTCACCGGGCTCACCCGCCGACGCCCGTGGGAGTTGCTGGGAGCCACGCTCAGCATCGCCCTCGCCGTCGCGTTCATCAGCTCCCTCGGCGCGTTCGTGACCAGCAGCGCGGCCAGCCTCACCGCGCGCTCCGCGGCCAGCGTCGGGGTTGACTGGCAGGTTCAGGTGACCGCGCAGGGCCGGCCCGCCGACGTACGCGCGGCCCTGGCCAAGGTGCCGGACGTCCGCGAGGTGCTCCCCGTCGACTACGCCACCGTGCCGTCCCTGAGCGCGACCGGAAGTTCCGGGGCGCGCACCACGGGCCAGGCCCGCCTGGTCGCGCTCCCCCCGGGCTACACCAGCCGGGTGCCGGGGCAGGTGCGCTATCTGCTCGGATCCCACAGCGGGGTACTCCTCCAGCAGCAGACCGCCGCCAACCTGGCCGTCGGACCGGGCGGCGGCATCACGGTCAGCACGGCCGCGGGGCCGGCGCACCTGACCGTAGGCGGGGTCGTCGACCTTCCCCACGCGGACTCCTTCTTTCAGGTCGTGGGGACCACCCCGGGAACCGGCGCGTCGGCGCCCCCGGACAACGTGCTGCTGCTGCCCCAGTCCACGTTCGACCGACTCACCGCCGGCCTGCCGGTCGTGCACCAGTTCCACGTCGTTTTCGGTCGGGGCTCCCTCCCGTCGGATCCCGCGGCGGCTGCCACCGCGATCACCCAGCGCGCGCAACATTTCGAGGCCGCCGTCGCCGGCGGGGCGCTGGTTGGCAACAACCTGGGCGCCGCCCTGTCCGGGGCCCGTCAGGATGCGTTGTACGCCCGGCTGCTGTTCCTGCTGCTCGGCCTCCCGGGCCTCGCACTGGCGGCGGTCGTCGCCGCGCTGGTCGTGGCCCTCGGCGCGGACCGCCGCCGCCGGGACATGGCGCTGCTGCGGCTACGCGGCGCGTCGCCGGGTGCGCTCATTTCGCTGGCAGCGGGCGAAACCGCGCTGACCGGGCTGCTCGGCATAGCCGGCGGCATCCCGTTGGCGCTCCTCGCGGTGGACCTCGCGCTGCCC
The DNA here is from genome assembly GCA_035999615.1 of Mycobacteriales bacterium. Lineage (GTDB taxonomy): Bacteria > Actinomycetota > Actinomycetes > Mycobacteriales > CAJCIY01 > DASYGP01. Next base: position 13,426 of record DASYGP010000070.1, read on the forward strand.
GGTCGGCCGCCCCTGGCCGTGGGCTGGACGGTGGGCGCTGCGCTCACCGGATTGGTCCTGGCTGCGGCCACCCAACTCGGTCCGGCCGTGCGCACGGCCCGCCGGCGGGGTGCCGAACAGGTCAGCGCCGCCGCTGCCAAGGCGCTCCCCATCGGGCAGCCGTGGCCGCTTCGGCTGGGGTTGGATGTGGTCCTGCTGGCCGCCGCCGCCCTCACCTTCGCGCTGACCGCGCGAGGCGGCTATCAGGTCGTCGTCGTACCGGAGGGGGTGCCGGTCAGCTCGGTGAACTACGCGGCGCTGTTGGGCCCGGCGCTGGCCTGGCCCGGGTTGGCCCTGCTGGTGTGGCGAGCGTCCTCCGCGGTGATGGCCCGACGGACCGGCCGATTCGCCCGGCAGCGGCCAGGACGCGCCCCCGAGCTGGAGGCGGCATCGCTTCGCCGGCGCCGCCGCACCGTTGCCCGCGGCGCCACCGGCCTGGCGGTCGCGCTCGGGTTGGCGGCCTCGACCGCGGTCTTCACCTCGACCTACGACGCCCAGGCCAAGCTCGACGTTGCCCTGACCGTCGGCGCGGACGTCACCGTCACCGAGGCCCCCGGAAGCCAGGTGCCTCCTTCGGCGGCGGCCGCGATAGCCACCGCGCCCGGCGTGCAGGCGGTCCAACCCCTGCAGCATCGGCTCGCCTATGTCGGGCCCGACCTGCAGGACTTGTACGGGATCCGGCCGACGCAGATCGGCACGGTCGCGCCGCTGCGGGATTCGTTCGTCCCCGGCAGCACCATTCACGCCGCGCTGACCGCACTCGCCCGGACCCCGGACGGCGCGCTGCTCTCCGCGGAGACGATCAAGGACTATCAGCTGCACGTGGGGGATCTGGTGCGTCTGCGGCTGCAGACCGGTCCCCAGCACACCTACCAGCCGGTCCCGTTTCACGTCATCGGCGTCGTCAAGGAGTTCCCCACGGCGCCCAAGGACAGCTTCATCATCGCGAATGCGGCTTACCTCACGCAGGTGACGGGCAGCAACGCGGTCAGCAGTTTCCTGATCCGCTCCAGCAATCCCCCGCACACCGCGGCCGCCCTCCGAGCCAGCCTGCCGGGCGTGGTCACGGTGACCGACATCGTCAGCGCCAGGAAGGGCGTCACCACCGCCTCGGGGTTGGCGGCCACCGATCTGGCCGGCCTGGCCCGGCTGGAGTTGGGTTTCGGGGTGGTGCTCGCCCTGGCGTGCAGCGGCCTGGCGCTGGCCCTGGGGATCAGCGAACGCCGGCGCGCCCTGGTCCTGCTGGCCGCGCTGGGCGCGACCGCCCGGCAACGAGGGCGCTTCCTGTCCGCCGAGGCTCGGGCGCTACTCGCCGGCGGCCTGCTGGGTGGGGCCGGTATTGGCGCCACCATCGCCTACCTGCTGGTCAAGGTGCTCAACGGAATTTTCGACCCGCCCCCCAGCGGGCTGGCGGTTCCGTTCGGATATCTCGCCGTATTGGGCGCAGCGGTGCTGGCCGTCAGCGCGGCGGTCCTGCTCGGCCTCGGCCGGCTCGCCGCCCGTGCCGGCCCGAGCCAGCTGCGGGATCTGTGAGGCCCGCGGGTCCGGAGCCGGTCCGCCGCCGGAAGAGGGTGACCACCCACGGCCCGGCGAAGGCCACGGCCCACAGCGTCAGCACCTGCCAGGTGGCCAGATCCGAGGCGACGTTGCGCAGCCCCACGTCCATGGCCAGGAGGGCCACGAGACTCGCGTACCAGGCGGCGGACAGGGTATCGGCCAGCGGTGTCGTAGCTGGGCGGCGGCGGTCGGCGGTTCCGCGGTGGACGGCAATCACATTCAGATCAATGCCCGGAGCAGGCTGCGGGATGCCCGGATCGGCCAGGATTCAGCCTTCGCTCAGGCATCCCCTGCCCGCCCGGAGGCCGGCCGGATCGGCTGCCTGAGACGAGCCTGAAGATGCCGGCAGGTCCGGCAGATTTCGGCCGATGGGGCGTTGTACGGGTTGCGTCCGGCATTCGCCGACCCGCATCGTTTCGCCGTCAGTGGAGAGGTGTCGCCATGACCATCGTGACAACGCACGAGCCCGGGCTGGAAGCCGAACTCGCCGCCTTGCGGGAGCGCGCCGCGCTGCTGCGGCTGTCTGCCGTCACCTGTTCAGGGGACGCGGCGGACCAGGCCGAGCGGGTACACCTCGAGTGGGAGGCCGAGCAGATCGACCTGCGGATCGAGCGACTACGCGATCGCATCGACGCGGTCGCCTACGCGGCGCAGACACCGGCCGATGGCACCGCGCGGCTCGGCGCCATCGTCGAGCTCGACTTCGCGGACGGCGGGAGCAGCCAATTCCAGCTCGGCGAGGTCGCTGACCTGGCCGGCCTCGTGAGCGCGGTGAGCACCGCCAGCCCATTGGGTGCTGCGCTGCTCGGGGCTCGGGCCGGGGACACGGTGACCTACGGCGCCCCGCGCGGGCGGATCACCGCCCGGGTGACAGCGGTCCGCTGAACGGAACGCCCATGTAACAGCGGTCCGCTGAACGGGACGCCCATGTAACAGCGGTCCGCTGAACGGAACGCCCGTGTGACAGCGGTCCGCTGAACGGGCCAGCGGCTAGCGGCGCAGGGCGCCGAGCAGTCGCAACAGCTCCACGTAGAGCCAGACGAGCGTGACGAGCAGGGCGAAGGCGGCGAACCAGCCGTAGCGCTCGGGGAGGCCACGCGCCGCGCCTTTCGCGACCAGGTCGAAGTCCAGCACCAGGTTCATCGCCGCCAGACCGATCGCGAACAGGCTGATGATGATGCCGAGCGGGCCACCCGAGCGCAGCCCCAGCCCGCCGCTGACGAAGACCGAGGCGATCAGGTTCACCAGCAGCAGGCCGAGGAAACCCAGGGTGGCCGCGATGACGATCTTCTGGAATTGGGGGGTCACCCTGATCCGGCCGCTGCGGTACAGGGCGAGCACGACGGCGGTGACCGCTCCGGTACCCACGACCGCCTGGACGACGACCCCGGGATAGCGCTGCTCGAACAGCGCGCTAACCCCGCCGAGGAAGATGCCCTCAAGGGCGGCGTAGGCGACGATGGCGACGGGATTGGTGACCTGCTTGAAGGAGATGAACAGGCCGAGCCCGAGTCCGATCAACGCGGCCGGCAGCGCGAGGGCCTCAAGCTTCAGCACCCAGGTGAGCGCGCCGGTGATGACCAGGACGCCGAGCAGCAGGCCGGTCCGGATGACGACATCCTCGACGGTCATCCGCCCGGTGTCGCGGGCGGTGGCGGTCGGCCCGAAGTAGGCCTGCTCCACGGGGTTCACGCTGCGGTCGCCCGGGGCCCCCACGAAGGCGGGGCTGCGGGTGAGCGCCGGGTTACTGCTGGTTCGCACGACTACCTCCTAGGCGCCGGCACCGTACCGCCGCCAACAGACACAACGCATGATCCACGACCTTTGTGCCGGACGCGCGGTGACGTCAGGGGGACGGCACCCCCGGCAACCCCTTCGCCAACTGCAGGACTTCCCCGGTGGCGTCGAAGTCTTGCGTCGTGCGCCCCAGCGCCGGGGACACCGGCGCGCCGCCCGGCCAGGTGTGTCCCCCACCTCGGATCGTGATCAGCTCGGCCCCACACGGGTAACTGGTGACCAGCAGGTCTGCCGCGGCGGCCGTTCGCCGCGCCGACGTGCACCCATCCGCACCGGCCCACGCGGCAATTCCCGACGTCGCGGCCGGGATATTCGGGTAGCGCGGTCGGCCATCGGCCCCGCCGCCGTAGGGATCCAGCGGGTCGGCATCACCATGCAGCGCCAGGATCCGGGTCGGGCGGCACCCCATGATCGGTGTGGTGGACGCCGCGACGGTCATCACCGCCTGGAACACCTCGGGCAGTTGGCAGATCGCCTGCGCGGCCATGTCACCGCCGTCGCTGATACCCGTAACAACGACATGTCCTGGATCCGCGCACCACGACGCCGTCATCGTCTGGACGACCTGCCGCAGCACGCCCACGTCATCCACGTCATTGACGTGCGCAAAGTCCCACGCGCGCTCGAGCCCCTCCCCGCTCAGGATCACCGTCAACACCCCGGCCGTGACTCCCCGGCCGAGCAGGCCGGTTTGGGTCGCCAGCTCGGCGGGTGTCTGGTCGTAGCCGGGCAGCGCCACCACCAACGGAAGCCGATGAACACGGTCGTAGCTGCGCGGCACGGACATCAACAACGACCGCCCCGCCACGGTCCGGGTGCTGGTCCCGGCGCTGACCGCGGTTCCGCAGCGCGGCGCTGCGGGGGCCTTCGCGACGATGGCCGGGCTAGGGCTGGCAGCAACAGTGCTGCTTTCCGGCGTGGCCGGCGCTCTCGCGGGGGCCGTGCTTCTCGTCGACGGGGCCGGCCGGGTTGCAGTGGCGGGAGCGCAAGAGATCAGCAGCCCCAGCAGCAGTGCGGCGCCCCCGCGCTGTGCCAGGTTCACGTCGGCAGCCAGGACACGTGACCGGCGAGATGGGCGTAACCGACGAAGGCGACGGCATCGATCAGGCCGTGGGCCACCAGGAACGGGACCGTACGGCGCCATCGCCGGAACAGAAAACCGAAGATCAATCCCATGGCCAGATTGCCGACGAATCCGCCCAGGCCTTGATACAGGTGATAGCTCCCGCGCAGGGCCGCGCAGGCCCACACCGCCTTTGCGGGGTGCCAGCCGAGCTGATCGAGTCGCCGCAGCAGGTAGCCCAGGAGGATGACCTCCTCCACGGTGGCGTTCTGGAACGCCGAGAGCACCAGCACCGGGTCCCGCCACCAGGTGGCGGGCAGGCTCTCCGGCACGACCGTCAAGGCGACACCCAGCGCGTGCGCCCCGAGGTACAAGGCCAGACCAGAGCCGCCGATCGCCGCAGCCAGCCCGGCTCCCCGCAGCACGTCTCGCCGGGGCCGGGTCCGGTCCAGACCGATCGCGGTCAAGCTGACGCCCTCGCGGTGGATCAAGTACACAACCAAGGCCACCGGGGCCAGGGCCGTCGCGATCGCGACCAGCCGAAGCGCCAGATCCAGCGTGGGGCGCCCCGGGGCGAGTGAGCCGACCAGCAGGGCATGCTGAGTCGACAGGGAGCGCTGCGCCGTCAAGGATCCGACGAAGTCCACCAGAGCGCGTAGCGCCGCCGCCCCGAGCGAGAGCGCCAACACGACGAGGATCTCGGCGCGCAGCACGGGCGCGCCGGCCCGGGCGCCCTCGACCGGTTCCGGACCGCGCTGGGTTTCCTGACGCTGCGCCACGCGACCTCCCGTCACCAACCAACCTAAACGACGGCTCCGACGCCGCCGTCACCTAAAGTGCCCGCGTGCAGCCGACCGCCGTCCCGCTTTGGACCGACCGGCTGGTGCTGGAGCCCCTCACGGTGGAGCACGCGCAGCAGATGGTGCCGGTGCTGGCCGGCCCGGCGCTGTACCTGTTCACCGGCGGGGGCCCGCCGACCCAGCCGGATCTGGTCGCCCGCTACGAAAGGCAACTCCGCGGGCCGGACCAGGCGGGTGAGGCCTGGCTCAACTGGATCATCCGGCCGCGGCGTGGGCCGGGCGCGGTCGGGTTCGTGCAGGCCACCGTGCGCCAGGACGCCGCCGAGGTGAGCGCCGAGGTGGCGTGGGTGATCGGAGTGGCCTGGCAGGGCAACGGCTACGCGGTCGAGGCTGCGGCGGCGATGCTGGAGCAGCTGGTGCAGGACGGGGTACGCCGATTCACCGCCCATATTCACCCGGACAACCTCGCCTCGCACAGCGTGGCGCGGCGCCTGCAGCTGTTGCCCACGGACACGTTCGTCGCCGGCGAGCGGCGATGGGTACGGGTCATCAGTGCCGAGGGGCACGAACGCTGAGGCGCTCACTGCAGCCGGGGAGGGCGCCGTTCAGGGGCACGCCGCGTGCTCCGCGAACGCCGTTCTGATGTCACCATCCTCCGCGCCGGCGGCCAGCAGGAGCAGCAGCAACACCCGTGCCTTGCGGGCATCGAGCCATCCGCCGGGGATCGCGCCGCGACCGATGAGGTCCTGCTCGGAGCCGCGGAAGCCGTACGTGGCATGCAGCACCGGGCCCGCGCCGGTCCGGGTGCACAGCACGACCGGCATCAGCATCGCGGCCGCGGCGATCGCGTCGGCGGCACCGGCCGACACGTGGCCGACGCCGAAGCCGGCAATGACCAGGCCTCCGATGCTTTCCGCGTCCGCCAGCAGCCGAATCACCTCTCCCTCATCACCAAGGGCGGCGGTGAGCAGGGGGACCACGATCCGGGCCGCCCCCGGCGGCGGCAGGGGCCGGCACCGGGACAGCCGATTGCCGAGAGTCAGCGCACCTTCGTGGAAGCGGCCCAGCGACCCGAACGTGCCGGAGGAGAAGGCGCCCAGGCTCATCGAGTCGGTCTTGCGGACGCGGCGGGCGGCGTGGACGTGCTCGTCCATGACCACGGTCACCCCGAGCCCCCGCATCGCCGGCGACCCGGCCGCCTGGATCGCGGCGTAGATGTTCGCCGGCCCGTCCGGCGCGCGCTGCTCGGGGGATCGCATGGCGCCGGTGAACACCACCGGCTCCTCGCGGTCCCAGAGCAGATCCAGCAGGTAGGCGGACTCCTCCAGCGTGTCGGTGCCCTGCACGACCACGACGCCCGCCGCGCCCTGCTCCACCGCCCCGCGGGCCCACCCGTGGACCAGCAGCATGTCCGGCAGCGACAGCGACGCGCCGGGCTTGATGAACAACGTCTCCAGCGACAGGTGCGCAATCTTGTCCAGGCCGGGCACGGCCTGCAGGAGCCGGGCGGCGTCCAGGCTGGGTTGGACCGCCTGCCCGTGCCCCGGCGCGGTCATGGTGATCGTGCCGCCCAGGACGGCCAACGCCACGGCCGGGAGCGTCACCGGGGTTCCGGACCGGCCCGGTCGGGCAATTGGGCGATCAGCTCGGCGCGCCGTTCCTGCTCCCAGACCGCGATGCTCTCGGCGTGGCGCAGGACTGACACGGCGTCCGCAATCGGCACGATCACCACGCCGTCCCCGTCGGCGAGCACTACATCGCCCGGCGCACAGACCACACCCCCGCAGGCAATGGGGTAACCAACCTCGCCGGTTCCATCCTTGAGCGGACCCGACGCGCACGCCCCTCTCGCAAAGACCGGGAATTTCAGCGCGGCGAGGTCCTCCACGTCCCGGACCACCCCGTCGATCACCACCCCAGCCACGCCCTGCACCAGGCATTTCAGGGCCATCAGCTCCCCGAAGACGGCATGCGCGGTCGAACCCTGCGCGTTGATGACCAGCACATCGCCGGGTTGCGCCAGCGCGATGGCCTGGTGAATCAGCGCGTTGTCGCCGGCCCGCACCCACACCGGGACCGCCGGGCCAGCGCTCGCGGCACCAGGCCACAGCGACCGGATCTGCCCGTGCATGGCGCCCAGTCGATGCATCGCGTCCCCGATGATGCTGATGGGGAGTGTGCCGAACCGGCGGATCACCTCCCGGTCCGGGCGGGGCCACTCGGCGCGGATTCGGGCGCCTGGCGCCCCGATCCGCCGGGCATGAATCTCCGGCGTTCCCGCGGTGCCCTCGACGACCAACAGGTCATCCCCCCCGGTGTTGGCTCGAGCCCGCTGCCCCTCGAGATCCGCCGCCGAGGAAGGAATCCACGAAGTCCGGGCTGATCGCGAGTTCCGCCGGGGTGCCCTCCATCCGCAGCCGGCCGCCGGCGAGCACGTAGGTTCGATCAGAGATTTCCAGCACGGCTTTCGCCCGCTGCTCGACGATGAGGACCGAGGCGCCGTTCACCGCTAGTTGTCGGACGTGTTCGTGCAGCAGTTGCATGGCGATCGCGGGGGCCAGGTTCGCGGTGGGCTCGTCCAGCACGAACAGTGCGGGTTCCAGCATGAGGACCCGGCCCATCGCGAGCATCTTGCGCTCACCGCCGGAGAGTTTCCCGGCCTTGCGGGTGAGCATCGTGCCGAGCCGCGGGAAGTAGGTGAGGACCTTCTCGATGCGCGCCGCGACATCTTTGGTCGGGAGCAGATAGCCGCCCATTTCCAGGTTTTCTTTCACCGACAGCGGACCGAACACGTCGTCGACCTGCGGGACGTATCCCACGCCGAGGCGGGCGGTGTTCTCGGGGAGCTCGTTGGTGATGTCCTTGCCCGCCAGCTGGACGTGGCCCTCCAGAACTTTGACGACGCCGACGATGCTTTTCAGCAGCGTGGACTTGCCGCTGCCGTTGGGACCCACGATGGAGATGACCTGGCCGGGTTCCACCTTGATCGACACGCCGTGCACCACCGGGCGGCCGCCGTAGCCGGCGCTCAGGTCACGGGTGGTCAGGGACGCGCCGCGCAGTCGCAGTTCGGCGGGAAGCCCCGCCGACAGGTCAGCCGACAAGGTATGCCTCCACGACTTCGGACCGTCCACGGAGCACGTCCATAGTTCCTTCGGCGAGGACCTTCCCCTCGGCCATGACCACGACCGGATCGCAGAACTCATCCATAATCGCCAGTTCGTGCTCGACCATCATGATGGTCATGCCCTCCTGGCAGAGCCCGATGAGCTGCTGGCCGATCTCCCTGGCCAGGTGCGGGTGCACGCCCGCCATCGGTTCGTCGAGCAGGAGCACCTTCGGGGTGGTCATCAGCGCCCGCATGATCTCTACCAGCCGGCGCTGTCCCCCGCTGAGGTCCCCGGCGTAGTAGTTGGCGTAGCGCGTCAAACCGAACCGCTCCAGCATGGCGGCCGCGCGGTCGACCGCCTCCTCCTCGCTGGCCCGCCAGTACCGGCGCCCGAGGAGCGCCCCGCGCAGGGAATCACCAGGCTGGGCGGGGACCGCCGACAACAGGTTCTCCAGGACGGTCAGCCGCTTGAATTCGCTGGCCAGCTGGAAGGTGCGGACCAGGCCTTCACGGGCTCGTTTGTACGCCGGCATTCCGGTGATGTCCTGACTCAGATATTCGATCCGCCCCGAGCTTGTCGGCAACGTGCCGGCGAGCATCGCCAACGTGGTCGACTTGCCGGCGCCGTTGGGGCCGATGAGTCCGGTCAGATGACCCTCCTGGAGACCGAACGACACCCCGGCGACGGCCGGGACGCCCTCGAATTCGCGGGTGACCTGCACCGCTTCCAGCACGATGCGCTTCGACGGTTCCCGGCGCGGACCGGTGGGGGCGGCGCGCTCGCTCAGTGACACGACCGACCGACCAGTCGACGCCGGAGCGCCCGAGGAGCCGGGCAGGCTCCACAGGTCCGGGGCGTCCGCGGTCGGGCTCGCCTCCGCCGCCGACCCGCGGCCCTTGCGCGGGACACCGCCCACCCGTGCGGTGACCCGGCGCTTTTCCGGAATGACCCCCTGCGGCCGGAACCAGATGAACGTGACGATCAACAATCCGATCGCCACCCACTGCAAGGCGGGGATGAGCCCGGGGGCGCCGATCGGCGGGATGAACCTGCTCGCCTCTTCGAATCCCAGCGGGACCAGGATGGCACCCAGAATGGCGCCCTTGTGGTTGCCCGCGCCCCCGATAATGACGGCGGCGAAGATGACGATGGTCTCGGCGTAGCCCCAGCCAGAAGGCGCCCACAGGTTGATGAATCCGACCAGCACGCCGCCGCTGAGCCCGGCGATGGCGCCGCCCAGGACAAGCATCGACAGCCGCAGTGACACCAGGTTTTTCCCGAGCGAGTCGGCCACCACGTCGTTGTCCCGCATGGCGCGAAGGCTTCGTCCGTAGGGGGACTCGGTAATGCGGTGCAGCAACCAGAACACCCCGCCGGCCAGCACGATCGCGCCGGCGGAGTAGATCCACTGGTAGTTGGCCGACTGCGGGTCGAAGCTGTTCTGCAAGGGCGCGGGTACCAGGGACAGTCCGGCGCTCCCGTTCAGGAACGGCCGGTAGTTGGTGACCAACAGGTTGGCCATGACCGCTGTTACCAGCAGTCCGACCGCGGCGAAGTCACCGCGCAGGCGCCGGCCCACCAGGAAGGTGAACGGAAGTGCGAGCAGGCCACCGATCAGGGCGGCCCCGACCCAGGGCAGCGGAAAGGGCAGGTTCAGGCCGCCGATATAGCTTTGAAAGCCACCGTTTGCGGTGTCGGCCGGGAGGGACAGCACGGAGGCCGCGTAGGCGCCGGCCGCCTGGAAGATGATGAAGCCGAAATTCGTGACCCCGGCTACCCCGAATTGCATGCTCAGCCCGAGGCAGGCCAGCGCGTCGACGCCGCCGTAGACCAACAGGGTCGTCAGGTAGAACAGCACACCGTTGTTCGCCACAGTTGGTCTTCCTCAGTCAGTTTCGAGCGCCGAGGAGGCCCGTCGGGCGCACCGCGAGCATGGTGAGCAGCAGCACGAACGCGACCACATCCTTGTAGGCAGGGGTGATGTAGGCGGCGCTGACTTCGGTGCTCAGACCGATCACCACCGCGCCGAGCATGGCGCCGTACGGCTGACCCGGGCCGCCGAGGAAAACAGCGGCCAAAATCAGCACCAAGAACAGGTCGGTGCTCGTGGCGCCGAAGCTGCCCGCGTCGATGGCAAAGATCGCCCCGGATAGACCGCACAAGGCGCCGGAGATCGCCCAGGTGATGGTCACGACCTGATCGGTGCGAATGCCGCAGTTTCGGGCCAGCGACCGGTTCGCCGCGGTCGCTCGCATGGCCTTCCCCAGCCGCGAATACCGCAGCAAGGCATGCACGGCTCCCATGATGGCCACGGCCAAGCCGAGGATCACGAACTGCACCACGGACAGCTGCAGCCCACCCCAATGGATGCTCGGACCCTGGCTGAGCTTGTAGGAGACGTTGTCGCCCCCCACGTAGGCCTGCAGGCCGAACTCCAAGATGAGCGTCATTCCTAACGCCACGATGACCAAGGCGATGGGAGAGGTGCCTTTGCGTTGGAAGGGCGTGTAGACCCCCCTGTTCAGCGCCAGGGAAATGAGAGCCCCAGCCAAGGCCGCGGCCACCACGCCAACCCACACGGTGATGCCGGTGAGGTTGACGGCGTAGGCAACGTAGGCGCCGAGGATCATCACCCCGCCGAAGGCCAGGTTCAGCACGTCGGTCACCGCGAACTGCATGGTGAATCCGACGGCCGCGATCGCGAGGACGGCCGCGGTGACCAGCCCAAACCCGAACGAGGACAGGAACAGCGTCACGAAAGCGCCCTGATTTCGGCGTCCGTGATCTTTCCTACGACCTGGACGTTGCCCTGGGCGTCGTAGGTGTCGATCTCGAACAGCCCGGTCGAGTCGTGGAAGCTATCGAAGTTCGTGGGGCCGCCGGGGCCGACGTACCGAATGCTCTTTCCGGCCTTGATCGCCGCGACGCCCTCGGCAAAGGACCCGACCGTGGTCGCCCCAGGCACGCCGTTGCCGATGGTTTCGATGAACGGCCGGTAGGTCTTCGGGTCGGTGCTCTTGGCCTCAACCATCGCGAGGGCAGCCAGGTTCATCCCGTCATAAAGGTGGACGGCCCCCGGAGCGGTCAGGTAGGTGTCGAAGTTTCCGGTGCCACCCGCCTTGTCCTTCTGGGAGAGAAGGCTTGCCTTGAAGGTCTGGTAGGCCGTGCCGGTCGTCTCCACGACGGTGTTGTCCGCGACGTAGCCCGAGACGAGGGTCTGCGCGCCGATGGCGGCGGACACCGCCTTGTACCAGGACGGGTCGATGGTGGCGGACGTACCAATGATCGGAATCATCTTGCCGCCGTTGAGCTGCTTGACTTCAGACAGGAAGCTCGCCGCGGTGGAGCCAAGGGCCTCGGTCAAGATGACGTCCGGGTGGGACGCGACGATCTTCGAGGCTTCGGTGCGGAACGTGGTCGCCTTCAGGTCGAGCGTCTCGTTGTCGGCGACGGTCATCCCGGCTTTCGTAATGGCGGCGAGGGCCGGCTTGACGAACGTCTGCGAGCCGATGTCGTTGCCGAACGCGAGCGCGATGCGCTTGTACTGCTTCTGCTGGGCGATCGCCACCATCGCGTAGGACTCGGCCAGGTCGGGAGCAACCAGACGGTAGAAGTAGTCGAAGTGCGTGCTGTCGAACTCCGACTCGCCGGTCATCGAGAACATGACCATCTTGTTGCTGTTGATGATCGGGACGACCGAGGCGGCTTCATCGGAGGTGAGACCGATGACCAGGCGCAGGTTCGGGGTCGAGGCGAACATCTGCCGGGCGGCAGGCACCGCGTCCGCGGGATCGCCGCGGGTATCAACGGACTTGCAGTTCACGGTCTTGCCCAAGACGCCCCCGGCATCGTTGATGGCCTTGGTCGCGCCCAGACAGGAGGCGTAGTAGATCGGACCGAGGGCCGCATCGGCGCCGGTGAACGGCGCGACGTCGGCGATGGTGATCGAGCCGCCCCCGCCGCCGGAGCTCGCCGTCGTCGACGCTCCGCTCGTGCTGTGGCCAGAACTACTCCCGCAGGCCGCGAGCACCAGGCCGCCGACCGCCAACCCAGCCGAGGCCAGGACTGCCTTACTCGGCCGGCTCGAGCGCACGCGTCTCGGGATCTCCGGTCCGGGCGTTGCTGGGGACATGAGGCTGGGCATGGTGACACCTCTCCACGACGCGGGACAGAGACGGACGGACCAGAGACTCACAGTGCACCTGTCGCCGTCGCCGCCGGGGCCCAGCGCCAGCCTTCGGGCGCAGGCTCATCCGCGATGACGTTGTTGCGGATCGTGCCGATCCCCTCGATGGTGACCTCGATGACGTCACCGGGGGTTAGCCATGCCGGTGGGGTGCGCGCGAAGCCCACTCCCCCGGGCGTACCCGTCGCGATGACATCGCCGGGGAGCAGCGTCGTGAACGACGAGAAGAATTCAATGCAGCTCGCGATATCGACGATCATCTGCGAGGTTCGCGCGGACTGCATGACGGCGCCGTTCAGTGTCGTGGTGAGAGCCAGGTCATGAACGTCGATCTCGTCGGGTGTCACCACCTCCGGACCGATCGGCATGGAACCGTCGAAGTTCTTGCCTGGCGTCCATTGCGTCGCGGCGCGCTGCCACTCCCGGGCTGAGGCATCGTTGAGGATGGTGTAGCCGGCGACCGCCGCCAACGCCTTCTCGGCGGACAGGTACCGGCCACCTTCTCCGATCACGATCCCGAGCTCACCCTCATAGTCGAAGCCGGAGCTCAGCGCCGGCCGAACCAGATCGGCGAACGGCCCGATCACGCTGCTGGCGGTGCGCAGAAACGACTCGGGCCAGCTCGGCATCGCCTCCCGGCCGCCCTCGATCGCGTGGGCGGAATAGTTCACGCCCACACACAGGATGCGATTCGGTTCCGGCACGGCGGCGTCAAGAGCGGACTCGTCGTACTCCCGACCCCCACGGCTGGTCAGGCGCAGCGCGGCGTCGAGGCCGGCCGGACCCGCCGCGAGCAAGGAACGCAGGGAGACCAGCTCGGGGCGCCCGGACTCGGTCGCCACATCGACGTAGCCGGACGTGCCTCGCACGTGCAGTCGCGGGCCTTCACTGGTGCGGATGGTGGCGAGCCTCACGGATAAGCCCCCTGATCGGGATTGGTCGTCGATGGTTGAGATTGGGCCACAGGCCGGAATAGGGCGAGCATAGGTGGCGGGCGGGCGCTGTCAACCCCCACGACTATGGCGATTCTTCGCCTGCGCACGGGCGCGAGTGGGTAGTATTGGTCACGGGTGCGACGAGCACACATCGGCGACAGACGGGGGGTGGCGGTGGCACTGGCCACGTCGATCCACGACGTCCCGCTGGATGGCTCCCGGCTGGCTCGGGCGATCCGCCGCAAGGCCGAGCAGGCCGGCCTTCATCCGGGCGACCGGCTGCCTCCCGAGCGCGCCCTGGCCGACGACCTGCAGGTCAGCCGCGCCGCGATCCGCGCCGCCCTGGGGCAGCTGGAGGCGGACGGGGCGGTGTCGCGTCAGCACGGACGAGGAACGTTCATCCGGGCACTTCCTGGCGCCGCGCCGAGCGGGCAGGACGCGGAGACCACGGGGAGCGGCGACCTGACCAACATCGGGCCGGCTGACGTGATGGCCGTCCGCTGCGTGCTCGAGCCACAGGCCATGACGTTGGTGGTCGCGAAGGCGACCGCCCGGGATCTGGCCCGTATTCAGCGCTACCTGGCGGGCGGCGATACCGCCGAGACCTTTCATGACTTCGAAAAGTGGGACTTGGGACTCCATCGGGCGATCATGGAAGCCAGCCACAATCCGCTGCTCCTGAGTCTCTACGACTCGGTTGAGTCGGCCCGACACGGTCAACTCTGGGGCGACCTCAAGCGCAGAAGCGACTCCCCGGAACGTCGCGAGCGGTACCGCTGCGAACATCACGCGGTCGTGGCGGCGTTGCATGCGCGCGACAGCGAGCGCGCGACAGAGGCAATGCGCCAGCACCTGACGCACGTACAGACCAACCTGCTTGGTGTCGGCCGCTAGCGCTTGCTCACGGTTCGCCCACCACCACGGGGGCCGGATCACGCGCGGCGGCCCGGTCGGCACCGGAGCGCTGGCGGCGCGTGGCGAGCACCGAGCCCGCCAGCACCAGGACAAAGCCCACCGCGATACCGACGGTGAAACGCTCATGCAAGAACGTGACTCCCAGGCCGACCGCGACCGCCGGGTTCACATAGGTGATCACCGTGGCCCGGACCGGG
>DASYGP010000107.1:0-12890 GCA_035999615.1 Mycobacteriales bacterium
GCCGCGGTGGGTCGGTACGCGCCGGACCTCGTGGTATGCGCCGGCTTCATGAAGCTGCTGGGGCCGCCGTTCTTGGCCGCCTTCGCGGGCCGGATCACGAACACGCACGCCGCGCTGCTCCCGGCGTTTCCCGGGGCTCACCCGGTCCGTGACACCCTTGCCGCTGGGGTCACCGAGTCCGGCGCGACCGTGCACTACGTGGATGCGGGGGTCGATACCGGACCGATCCTCGCCCAGGTACGCGTCCCCGTCCTTCCCGGCGACGACGAGGCCAGCTTGCACGCCCGGATCAAGGCCGCCGAGGCCCCGCTCTACGTCGAGACCGTTCGCCGCCTGACCCGGGAGCCGTCCGCATGATCCGAAAGCCCGTCCGCATGATCCGAAAGCCCGTCCGCATGACCCGAAGTCCGTCCGCATGAGCCAGGAGCCGCCCGCATGACCCGTATCGCCGTTCGTCGTGCCCTCGTGAGTGTCTATGACAAGACCGGGCTCGAACCGCTGGCGCGCGCCCTGGCCGCTGCCGGCGTGGAGATCGTCTCGACCGGCAGCACCGCCGCCGCGGTGCAGGCCCTGGGCCTTGCGGTCACCCCGGTCAGCGAGGTCACGGGCTTCCCGGAGATCCTGGACGGACGGGTGAAGACGTTGCATCCACGGGTGCACGCGGGGCTGCTCGCCGACAGCCGAAATCCCGAGCACATCGCGACCTTGGCCGAGCACGGCATCGAGGCCTTCCAGCTGGTCGTGTGCAACCTGTACCCGTTCCGGGAGACCGTCGCCGCCGGCGCGGGACTCGAGCAGACCGTCGAGCAGATTGACATCGGCGGTCCGAGCATGGTGCGGGCAGCGGCCAAGAACCACACAAGCGTGGCCGTGATCACCGACCCGAATGATTACCCCGAGGTCGAATCCGCCTTAGCGGCAGGCGGTTTCGAGCTCGCCGCCAGACGGCGCCTGGCGGCGCGGGCCTTCGCGCATACCGCGTCGTACGACGTGGCCGTGGCTGCCTGGTCCGCCGCCGAGCTCGCACCCGATGAGCAGGGCTGGCCGCCGTTCGCCGGGATGGCGCTGGAACGCGCCGAGGTGTTGCGCTACGGCGAGAACCCGCACCAGCGGGCCGCGCTGTACGTCGACCACGATGTGCCGCCCGGTCTCGCGCAGGCGGTTCAACTGCACGGCAAGGCGATGAGCTACAACAACTACGTCGACACCGACGCGGCCAGGCGCGCCGCCCTCGATCACCTCGACCCATGTGTCGCGATCGTCAAGCACGCGAATCCGTGCGGCATTGCGGTGGGCGTGGACGTGGCGCAGGCGCACCGCAAGGCGCAGGCCTGCGATCCGGTGTCCGCCTACGGCGGCGTCATCGCGGTGAACCGTCCGGTGACAGTGCAACTCGCCGAGCAGGTCGCGGAGGTCTTCACCGAGGTGATCGTGGCGCCGGACTTCGAGGACGGCGCCGTCGAGGTGCTGTCCCGTAAACCCAGCATTCGGATCTTGCGCTGCCCCCTGCCGGTGACCGGCGGCACGAAGGGAGTGGAGGTGCGTCAGGTCTCGGGTGGCCTGCTGGTGCAGACCACCGACCGCATCGATGCCCCCGGCGACGATCCCGGCAACTGGACCCGGCAGGCCGGGGAAGTCGTGGCCGCGGACATGTTGGCCGACCTGGCCTTCGCCTGGCGGGCGGTGCGGGCCACCAAGTCGAACGCGATCCTGCTGGCGCAGGGGGGCGCCACCGTCGGGGTTGGCATGGGGCAGGTCAACCGGGTGGACGCGGCGCGCCTCGCCGTCGCCCGCGCGGGGGACCGGGCGAACGGCTCGGTCGCGGCCAGCGACGCGTTTTTTCCGTTCGCGGACGGGTTGCAGGTGCTGGCCGACGCTGGGGTGCGCGCCGTCGTCGAGCCGGGTGGCTCAGTGCGCGACGAGGAGGTCATCGCGGCCGCCGCGGCCGCGGGCATCGCGCTGTATTTCACCGGCACTCGGCACTTTTTCCACTGAGTGCTGGGGCCGCCGGGGTACCCGCTCGGGGCGCCCCGCGGGATTCTGGCATCCTGACCGGCTGTGACCGCCCTTCTTCTTGACGGCAAGGCGACGGCTGCGCAGATCCGGGCGGAGTTGACCGACCGGGTCGGGA
Organism: Mycobacteriales bacterium; assembly: GCA_035999615.1. Taxonomy (GTDB): domain Bacteria; phylum Actinomycetota; class Actinomycetes; order Mycobacteriales; family CAJCIY01; genus DASYGP01. Next base: position 2,132 of record DASYGP010000107.1, read on the forward strand.
AGCTCGTCCGGGCCGGGCACACACCGGGCCTGGGTACCGTGCTGGTGGGCGACGATCCGGGCAGCGCGGCGTACGTCGCCGGCAAGCATGCCGACTGCGCCGAGGTCGGGATCACCAGCATCGCGGTGACGCTGCCGGCCACCGCAAGCCAGGCCGACGTGCTGGACGCGGTCAGCCAGTTGAACGCGGACCCGGCCTGCACCGGCTACATCGTGCAGTTGCCGCTCCCCGGCGGGCTGGACGAGGGCGCGGCGCTGCTCGCGATGGATCCGCGCAAGGACGCGGACGGGCTGCACCCGATCAGCCTGGGCCGGTTGGTGCTCGGCCAGTCCGGGCCGTTGCCCTGCACGCCACGGGGGATCGTCGAACTGCTTCGACGGTACGAAGTGCCGCTGGCTGGCGCCCGCGTCTGCGTGATCGGTCGCGGGGTGACGGTAGGGCGGCCGCTGGGATTGCTGCTGACCAGGCGCAGCGAAAATGCCACGGTCACGTTGTGCCACACCGGAACCCGGGACCTGGCCGCCGAGACCGCGCGAGCCGATGTGGTGGTGTCGGCCGCGGGTGTCCCGGGGTTGCTCACCGCCGAGATGGTCCGGCCTGGGGCGACGGTGCTGGACGTGGGGATTACCCGCATCGTCGGGGGTGACAGCCGCGCCCGGCTGGTCGGCGACGTCGACCCCGCTGTGCGTGAGGTGGCGGCGTTTCTCGCCCCGATGCCCGGCGGGGTCGGACCGATGACCAGGGCCATGCTGCTGAGCAACGTGGTCGAAGCGGCCGAGCTCGCGCTGCGCTAGCTACCCTGCCTTGCCGCTGGTTTCCCGCGGCGGCTGCACCACCCCGGCGGAGATCACCTCGTTGGCTAGCCGGGTGCGCCGGTTGGTGCCTTCCGGGATCCCGAACTTTTGGTAGAGCCGGAGCAGGTGCTGCTTGACGGCAGCCTCGGTGACGACGAGTTCGCGGGCAATTTCCCGGGTACTGGCCGGCGCGACGAACGCGGTCTGGTCCAGGGCCGGACGGCACAGCGCGACGAGCACGTCACGTTCGCGTCGAGTGAGCTCTGGCGCCGCGTCGACCTTGCCCAGCTCGCGGGTCTCGTCGATGCCGCCGCTGAGGTCCGGGACCCCGCGGACTCGGCCGCGCACCGAGCCGAAGGACAGCACGTCACGGGTGCCGATCACCGCGCGGCCAACCGGCCGCCCGTTGACCAGGGTGCCGTTGCGGGACAACCCGAGGTCCGCGACGTAGACGTAGGGGCCCCGGCGCACCAGCTCGGCGTGCAACCGGGAGACGGTGGGGTCTTCGATCCGGATGTCGACGCCCGGCCCCCGGCCGATGGTGGTGACTTCCTCGGTGAGTGCTACCTCGCCGTATCCGTCCAGGCTCAGCATGGGCACCCCCTGAGCCAGCTCGGGCTGGGGCACGCTGACCCTGGGCTGATCGGGCATGACGTGGGTCGGCACATTGCTCCTCGAGGCTCGCGCGTCGTCTGGTTCCGGACCTTTCCGATGGGCTATCCAGACCGATACCCCCGGTCGGCTCGAGCCTAACCTTTTCGGGGCAGCTGCCGCGGCGCTCCGGTCCTGCGTGACATGCTCGATGCCATCATCGGGGAGGTCACCCAGACCGGGCGGGAGCGCCCGGACGGGACGGTGTGATCGACCGACGGGAGGCTGCATGCGGGGTGAGCGCGCGCTGCTCGGCGTCCTCGCCGCTGCGCTCGCGGCGACGACCGTGGCCGCCCTCGGCGGTTGGCAGGCCGGCCTTGTCGTGCTGGGCGCCGTACTGCTGGTCGCCGCCGGCCTGCGGGCCCTGCTCCCGCCTCGGCGACTGGGGTTGCTCGTGGTCCGCAGTCGGATGTTCGACGTCCTGGTCTTGGCGGCGCTGGGCGCCGCCCTGGTCGTGTTGACCGGCAGTCTGGGCAGCGCGGGCTGACCGGTGATCGGTCCAGCTACCGGCTCCGGTAGCCTCCTGGGGCCGCGGTCAGGCCGGCGCGGCGCCCTCCGCAACCACGCTGGAGGATGACGCGATCATCGCGAACAGGGAGGGCTGACATGGCACCCACGGGAGCGGCCGCGCGCCGAGGCAAGGTCACGGTTGTCGGGGCCGGTTTCTACGGCTCGACCACCGCCCTACGGCTGGCCGAGTACAACCTGTTCGAGCAGGTCGTCCTCACCGACATCGTGGAAGGCAAGCCCGAGGGGCTCGCCTTGGACATGAACCAGTCGCGGCCCATCGAGGGCTTCGAGACCAAACTCGTCGGGGTGGGGGGCGGCTCCTACCGCGGCACCGAGGACAGCGACATCGTGGTGATCACCGCCGGATTGCCGCGCAAGCCCGGGATGAGCCGGATGGATCTCATCGAGACCAACGCCAAGATCGTGCGGGGAGTGGCCGAGCAGGTCGCCGCCACCTCACCGCAGGCCGTGATCATCGTGGTGTCCAACCCGCTGGATGAGATGACCGCCCTGACCCAGATCGCCTCCGGCTTCCCGCACCATCGGGTGATCGGTCAGGCCGGGATGCTGGATACGGCGCGCTTCTCCAACTTCGTCGCGGAGAAGTTGGCGGTCCCGGTGTCGACGGTGAAAACACTGACGTTGGGCTCGCACGGGGACACGATGGTGCCGGTGCCGAGCCAGTGCAGCGTCAACGGTCAGCCGCTGGCCAGCCTGCTGCCCCCCGACGAGGTGGAAGACCTGGTGATCCGAACCCGCAACGGCGGCGCCGAGGTGGTCGCTTTGTTGAAGACCGGTTCGGCGTACTACGCCCCCAGCGCCGCCGCGGCGCGGATGGTGAAGGCGGTTGCCGAGGACTCGGGTGCGCAGCTGCCGGTGTGCGCCTGGGTCGATGGCGAGTACGGGATCAGCGGCGTCTATCTCGGCGTCCAGGCGGAGATCGGCGCCGGCGGGGTGAAAAAGGTCATCGAGTTGGATCTCACGGACAGCGAGCTTGCCGCTCTGAAGGAGGCCGCCGAGGCCGTGCGCGCCAAGCAGGCCGATGTGCAGAGCCTGTAGTCAGACAGGCCAAATGTGCAGAGCCTGTAGCTAGACAGGCCAATGTGCAGAGCCTGTAGTCAGACAGGCCAATCTGCGGAGCCTGTAGTCAGTTCAGCGCCGCGTGCATCTGCACCCGCAGGGCCGGGGTCAGGGCGTCGCCCATCCGGGTGACCAGCAGCGCCATCTCATAGCCGAGCAGGCCGACGTCGGCGTTCCCCTCGGCGAGGACCGCCAAGCTGGAGCCGTCGCTGACCTGCATCACCAGCAGCAGGCCACCCTCGGTCTCGACCAGCAGATGATGCACCCGTCCGCCGTCCAGGTGGGTGGCCGCGGCCACCGTCATGCTGGTCAACCCGGACGCGATCGCGGCGAGTTGCTCGGCGTAGGCACGCTCCAGGCCGCCGGAGGTGGCCAGCAGCAGCCCGTCGGCGCTGACCACCACGGCCTGCCGTAGGCCGGGCACCGACCGGGCGAAGTTCTCGACCAGCCAGTTCAGGCTCTCGATTTCCGTGTTCACCTTGAGTGCGCTCCGTTCGGTGTGTTGACGGCCTCGGGGCCGGTGAGCGGGGCCGGTTCGAAAACGGCGCCGACCAGCAGGCCGCCGGCCCGGCGGCTGCGCTGTTCCTGCGCCGGTCTGGCCTGCGGGGTGCTCCGCCGCCCAGGCAGCGCAGTCGGGGTGAGCGCTCCCGCCTCGTGTTCTGCCCCGGTCGACAGTCCGATCAGCCGAGCCGGTAGCCGGACCTCGGCCAGCAGCCCGCGCCCGCTGTCCGGGGTTTTCAGCCGTACCTTGATGCCGTGCCGGTCGGCGAGCCGTCGGACCACCGGAAAGCCGAGCGTCGCGCCGACCGCGCCGGCCGCGTCATCAGCTGGGCTGTCGGGGTCGGTGGCCAGGGTGGCGTTGTGCAGGGCGAGCCGGGCCGGGGCCATCCCGATGCCCTGGTCCTCGACGGTCATGAGCAGGCCTTCCCCCTCGGGGGCGACACCCAGCTGGACTCGGCTGGCCGGCGGCGAGCAGGTCAGAGCGTTGTCCAGCAACTCGGCGAGCAGGTGGGCGACGTCGCTGACCGCACCGCCGAGCAGCGAGCCGCTGGCGTCCAGGTGCAGATCGACCCGGGCGTACTGCTCGACCTCGGCGACGGCCCCGCGGAGCAGCTCGTCCAGGCCGACCGGCTGTTGGTGGGTTCGGGCCGCGCCGGCGCCGGCCAGGACCAGCAGGTTCTCGGCGTTGCGGCGCATCCGGGTCGCGAGGTGATCCAGGGCGAACAGCCCGGCCAGCACGTCGGGGTCCCGTTCATCGCGCTCAAGTTCGTCCAACGTCGACAGCTGCCGCCCGACCAGGCTCTGGCTGCGCCGGGCGAGGTTCGTCATCAAGGCGTACGACTCCTGGCGTCGGGCCAGCGCCTCCCGTTCGGCGGCGAGCTCCTGCCGGCCAAGGTGGGTAGCCAGGTCGGTTGCCCGGCGCTGCTCGCGTTCGGTGGTCCGCCAGAACAGCAGCTGACCTAGCCCGAGCAGCGTGAAGGCACCCAGGTGGGCGGCGCTATACAGACCGGCGCGGCGGCGGGCTGCGCCCGCCTCGTACAGCAGCGACGGGTCGAGGACGGTGGGTACGACGTACAGCGCCACGATGCCGAGCACGCAGGTGCCGATCGGCAGCCAGTCCTGGTACAGCGCGACAAAGATCAGCACCGCGAGGGGGTGCACGTGCGCCTCGGCGGAGCCGCCGGACAGTCGCAGCACCACAAACGAGCACCAGACCAGCCCGAGTGTCACGAGCAGCGCGCGGATCCGGGCCGTGCCGAGGGCGGACGCCGCCAGCAGCGCGATCGCCGCGGGAGCGATCTCGGTCAGCACCTGCCCGACGGCGTAGCCGCGCAGCAGCCCGAGCCCGAGCAGTGCCGGCAGGTGGATGGCCAGCACCACCCGCAGCACCCGGTGGCGGAGCGCGAAACTCTCCGCCGTCATCGGAATGCCCCGGGGCAGGGCGGCCCGCAGCCATGCCCGCCCGTGCAGTCGGGGCGAGGTTGCCGACGGCTGCTTCGCCGGGAGCTGCTTCGAGTCAGGGGTCTCCGGGGTCGCCGCCCGGACCGACCGGGCGGAGGGCAGGATGGTGGTACCGGACATGCGTGTACCTCCTGCCTCATCGGGGTGTCCGTGCTGCCTCTTCGGCAGGTAAGGGTCGGCGTCTGAAGCACGCGCGCCGTAGATTGGTGCGGTGGACGAACCTCCCAGTACGGGAACGACCGCCCGCATCGGCGATGCGCGTCCAGATTGGTGTGCCCGGTGAACGCCTGGCTCAGCAGCGCCGTCGTCCTGGCACTGATCCTGCTCGAGGGCGTGTTCGTGGCCGCGGAGATCGCCCTGGTGTCCCTGCGCGAAGGGCAGGTCAAGGCGCTGGCCGCCCAGAGCCGGCGCGGTCAGCGGGTGGCCCGCCTGGTCGCGAACCCCAACCGCTTCCTGGCATCCGTGCAGCTGGGTGTCACGCTGACCGCGTTGCTGTCCAGTGCGTTCGGGGCGGTCACGCTGTCGAGTTCCCTGCGGAAGACCTTGATCGGGGCCGGCCTCGGCCCGACCCTCGCCGGCGTGCTGGGGTTCCTCGGGGTCACCATCGTGATCACGATGGTGACGCTCGTGATCGGTGAGCTGGCGCCCAAGCGGATCGGTTTGCAGCGGGCCGAGGGAACGGCCCAGACGTTCGCCGGCCCACTCGAGGTCGTCGCCACCGTCAGCCGGCCGGTGATCTGGTTGCTGTCACGGGCTACCGATCTCGTGGTGCGGCTGTTGGGAGGGGATCCGGGCCTCACCCGGGAGGCCATCACCGAAGAGGAGCTGCGCGGGCTGGTCGCCTCGCATGAGTCCCTGACGCACGACGAGCGGCGGCTGATCGACGACGTGTTCGCGGCCGGTGAGCGCACCGTCCGGGAGGTGATGCGCCCGCGTACGGAGGTGGAGTTCCTCGACGCGGCCATGTCGGTCTCCCGCGCGTCGAAGGAGGTGTCAGATCAACCGCATTCTCGCTACCCGGTGTCCCGAGACTCGCACGACGATGTCCTCGGCTTCGTCCACGTCCGGGACTTGTACGGCCAACCCGCGGGCGGCCGAGGCTTGAAGGTCGGCGACGTCACCCGGCCGGTGAAGATGCTGCCCGCCACCAAGACGGTGCTCCCGGCCCTCTCGGAGATGCGCCGCGAGGGGCATCACTTGGCGATCGTCGTCGACGAATACGGGGGCACCGCTGGGATCGTGACGTTGGAGGATCTCATCGAGGAGGTGGTCGGGGAGATCCGCGATGAGTACGACAGCGTCGAGCCGGGATCCTGGACCTTGAAGGGCGGCGACCGCGTCGTCGATGGGCTGCTCAACCTGGAGGACTTCGTCGAGGCGACCGGGGTGCAGCTGCCGGAGGGGCCCTATGAGACGGCCGCCGGATTCCTGGTCGCCACGCTGGGCCACCTCCCCCGGATCGGTGAGGCCGTCGAGGTCGACGGGCATCGGCTGACGGTCAGCAAGCTGGACGGGCGACGGATCGAGCGGCTGCGCATCAGTGAATTGGTCCCGACCGATCCCGCTGGGCCGGTTGAACAGGCTGCCGCCCAGCCGGTCTGAGCGGCACCCCCGGACCTGAGACACTGTCCACATGAGTGAAGCACGCCCGCGGGTCCTGTCCGGGATCCAGCCCACCGGGGCCGGCTCCCATCTGGGCAACTACCTGGGTGCGGTGCGTCGCTGGGTGCCGCTACAGGACACGCACGACGCGTATTTCTTCATCCCTGACCTGCATGCCATCACCGTCCGGCACGATCCCGCACACCTGCGCCGCCGCACGCTGGAGGCGGTCGCCGAGCTGATGGCAGTGGGCCTGGATCCAGACCGGGCCACCATTTTCGTGCAGTCCCATCTGCCCGAACACGCCGAGCTCACCTGGATGCTGGGTTGCCTCACCGGCTACGGCGAGGCGGCGCGCATGACGCAGTTCAAGGACAAGGCGGCTCGCTCCGAGCTGGGGGCGGCCACGGTCGGACTGTTCACCTACCCGGTGCTGATGGCCGCCGACATCCTGCTCTACCAGGCCGACGAGGTCCCGGTCGGCGCCGACCAGTCCCAGCACGTGGAGCTGACCCGTGATCTCGCGCAGCGGTTCAATCAGCGCTTTGGTGCGGTGTTCACGGTCCCCGTCCCCACTGTGGCGAAGGAAACGGCACGCATCGCCGATCTGCAGGATCCGCTGCGCAAGATGAGCAAATCGCTTCCGGTTGCCGGGCAGATCCTGGTGATGGATCCACCCGAAGTGATCACCAAGAAGATCAAATCCGCGGTCACCGACACCGGCCGCGAGGTGACGGTTGCGGACGAGAAGCCCGGCATCAGCAACCTGCTGGGCATCCTTTCGGCGATCACCGGGGAGTCGATCGCCCGCCTCCAGGAACGCTACGAAGGCGCTGGATACGGCCAGTTCAAGGCCGACGTCGCCGAGGCCTTGGTGACCGAGCTGGCACCGGTGCGCCGGCGCTACACCGAACTGCTCGCCGACCCGAGGCCCGTACACGCCGCTATGAAGGTCGGCGCGCAACGCGCCGGTGCTGTCGCCGCGCAGACGGTGCGTGCGGCCAAGGAAGCCATGGGTTTCCTGCCGCCCGACGGGGAGGCGCACTGGTGATGCCTCCATGCGGCGCGAGGGCTACCGACCGGCACGGTTCGCCGGTCCGGCTCCGATGAGCCGTCGCCATATCGGGGTGGCGATCGGGCTGCCGGAGCCGGTTGCGCGCGAGCTGCAGGACTGGCGGGAACGACTCGGGGATCCCAGCGCGACCCGCATCGTCCCGCACGTCACGCTGCTTCCGCCCACGGCGGTCGGCTCCGACCTCCTGGACGACGTCGAGGAACACCTGCGGCGGGTTGCTGAAGGCGGCCATCCCTTCGACATCCGGCTGCGCGGCGCGGCCACGTTCCGACCGGTGTCACCAGTGGTCTTCGTGCCGCTGGTCGAGGGGATCAGCGAGTGCGAGGTGCTCGCCGAGCAGGTGCGCAGCGGGCCGCTGGCCCGGGCCCTGCAGTTTCCCTACCACCCGCACGTCACCATCGCGCAGGACGTCGCCGACGCGGCCCTGGACCGCGGCTACACCGAACTCGCCGAATACGACGCGAGGTTCCGGGTGTGGGGCCTGCAACTGTTCGAGCAGGGCGCCGACGGTGTGTGGCGCCCGCAGCGCAACTTTCCCTTCCGCCATGCCACCACCGGGCCGCATCCCCCGTCGGCGTCGCAGTGGTGAGCGTGCCCGCGCTCATCGGTGGGTAGGAACCGGGCATGGGTTCCGTGCTGGACCGGCTCAAAGCCGCGATCGCCGCCGTGCGCGCCCGGTCCGGGTTCGTGGATCACGCCGCCCGCATGATCGGCCGGTTTAACGAGGATCGGGGCAACAACCTGGCGTCGGTCATCACGTTGCCCGCGTTCTTGTCCTTCTTCCCGTTGGTGGCCCTGGCTCTGTCCGTGGCCGGCTACGTGGCGCATTACGACCACAGCGCGCAGAAGAGCATCACCGACGCGATTGCCGGCTACTTTCCGGGGTTGATTGGGTCGAAGCCCAACCAGATCAACATCGCCACGATTTCCGCGCATCGCACCGCCACCGGTTTGGTCGGGCTGATTGGCCTGCTGCTAGGCGGCCTCGGGTGGATCGATTCGCTGCGCCAGACCCTTCGCGACGCCTGGCACCAGCCGCAGCTGCAGGCCAACTTCTTTCTGGTCAAGGCGCGCGACATCCTGGTGCTGGTGTTCGTCGGGCTGGCCGCGCTGCTCTCGCTCAGCCTGACCGCCCTGGCGACCGCGGCGGCGAGCAACGTCGTGCGCCATACCCCCTTGCCCGAGGGGGGAGCGACCAAGACGCTGCTGCAGGTTCTGGCGCTGCTCATCGCGGTAGGTGGCAACGCGCTGTTGTTCGCGGTGCTGTTCATCCGCCTGCCGGACACCCGAGGCCAGGGCCGGCAGATTGCGACGGGGGTCTTGTTCGGCGCAATCGGTTTGGAGATCCTCAAAACGGCCGGGGTCTACTACATTTCCCGCACCACGGGGAACGCGCTCTACGCAAGCTTCGCGGTCGTGATCGGCCTGCTGGTGTGGGTGAACCTGATCGCCAGGCTGTTCATCTACGCGGCGGTCTGGGCGGTGACCGGGCCGTACGACTCCGACGTCCCGCCTTCCGGCACGGCACCGCTGTTTCATGAGCTGCATGGAGCGCCGGCGATGATGCCGGCGGCGGCGCTCGACCCGCGGCCGGATCCGGCGAGCGGGGCCGCACCGGCTGCGCCCGATGCCCGGGGTGCGCGGCTGGCCGGCACCGCGACCTTCAGTGTGCTCAGCGCAGGCACCGCGCTGGTCGTCCTCCGTGGATGGCGCACGTTTCGCCAGACGCTGGGCAGTCCGCGGCCGTAATCGAGCGGCCCTGCGACTGGCCCGGCTCCTGGCGGTGCGCCGGTCACCGTCGGGCTACAGGCGCGGGAGCGTGAGTCGCGAGTGGCGAACGTTCCGCCGCCGTCGCCATCGGAGCTGCCAGCCCACCAGCACGATGAGGCCGCCGCCGACGCCGGTCGCCGCCCACGTGAGCGAATTTGGTCTGGTCCGGCGCGGTACGGCGTCCGCGGTGGCGCCGGTGGCTGTCGTGATGACCGGGGCCGGTGACTGGACCGGGTTGGGGGTTCCGGCCGCCACCAGGGTGCCGATCGGCGTCACCTTGCCGTCGGCCGCGAATCCCCAGTCCAGCAGGGCTTCGGCCGGCGCCCGGAAGGCGGGATCGGCTTTGATCATGGTGACGATGAGGTTGTGGCCACCGCGGCGGACGGTACCTACGTAGGAGGCGCGGGCCGCGTCGGTGTAGCCATTCTTGATGCCGTAGGTGCCGGGGTATCGGGTCAGCAGCGGGTTGTGGTTGGAGATCTGGAACGGCTTCACCCCGGCGCCGCTGAATTCGGCCCGGGCGGTGGCGACGTACTTGTCGAAGGCGGGGAACGCCAGCGCGGCCTTGCTGATCAGCGCGAGGTCGTAGGCGGAGGTGGTCTGTCCCGGTGCATCCAGTCCGGTGACGTTGCCCGCGTGCGTGTCGTCGGCGTGGAGGTGGGCGGCCGCGCTGTTCATCAGGCCGGCGACCGCCGGTTCACCGCCGAGATTGCCGGCCAGAACCCGTGCGGCGTCGTTTCCGGACACCATCAGCATGCCCTGCAGCAGCATCTTGACGGTATAGGTGTGGCCCGGGACGACGCCCACCTTGCTGCCCTCGATGGCGACCTGGGCGCGGGTCGCGGTGATCTTCGTAGCCGGGTTGAGTCGAGGCACCAGCACGAGCGCCGTGAGCACCTTGAGCGTGCTGGCCGGTGCGTAGCGGCCATGCGGATCCTTCGCGGCCAGCACCTGACCGGTGTCGAGGTCCGCGATCAGCCAGCCGGCGGCCGGGATGTCCGGGAGGGCCGGCACTCCCGGCGCGGGGTGCACCAGCACCCCGGTGCCACCGAGTTCGGTTCCTCCGACCGGGGGTGGTGGAGGGTCTGCCCACGCGTTCGCACTCGGCAGGCACAGCATCGCCGCGGTAGCCGCGGTGACGAGGAGAGCCTGCAGGCGAGCGGGGACGAACATCCCGAGAAGGTTACCCGGGTATCACCATGGCAGGGTCTGTGGCATGACCTTGTCGCGTCGCGCCGCCGGATTTCTGCTTGTCGTGGCAGCGTGGACGGCGTTCGTCTGGGTGACGCTCGTACGCAACATCGCCGGTGACCAC
>DASYGP010000193.1:0-32935 GCA_035999615.1 Mycobacteriales bacterium
GTGTTGGGGTCGACGTTCGAGGTGATCAGCCTGCCGGACGACATCGCCGGGCGGCTGGAAGGAAAGTCCAGCCTGGGGCGGCTCGGGCTGCTCACCCATTCGACCGCCGGATTCATCGACCCGGGGTTTTCCGGTCATGTCACGCTGGAATTGTCGAACGTGGCGAACTTGCCGATCACGTTGTGGGCCGGGATGAAGGTGGGACAGCTGTGCCTGTTCCGGTTGACGTCGCCGGCGGAACACCCGTATGGATCGTCGATTTATGGTTCGCGTTACCAGGGGCAGCGGGGGCCGACTCCGAGCCGGTCGTTCCTGAATTTCCGCCGCGGGCTGGACGAGCCCGGCAGCTGACCAGGATCAGTTGACGATCAGTGGCTTGCTGAGCAGTTCGGTCGTGCTCCCGTCCGGGGCCAGCCGGAACAGCGTCACGGTGTGCGGGCCGCGGGTGACGCCGGTGGTCAGACCGGCGCTGCCTTCGGCGTAGCAGCCGTCGAGGTGAGTGACGACGAGCAGCGATTCGGTGGCGGTCACGGGTACGCCGCCGCGCGTCGCGACCTGCCGGTGCCCGTCGGGTCCCACCGTCACCGCAGAAACATCAAGATAGAGCCCGTACGCGTTCCCTGCCGGACCCGTCACCGCAAAGGCGACGTTGCCTCCGAGCGCCACGGTCCCGGTGCGCAGCGCGAACGTGGCCCGCTGGCAAGAGATGGGGAGTTTCGCCGGACCGTGTCCACCCCCGGTCAGGGCTCGGCCCACGGCCAGGACGGCGAGGATCACGAGCAGCCCGACGACGAACCGGCGCTTGGGCCGCCACAGCCCGCGCCGGTCCGGATCCTCCTCCTGCGCCGGCAGCTGCCAGCGGCGGCCCGGCCCGGACGGGGCGTCCGTCATCTCAGTCCTGCTGCTCCGCAGCCGGTTCCGCAGCCGGTTCCGCGGCCGGTCCGGCAGCTGGTTCGGCAGCCGGCGCCGCCGGCGCGATCGGCGCCCCGGCCGGCGCGGCCACGAGCGACCGGGCCAGGATCTGGGTGACATCCAGCACCTCGACGCCCTCACGGGCCGCGCCGTCCTGCTTCTTCGCGGTGACGGCGTCGGACAGCATCACCATGCAGAACGGGCAGGCGGTGGACACGATGTCGGGGTCCAAGGCCAGCGCCTCGTCGACCCGCTCCACGTTGATCTTCTTGCCGATCTTCTCTTCCATCCACATCCGCGCACCGCCTGCGCCGCAGCAGAATCCGCGCTCCTTGCAGCGGTGCATCTCCTGCTGGCGCAGCCCCATGACGGCGGACAGCACCTCGCGCGGCGGGGTGTAGACCTTGTTGTGCCGGCCCAAATAGCACGGGTCGTGGTAGGTGACGAGGCCCTCGACCGGGGTGACCGGCACCAGCGCGCCGGTCTCCAACAGGTGCGCGAGCAGCTGGGTGTGATGCATGACCTCGTAGTTGCCGCCCTGCTGCGGGTACTCCCGCGACAGGGTGTTGAAGCAGTGCGGGCAGGTGGCGACGATCTTCTTGGTGTCGGCGCCGATGCTGTTGAGCAGTTCGACGTTCTGGCTGGCCTGGCCGAAAAAGACGTACTCGGCGCCGAGGCGGCGGGCCGGGTCGCCGGTGCACGATTCGCCTTCACCGAGCACCGCGAACTCCACCCCTGCGGTGTGCAGCAGCTCGGCGAAGGCCTTGGTCACCTTCTTGGAGCGGTCCTCGATGGCGCCGGCGCAGCCCACCCAGAACAGGTATTCGACGTCATCGGGGATCTTCTGCCCCGGCGCGATGACCCGGACGTCGAAGCCGACCTCGTTGATCCAGTCGCCCCGGGTGCGCGGCGAGACGCCCCACGGGTTGCCGTTGTTCTCGATGTTGCGCAGCATCACGCCGGCCTCGCTGGGGAACGACGACTCGATCAGCACCTGGTAGCGGCGCATGTCGACGATGTGGTCGATGTGTTCGATGTCGACCGGGCACTGCTCGACGCAGGCGCCGCACATCGTGCAGGACCACAGCACGTCCGGGTCGATGACCCCGCCCGCGTCGAGCGGCGCCACCAGGGGCCGTTCGGCGATGGCCTTCGCCTCGTCCGACAGGCCGTCGCGCTTGTCTTCGGCGCTGAGCAGATACGGCGCCTTCGCGAACGCGTGATCCCGCAGATCGGTGATCAGCAGTTTGGGGGAGAGCGGCTTGCCGGTGTTCCAGGCCGGGCACTGGCTCTGGCAGCGGCCGCACTCGGTGCAGGTCGCGAAGTCGAGCATGCCCTTCCAGCTGAAGTCCTCGATCTTGCCGACCCCGAAGACGTCGTCCTCGCCCGGGTCCTCGAAGTTGATGGGCTTGCCGGCCGACGTCATCGGCAGCAGCGGTCCGAGGGCGTTGGGCCGCCGGGAGAACGACACGTTCAGCGGCGCCAGGAAGATATGCAGGTGCTTGGAGTACACGACCAAGACCAGGAAGCCGAGCACCACAGCCAGCTGCAACTCGATGAACAGGGTCTCGACCCAGAGGTTGTAGCTGCCGCTGCCCAGCGCCTTCGCCACCCCGTAGGAGAAGAAAGCCTCCTTGCCGTACGGGAAGTGGCCGGTGTTGTACTGCGCGCCCCGGTAGAGGACCAGCGTCGCGACCACCAGGAAGATCATGAACAGCACCAGCCACGCGGCGCCGGTGTGCGAGCCGTAGAACCGGGACCGGCGCTCGAGCTTGTGCGGGTTCTGCCTGACCCGGATCACCGTGAAGACCACCAGCGCGAGCAGGACCGCGGCGGCGAAGAAGTCCTCGGCAAACCCGAGGACCGCCCAGTGGCCGATCAGCGGGATGGCGAACGTGGGCGTGAAGATCGCCCCGTACGCCTCGATGATGGTGAGCCCCAGGATCAGAAAGCCCCAGAAAGTGAAAAAGTGCGCGAGGCCGGGTACGGACCACTTCAGCAGCTTGCGCTGGCCGAAGACCTCGGTGAGCTGCGCGCCCAACCGGCCCGGCACGTCGTCGAACCGGCCCACGGCCGGCTGGCCACTGCGGCCGAGGCGGTAGAGCCACCGCAGCCGCTGGCCGGCGATCGCGAGGGCGACGGCCGTGATGACAAGGCCTATGGCAAGGCGCACGCGGGGGTTCCTCTCGGCGGGGTCCGCGAGACGATACCGCCGGTTACGGCAGCAACCGGAGCAGCCAGTGCAGCACCGGGTCGAGCACCAGCGGGGCGGTCGCGAGGACCAGCACGAGCACGATCAGCAGCGCGGCCAGCTGCACACGGGCGGCCGGTCCGCCGTCCGCGCGGCGTAGTCGGGAGGCCATCCGCGCAGCCTATGCCCTGGGCGCCTGATTGCCTTGAGTCGTCAGGACTCAACTTCCTTGACACGTTGCCACCCTGGGGCAATGATGGGTGAGCAGCACCTGACCCAGCACTTCGAACCTGACGAGAGGTCCCCCATGGCACGAGCGGTCGGCATCGACCTCGGCACCACTAACTCCGTCGTCTCCGTCCTGGAGGGCGGCGAACCGACGGTCATCGCGAACGCGGAAGGCTCGCGGACCACCCCAAGCGTGGTGGCCTTCGCCAAGAACGGCGAGGTCCTGGTCGGCGAGGTCGCCAAGCGGCAGGCGGTCACCAACGTAGATCGCACCATCCGTTCGGTGAAGCGGCACATGGGCGACAACGCCTGGCACTTCCCGGCCACTGGCGACATCGACGGCAAGACCTTCACCCCGCAGCAGATCAGCGCGTTCATCTTGGGCAAGCTCAAGCGGGACGCGGAGTCCTACCTCGGCGACACCGTCGTCGACGCGGTGATCACCGTGCCGGCGTACTTCGACGACGCGCAGCGGCAGGCGACGACCGAGGCCGGCCAGGTCGCCGGCCTGAACGTGCTGCGGATCGTAAACGAGCCGACCGCGGCGGCGCTGGCCTACGGGCTGGACAAGGGCGCCAAGGAGCAGACGATCCTGGTCTTCGACCTCGGTGGCGGCACGTTCGACGTGTCCCTGCTGGAGATCGGCGACGGCGTCGTGGAGGTCAAGTCCACCTCCGGGGACACCCACCTCGGCGGTGACGACTGGGACCAGCGCCTGGTCGATCACCTGGTCAAGACCTTCGTCGGGCAGCACGGGGTCGACCTCGCCAAGGACAAGATGGCGCTGCAGCGGCTGCGCGAGGCCGCGGAGAAGGCCAAGATCGAGCTGTCCGGCTCGACCGAGACCACGGTGAACCTGCCCTACATCACGGCCAGCTCCGAAGGCCCGCTGCACCTGGACGTGAAGGTCAGCCGCAGCGAGTTCCAGCGGATGACCCAGGACCTGCTGGACCGGGTCAAGGGCCCGTTCCATGCGGCGATCAAGGACGCCAGCATCGACGTCGGCGCCATCGATCATGTCGTGCTCGTCGGCGGGTCCACCCGGATGCCCGCGGTCACCGAGATTGTCCGTGAGCTGACCGGCGGCAAGGAACCCAACAAGGGCGTCAACCCCGATGAGGTCGTCGCCGTCGGCGCCAGCCTGCAGGCGGGGGTCCTCAAGGGTGAGGTGAAGGATGTCCTGCTGCTGGACGTCACCCCGCTCTCGCTCGGCATCGAAACCAAGGGCGGGGTGATGACCACGCTGATCGAGCGGAACACCACGATCCCGACCAAGCGGTCCGAGACCTTCACCACCGCCGATGACAACCAGCCCTCGGTGCAGATCCAGGTCTATCAAGGCGAGCGGCCGATGGCCTCGGACAACAAGCGCCTGGGCATGTTCGAGCTGACCGGTCTGCCGCCGGCGCCCCGCGGCGTCCCGCAGATCGAGGTCACCTTCGACATCGACGCGAACGGCATCGTGCACGTCGGCGCGAAGGACATGGGCACCGGCAAGACGCAGTCCATGACGATCACCGGTGGTAGCGCGCTGCCCAAGGACGACATCGACCGGATGGTCCGCGACGCGGAGCAGTTCGCCGAGGCCGACCGGCAGCGCCGCGAGGAGGCGGACATCCGCAACTCCGGCGAGCAGCTGGTGTTCGCGACCGAGAAGTTCCTCGCCGAGAACGGCGAGAAGGTCCCGGCCGAGACCAAGACCGAGGTGGAGGGCAAGCTGTCCGACCTCAAGGGCGCCCTGGGCGGCAGCGATTCCGCCGCGATCCGCACCGCGGCGGACGATCTGTCGCGCGCCTCGCAGGCCATGGGCTCGGCGATGTACGCCGGCCAGCAGGCCGAGCCCGGCGCCCCCGGCGCGGCCGGAGCCGGGCACGGCGAGCCGGAAGACGTCGTCGACGCCGAGGTCATCGACGAGGAGCCCCACAAGTGACGCCGGGCGACGGGCGGCACCCCAGGGATCCGCGGGAGCAGCCGGACGAGCCGCGGGTGGTGGTCCGGGACAAGCGCCGGATCGACCCGAGCGGCGCGGTCCGGGAGCCCGATCCGGCTCCCGGGCCGGCGGTGTCGGCCGCTGATCCCGCCGCCGGTGCGGCCGGTTCGGCTGCCCCCGGCCCGGACTCGGGCCAGGTGGCCGAGTTGACCGAGACGTTGCAACGGCTGAAGGCCGAGTACGACAACTACCGGCGCCGGGCCGAACGGGAACGCCTGGCGTTGGTGGAGGTGGCGACCGGCAACGTGCTCTACCAGTTGCTGCCGGTGCTCGATGACCTGGAACGAGCCCGGCTGCACGGCGATCTCGTGGGCGCCTTCGGCTCGGTCGGGGAGACGCTGATCACGGCGACCGCGAAGCTCGGCCTGGAGCCCTATGCCGAGCCCGGTGAACCGTTCGACCCGCAGGTGCACGAGGCGGTCATGCAGGCCGAACCCACCCCGGGGGCGACCGAACCGCTGGTCGCGGAGGTGTTCCGGCCCGGCTATCGCCATGCCGGCCGGGTCCTGCGCCCCGCGCAGGTTTCCGTCAGCGAACCCGCTGACCATGAGGCGGTCAGCGACCCTGTTGATCATGTCGCCTCCGGCGCCCCCGCTGACCATGTCACCGTCAGCGCCCCCGCTGAGGATGTCGCGGCCGACGAGCCGGCCGATGTACCCGGGGAGCAGGCTCCGCTCGAATGAGCGCGCGGGATCAGGTGGAGAAGGATTTCTACGCCGCCCTCGGCGTGCCGAAGAACGCCTCCGCCGCCGAGATCAAGCGGGCCTACCGCAAGCTCGCCCGGGAGCTGCACCCGGACAAGAACCCGGGGGACAGCAAGGCCGAGGCGCGGTTCAAGGACGTGTCGGAGGCCTACGACGTGCTGTCCGACGACGTCCGGCGCAAGGAGTACGACGAGGCCCGCTCCCTGTTCGGGTCGGCCGGCTTCCGCCGGCCGCCCCCGGGCGGGGCGGGCGCGGGCGGCTTCGATGCGAGCGACCTGTTCGGCGGGGCGGGCGGCGGCGGCCTCGGTGACCTGTTCGGCGGGATCTTCACCGGCGGGGCGACCCGCGGCCGGGGCCCGCTGCGCGGGGAGGATGTGGCCGCCGACGTGACCGTCGACCTGGCCTCCACCTTGTCCACGCAGGAGGTGAACGTGCGCTTGCCGGGCGGGGCGGTGTGCGATCAGTGCTACGGCAACGGGGCGCAGCCGGGGACCGCGCCGCGGCCGTGCAACACCTGCGGGGGCAGCGGGATGACCAGTAGCAACCAGGGCGGGTTCGCGTTCACCGCGCCGTGCACGACCTGCCGCGGTAGGGGCAGCATCGTCGACCAGCCCTGCACCAAGTGCGGCGGCGCCGGCACCCGGGAACGGGTGCAGAAGATCCGGGTCCCGGCGGGGGTCAAGGACGGGCAGCGGCTGCGGGTCCGGGGCCGCGGCACGGGCGGCGCCCGGGGCGGGCCGGCCGGCGACCTGGAGGTGACGGTGCACGTGGCGCCGCATCCGGTGTTCGCCCGGGAGGGCGACGCGCTGGTGTTGCGGTTGCCGGTGACCTTCCCGGAGGCCGCGTTGGGGGCGACCGTGACGGTGCCGACCCTGGACGGTCCGGTGACGTTGAAGGTCCCGGCCGGGACCTCCCCGGGCCGGCGGCTGCGGGTCCGGGACCGCGGCTTCCCGGTGCGCGGCGGCGGCCGCGGTCCGCTGCTGGTGGGCGTGGAGGTGGCTGTCCCGCAGCGGGTTTCGACCAAGGCCAAGGAAGCGTTGGAGACGTTCGCGGTCGAAAGCGGCGAGGACCCGCGGGGTCATCTCACCGAATTGCTCGGGTCGGCGTGAACGGATCCGACGAGCTGGACGGCCGACCGGTGTATGTCATCTCGGTCGCCGCGCAGCTCGCCGGGATGCATCCGCAGACCCTGCGCACCTACGACCGGCTCGGGCTGGTCCGGCCGACCCGCTCCGTCGGCGGCGGCCGGCGCTACAGCCCCCGGGACGTGGCGTTGCTGCGGGAGGTGGCCCGGCTCTCGCAGCAGGAAGGCATCGGGCTCGAGGGGGTCCGGCAGATCATGGCGCTGCAGGCCGACCTGGCCCAGATCCGGGAGCAGGCCGAGCGGCTGGCCGCCGAGCTGGCCGCCGCGCGGGCCGCGGCCCACGCGGAGGTTGCTGCCGCGCTGGCCGCGCAGGCGAGCGCGACCCGGCGGGAGCTGGTTCCGCTGCGGGCCCAGCCGGGCACCTCGGTGGTGCTGTGGCGACAACGCCGACGGCGCAGCTAGCGCCTGAGCGAACGGCAGGGAGGGGAGCCCGATGAACGCCGAGAACTTGACCACCCGGAGCCGGGAGGCGCTGTCCGCGGCGGTGACCCGGGCCGCGACCGCCGGCAATCCGCAGGTCGAGCCGGCGCACCTGCTGGCCGCGCTGATGGCCGACCCGGAGGGCGCGGCGGTGGCCGTGCTGGCCGCGGCCGGGGCCGACCCGGCCGAGGTGGCCCGGGCGGCGGGCAGCCGGATCGCGGCGCTGCCGGCGGCGCGGGGCGCGAGCACCGGCGCGCCGCAGCTCGGCCGCGCGCTGCTGGTCGTGCTCGACGGCGCCGCGACCGAGGCGGCCGCGCTGGCCGACGACTACGTGTCGACCGAGCATCTGCTGCTGGCCCTGACCGAGTCGGACATGCAGCCCGCGCTGCCGCCGAAAGACATGCTGCAGAAGGCTTTTGCGGCGGTACGCGGGACCCGGCGGGTGACCTCTCCGGACCCGGAGTCGACCTACCAGGCGTTGGCGAAATACGGCGTGGACCTGACCGAGCGGGCCCGTCGCGGCGAGCTGGACCCGGTGGTCGGCCGGGACACCGAGATCCGCCGGGTGGTGCAGGTGCTGTCCCGCCGCACCAAGAACAACCCGGTGCTGATCGGTGAGCCGGGCGTCGGGAAGACCGCGATCGTGGAGGGGCTGGCGCAGCGGGTGGTGACCGGGGACGTGCCGGAATCGCTGCGCGGCAAGCGGGTCATCGCGTTGGATCTCGCGGCGATGGTGGCCGGGGCGAAGTTCCGCGGCGAGTTCGAGGAGCGGATGAAGGCGGTGCTCGCCGACATCAAGGACGCCGGCGGCGAGGTGGTCACCTTCATCGACGAGCTGCACACCGTGGTCGGCGCCGGCGCGGCCGAGGGCAGCATGGACGCCAGCAACATGCTCAAGCCGCTTCTGGCCCGCGGTGAGCTGCGGCTGGTCGGCGCGACGACGCTGGATGAGTACCGGCAGCACATCGAGAAGGACCCGGCGCTGGAGCGGCGCTTTGCCCCGGTGCTGGTCGGGGAGCCGACCGTCGAGGACACGATCGCGATCCTGCGCGGGCTGAAAGGCCGGTACGAGGCGCATCACAAGGTCGCGATCGCGGACGCGGCGCTGGTGGCCGCGGCGACGCTGTCCGACCGGTATGTGACCGGCCGGTTCCTGCCCGACAAGGCGATCGACCTGGTCGATGAGGCGGCGTCCCGGCTGCGGATGGAGATCGACTCCCGGCCGGTGGAGATCGATGAGCTGCAGCGCCAGGTGGACCGGCTGGTGATGGAGGAACTGGCGTTGTCCCGGGAGCGGGACGAGGCCTCCGAGCAACGGCTGATACGGCTTCGGGCGGACCTGGCCGACCGTCGCGAGGAGCTGGCCGCCTTGACGGCGCGGTGGGAGCGGGAGAAGGCCGGCCTCAACCGGGTGGGTGAGCTCAAGGCCCAGCTCGACGACGTGGAGAAGGCGATCGAGAAGGCGCAGCGGGACGGGGACTTCGAGACCGCCTCCCGGCTGCTGTACGCAGAGAAGCCGGCGCTGGAGCTGGCCCTGGCGCAGGCGGCGGCGGCCGAGAGCGAGCCGGCGATGGCGCCCGGGGCGGCGCCGATGGTGAAGGAGAACGTCGGCGCCGACGACGTGGCGGACGTGGTGGCCGCCTGGACCGGGATCCCCGCCGGCCGGCTACTGGAGGGCGAGACGGCCAAGCTGCTGCGGATGGAGCAGGTGCTGGGCGCGCGGGTGGTGGGCCAACCCGGGCCGGTGCAGGCGGTCTCCGACGCCGTCCGCCGGGCCCGCGCCGGGGTCGCCGACCCGGACCGGCCGACCGGCTCGTTCCTGTTCCTGGGGCCGACCGGGGTCGGCAAGACCGAACTGGCGAAAGCGCTGGCGGAGTTCTTGTTCGATGACGAGCGGGCCGTGGTGCGCATCGACATGAGCGAGTACGCCGAGAAGCATGCGGTGGCCCGGCTGGTCGGGGCGCCGCCCGGTTACGTCGGCTACGACCAGGGCGGTCAGCTCACCGAGGCGATCCGCCGCCGCCCCTACGCGGTGGGGCTGCTCGATGAGGTGGAGAAGGCCCACCCGGACGTGTTCGACGTGCTGCTGCAGGTCCTCGACGATGGTCGGCTGACCGACGGGCAGGGCCGGACGGTGGACTTCCGTAACGTCATCTTGGTCTTGACCTCGAATCTTGGTTCGCGTTACGTCAGCGACCCGACGCTCTCCCCGGAGCAGCGCCGCGAGGCGGTCCTCGCGGCCGTACGCCAGGCCTTCAAACCCGAGTTCCTCAACCGGCTGGACGACATCTTGGTGTTCGACGCGTTGTCCGAGGCCGAGCTGGCGCAGGTGGTGGAGATCCAGGTGCGGCACCTGGCGCAGCGGTTGGCGGCCCGCCGGCTGACCCTGGACCTCACCCCGGCCGCGCGCAGCTGGCTGGCGCACCGCGGCTTCGACCCGGCCTACGGGGCCCGCCCGCTGCGCCGGCTGCTGGCGACCGCGGTCGGCGACCCGCTGGCCCGCCAGCTGCTGGCCGGGGAGATCCGCGACGGCGACACCGTCCGGGTCGACGTGGCGGGCGACGCGGTGGGGGACGGCGCGGCGGCGGACGGCCTCAGCGTCACTGCTGCGCGGTGAGACTGCTGCCCGGTGACTTCGCAGCCCGGTGACTTCGCAGCCCGGTGACTCGGCAGCCCGGTGAGACACTGGCCGGCGTGAGCATCCCCACCGTGACCTCCGTTCCCGCCGGCGCACTGCTGCTCGATGTCCGCGAGCCGGCCGAGTGGGCCGCCGGGCACGCCCCCTCGGCGGTACACATCCCGCTCGGTGAGCTGCCCGCCCGGCTCGCCGAACTCCCGCGGGACCGGCTGGTCGTCGCCGTCTGCCGGGGCGGTGGCCGCTCGGCGAAGGCGACGTCGTTCCTGCGCGAGGCGGGAATCGACGCGCACAACTTCGACGGCGGGATGAAGGCCTGGGCGGCGGCCGGCAGTCCCATGGAGGCCGACGGCGCGGCGCCACCGACCATTACCTGACCCGTATCCTGCGCCGGTGAGCATCCCCGCGCGGCAGGTCCAGGTTGTTGGCGGCCGCGAGCCGTGCCCATGCGGCAGCGGCCGGCGGTACAAGGCCTGCCACGGCAAGCAGCGCGACGCGCCGGTGCCGGCCAAGTATCGGCCGTTCGAGGGCCGCGCGGATGAGGCGGATCTGGTGGCGCTGCGCGAGGTGGTGCCCAGCGCGACGGCGCCGCTGACCCTGGCCGACGGCTCAGGCCGGGAGGTCCTGCTCGGCACCGTCCTGCCGGTCGCGTGGCCGGCGATGGCCCGCGCGGATGGCCGCAAGATGCTGGCGCTGCAGACCCGGGCCCGCAGCGGGGACGCCGACCGGGACCTGGGGCAGGCGCTGCAGGCGCTGCTGGCCGCGAATGATGGTCAGGGGCTGGGCGAGCTGCCCGCCCCGGACCCGGGACCGGGGCTGACCGAGCTGTTGGACCCGGCGCCGCTGCAGGTCACCGTGCACCCGGGGTTCGACTGGTGGCTTGCCGGGGTTGAGAACCCGGGCGCCGAGGCGAAAAGCGCGCTGGAGCAGGCCAACGCGAGTGTGGTGCCGACGGCGCGGCTGGCGTCGGTGTCGGCGGCGTACTGGTGCCGGATCGGCGCCAAGACGCACCTGCGCTGGGCGTTGACCGAGGCGGAGGAGCCGCTGCTCGACGCGTTCGCGAAGCTGGCGCACCGGCAGGCGTTCGACGTCGGCGCGGGGAGCAAGTTCGTGGGGGCGTTTCGGTCCTGCGGGCTGGTCATCCCGGTCTGGGACCTGCCCGCGGACAGCGAGGCGGCGCAGGTCGAGGAGCCGGCGGCGGCGCTGCGGAGCAGGCTCGATGAGGTGCTGGCCGAGGGCAAGGCGCTGACGGCCGAGGAGAAGCGGACCCGGGCCGGGGTCGTGTCCCGCCAGCTGACGCTGCGCTGACCCCGCCGGTGTACGACGTGGCGGTGGTCGGCGGCGGCCCGGCCGGCGCGGCGGCGGCCCGCGCGGCGGCGCAGCTCGGCGCGTCCACGGTGCTGCTGGAGCGGGCCGTGCTGCCGCGGTACAAGCGGTGCGGCGGCGGGCTGGTCGGGGTGTCGGCGGCGACGGCCGGGATCGACCTGGCGCCGCTGGCCCGGGACGCGGCCGGGCGGGTGCTGGTGACCTGCGGTTTCGGCCTGCGCTGGTCGCGGGCGGCTCCGGGCCCGCTGCTGACGATGGTGGCGCGCAGCGAGCTGGACGCCGCCTTGGTCGAGGCTGCCGCGGCGGCCGGTGCTCGGGTGCGCGAGCGCTGCGTGGTGACCGGCGCCGAGCAGGACCGGCACGCGGTGACTCTGCGGGTGCGCGGCGGTGATCCGGTCCGGGCCCGGTACGTCGTCGCCGCCGACGGGGTGTCGAGCCGGTTGGCGGCGGCGGCGGGGGTCCGGCTGCGGCAGGTGGATCTGGGCCTGGAGGGGGAGTTCCGGGCGCCGCGCGGCTGGGCCGGCCGGCTGTGGCTGGACTGGGGGCCGGTTCCGGGGTCGTACGCCTGGCTGTTCCCGAAGGGCGACACCGTCACGGTGGGGGTGATCGGGGATCGCCGGCAGCCGGCCGGGCTGCGGGCCTACTACGCGGCGGTGGTGGGCTGGCTCGGGTTGGCGGCGCCGTTGCTGGAGGGCGGGCATCACACCCGGGTCCGGGCGGCCGGCTCGCCGCTGGTAGATGGGCGGGTGCTGCTGGCGGGGGATGCCGCCGGCTGGCTCGAACCGTGGTCCAGGGAGGGGATCAGTTTCGCGCTGCGCAGCGGTCGGCTGGCCGGGGAGGCGGCGGCGCAGCAGGACCCGGCGGCCTACCCGCGCCGGGCGCAGGCGGCGCTGCAGCCGGAGGTGGCGGCCGGCGGGCAGCTGCTGCGCGCGTTCACGGCGCACCCGCGCAGTTTCCACGCGGCGCTGGCCTCCCCGCCGGGCTGGCGGGAGTTCCGCCGGCTGCTGGGCGGGGTGACGAGCCTGGCCTCGCTCAGCGGGCGGGCGCCGGTACGCGCCGCCCTGCGCGTGCTGGGCGCCGCAGGCTGAGGCCGAGCCCGGCGACGGCGGTAATCGTGGCGGCGGCCTCGACCACCGCGGCCCAGACCTTCTCCGGGTGGCCGACGTAGCTCGCCCCGACGTCCCAACTGCGCTCGGGCAAGATCACCGGCAGGTGGCCGGCGCCGCCCCAATACCGGGAGAGCAGCAACGCGGTGAGCGAGGCCGCGGCAAACCCGGCCGCGGCCCCCCAGGTCAGCCGTCCCAAGATCGACCGGCCCCCGGTCGAGCGGCCCCCCGCCAGCCGGCCCCGGCCCCGCGAACCGGCCGAGAGGCCCGCGAGCAAGACGGTCGCGGCCAGCAGGAACGCGCCGGCCGCCTGCAGCTGGAAACCGGTCTGCTGGGTGATCGGGGTGCCGACCGGGTAGTTGCCGGCCAGGTCCAGGTGGATCACCCCGGAGATGATCAACCCGGCGGCGGTGAGCACGCGCAGGGACAGGTCGGCAAGCCGGGTCACATCCGTAGTACGCCGCCCGGGCCCGGCCGGTTCAACGCGCACGCCGGGTGCCGCCCCGGCGGCAGCTCAGGTCAGGTCAGCGGATCGCGGTTCACCGGGCAGGACATGCACCGCGGGCCGCCCCGCCCGGAGCCGAGCTCGCTGCCGGCGATCGGCAGTACCTCGATGCCGGCGGCAGTCAGATGCGCATTGGTCCGGGTGTTGCGCTCGTAGGCGATGACCACCCCCGGCGCGATCGCCAGGGTGTTGTTGCCGTCGTCCCACTGTTCGCGTTCGGCGGTGACTGGGTCCAGGCCGGTGTCGATGACCCGTAGCCGGGACAGGCCCAGGGCGTCGGCGGCGGCGGTGAGGAACGGGCGCGGGCCGGCAACCCCCTCCGGGGTGATGGTCCAGGCCTGCAGGTGCTGGGCGACCGGCGGGTACATCACCACCGCGTCGCGGTCGACCATCGTGCAGACGGTGTCCAGGTGCATGGTGGCCCGTTCCTGGGCGATCGGCACCGCCAGCACGACCCGGGCGGCGCCGGTGGAGAACGCCTGCTGGGCCAGCACTTCGACCCCGGCGGGGCTGGTCCGCTGGCCCACGCCGACGGCGAGGACGCCGTCGCCGAGGACCAGCACGTCCCCGCCCTCCAGGCCGGTCGCGGCCGACGTGTCCAGGTGCGGGGTGGCGCCGAGGCGGGGGTGGTGCTGCCAGATCGCCGCGGTCAGCGTCACCTCCCGGGTGCGGGCCGGCATCGCCGGGCGGGTCACCGCGATGAACCGGCCGATGACGACGGCGGAGTCGCGGGTGAACAGCAGGTTCGGCAGCGGCCGGACGACGAACTCGGCCGGCCCGCTGACCGAGGGCAGCAGCGCGGTGCGGGTCCAGGAGTCCAGGTCAGGCAGCTCGGCGACGGTCAGCCCCGCCATCAGCACGGTGGCCAGCTCCGCCGCGCCGCGCTCCAGCAGCTCGGTCCGCAGCCGGCCGGCAAGCCGCGGCCCGACCATCCCCGGGGAAACGGCGGCCTCGACGCAGTCGATCCGAGCCTGCTCGTCCGTGAGGGTCTCGATCAGCAGGTCGGCGAGCTGCAGCACCTCCACGCCGCGGCCGGCCAGGACCGCGGCGAACGCGTCGTGCTCGGCCTGGGCCCGCTCCACCCAGGGCAGCCCGTCGAACAGCAGGTCGGCCGAGTTGCGCGGGGTGAGCCGGCGCAGCTCCTCCCCGGGGCGGTGCAGCACGACGGTGCGCAGCCGGCCGACCTCGCTGCCGACGGCCACCTGAATGTCCCCTTGCTGCACCGGCCGACCCTAGTGGGCCGGCCCGGCCGCCGGCAGGCCGCGGGCCGGGATCCGACCGGCCGCAGGCCGGGAATGGGTAGGTACGATCGAGGCATCGACCCCTCACCGCAGCGCCGGGCCACGCTGTCCCCGCTGGTCCTGGCCGCGTGGGTGCTCGCAGCGGTGCTGGTCCTGCCGCAGCCCTGGCATCAGCTCCGGGTGCCGATCGACCCGATGATCGACCTGCATGTCTACCGGGATGCCGGGCTCTCGCTGCTGCATCACAACCCGGTGTACGCGCACTACACGATCACCCGGGCCAGCGTGCTGCCGTTCACCTACCCGCCGCTGGCGGCGCTGCTGGCCGTGCCGCTGGCGTTGGTCCCGTTCGGCGCGGCGATGGTGGCGTGGGATGTGGCGGTGTACGCGGCGCTGCTGTGCTGCCTGCGCTGGTCGTTGGCCGGCTACCGGGCCCGGCTGCGCCGGGACGGCGCCGGCTACGAGCCGCTCGTGTTGCCGGCCGCGTTCGTGGTGGCGTGCTGGCTGCTGCCCGGCCGCCAGCAGGTGCACTTCGGGCAGGTCGGCGTGCTGCTGATGACCCTGGTGATGGCGGATCTGTTGACCCCGGTGACCGGGCGCTGGCGGGGGGTGCTGGTCGGCCTCGCCACCGCGATCAAGCTGACCCCCGGGGTGTTCATCGTCGGCCTGTGGCTGGCCGGCCGCCGGCGCACCGCCGGGATGGCGGCAGCGACCGTCGTGCTGCTCACCGGCCTCAGCGCCCTCGTCGCGCCGGGCTCGGCCCGGGCCTACTGGACCAGCGCCCTGTTCGCCAGCGACCGGCTGGGCAACAACGCCGACCCGACCAACCAGTCGCTGCGCGGCATCGTGCTGCGCACCCCACTGGTGCACCTGTCCGCGACGCTGATGTTCCTGGCGCTGGCCGCGGTGGTCGGCACTGTCGGCCTGCGGAAGGCCGCGGCCGCCTGGCAGGCCGGCGACGAGCTGACCGCGGTCGCGCTCGTGGGGCTGCTCAGCGCCCTGCTGTCGCCGGTGGCCTGGATCCACCACTTCGTGTACCTGTTCCCGCTGCTTGCCGTGCTGGTCCGCGACGGGCGGCGGCTGCTGCCCGCCGCCTTGGCGGCCATGTGGCTGTTCGACCTGCCGGCGGCCGGTCACGCCCTGCAGGGCGTGACGTGGCTCCCACTGGCCGGGCTGCTCGGCTGGCTGCTGGAGGCGGCGCTCTGCCTGTCGATGGCCGCGGTCGTGCTGTGGCTGCCAGTGCCCCGCCCGGCGCGGTCGCCCCGCCCCGGTCAGGCCCCGCCCGATGCCGGGATCTTCAGCAAACCGGACCTGCTCGAACCGGCCCGGTCCCAGCCGACCGCCGTCCGGGCCGGCCGTCCGTAGACTCCGGCCGTGATTCTTTCCGCCGACACCACCGCCTACGTTGCCATCGCCGGAGCGGGTGTCGGACTGCTGGGGTTCGGCACCGGGCTGGGCGCGGCGCTGCGGTTGCGCCGGCTGCGCCGGGCCTACGCGGGGGTGGCCGCCTCCGCGGAGGGCGGCGATCTGCTCGCGGAGGTCGGCCGGCAGCACGACACGGTCGCCGGGCTGACCCGGGAGGTGACCGGGTTGCGGGGCGAACTGGCCGCCGCCCGTACCGACCTCGCCGACGCGATCCGGCATGTGGCCGTGGTCCGGTTCGACGCGTTCGACGACATGGGCGGCCGGATGTCGTTCTCCGCCGCCCTGCTCGACGACGCCGGCGACGGGCTGGTGCTGACCTCCATCCACGCCCGCAGCGAGACCCGCGCCTACGCCAAAGGCATCAAGGCCGGCAGCTGCGAGCATCAGCTGTCCCCCGAGGAGGAGCAGGTCATCGGCTTCGCCCTGGCCGGCAGCGGGCCGGCCGGCCAGCGCGGCCGTCCGTGAGCGCCCGCCTGCGCGTGTCGCCGGTGAGTCCCCGCCGGTGAGTCCCCGCCCGTGAGTCCCCGCCGGTGAGCCCGCCGCCCACCCGGATCGGCTACCTCGGCCCGCCCGGCTCCTTCGCGCACGAGGCCGTCCGCGGCCTGCCCGGCGAGCACGTCGCCGCCGCGTCCGTCGCCGCGGCGCTCGCCGCGGTCCGGGCCGGTGAGGTCGACGCGGCGCTGGTCCCGTTCGAGAACAGCATCGAGGGGTCGGTCGCCGGCACGCTTGACGAGCTGGGCGAGCTGTCGGCCGCGCCGCTGCACATCGCCGCCGAGGTACTGCTGTCGGTTCACTTCGCCTTGCTCGGCCGGCCGGGCACCACGCTGGATTCGGTGACGACGGTCGCGACGCATCCGCACGCCGAGGCGCAGTGCCGGGTCTGGCTGGCCGCGCACCTGCCCGGCGCCGAGGTGGTGCTCGCCGCCTCGACCTCGACCGCAGCCCGGGACGTGGCGGCCGGCCGGTACGACGCGGCGGTGGGCTCACCCGCCGCGAAGGCCGTCTACGGCCTCGCGGTGCTGCAGCCGGACGTCGCCGATTCCCCCGGGGCGGTGACCCGGTTCGTGCTGGTCCGCCGGCCCGGCCCGCCGCCCGCCCCGACCGGGGCGGACCGCACCACGCTGGTCCTCTACGAGCGCGATGACCATCCCGGGGTGCTGCTGGAGATGCTGACCGAGTTCGCGTTGCGGGGGGTGAACCTGACCCGGCTCGAGTCGCGGCCGACCGGCGCCGGGCTGGGCCGGTACTGCTTCTCGCTGGACTGCGACGGGCACCTGGCCGACGCCCGGGTCGGGGAGGCGCTGGTGGCGCTGCGCCGGATCTGCGCCGAGGTGCGGTTCTGCGGGTCCTACCCGCGGGCCGACGGCGCGCAGGCGTTCGTCCGGCCCGGGGTGGCCGACGCGGACTTCGCCGCGGCGCAGGGCTGGCTGGCGTCGTTGCGTACGCTCGGCCAGTGATCGACCTCAAGGCGCTGCGGGAAGACCCGGAAGCCTTCCGGCGCAGCCAATCCGCCCGCGGCGAGGACACCGGCGCGGTCGACGCGCTGCTCGCCGCCGACGAGAACCGGCGGGCCGCGGTCACCCGCGGGGATGGGCTGCGGGCCGAGCAGAAGGCCGCCTCGCAGGCCGTGCGTGGCGCCTCCGCGGAAACCCGGCCGGCGCTGCTAACCCGGGCCAAGGAACTCGCCGGTCAGGTGAAGGCGGCCGAGGCGGAGCAGGTCGAGGCGGAGCGGGCGCTGCGGGCCGCGCACCTCGGGCTGCCGAACCTGATCGAGCCGGGCGCCCCCGCCGGCGGCGAGCAGGACTACGTGACGCTGCGCGAGGTGGGCACCGTCCCGCGGCTGGACTTCCCCCCGCGCGACCACCTGGAACTTGGCGAGCTGCTCGGCGCGATCGACACCGAGCGGGGCGCGAAGGTCAGCGGAGCCCGGTTCTACTTCCTGACCGGGGTCGGCGCGCTGCTGCAGCTGGGGTTGCTGCAGTTGGCGATCGCCCAGGCGGTGGAATGCGGGTTCATCCCCGTCATCACCCCGGTGCTGGTCAGCCCGAAGACGATGGAGGGCACCGGCTTTCTGGGCGCGCACGCCGGGGAGGTCTACCGGCTCGAGGCGGACGACCTCTACCTGGTGGGGACCAGCGAGGTGCCGCTCGCCGCGTACCGGTCCGAGGAGGTGCTGGACCTGTCCGGCGGCCCGCTGCGCTACGCCGGGTGGAGCTCATGCTTTCGGCGGGAGGCCGGCTCGTACGGCAAGGACACCCGGGGCATCATCCGGGTGCACCAGTTCGACAAGGTGGAGATGTTCGTCTACACCGACCCGGCAGACGCGCACGAGGAGCACCTGCGGCTGCTGGCCTGGGAGGAGCAGATGCTCGCCAAGGTGGAACTGCCCTACCGGGTGATCGACGTGGCGGGGGGCGATCTCGGTTCCTCCGCGGCCCGCAAATACGACTGCGAGGCGTGGCTGCCCACCCAGGGGACCTGGCGGGAGCTCACCTCGACCAGCAACTGCACCACCTATCAGGCGCGCCGGCTGGGCACCCGGTTCCGCGACAGCCAGGGCCGCCCGCAGACCTGCGCGACGTTGAACGGCACGCTGGCGACCACCCGGTGGATCGTGGCGATCCTGGAGAACCATCAGCAGGCCGACGGGAGTGTCCGGGTGCCGGCCGCGTTGCGGCCCTACCTGGGCGGCCGTGAGGTGCTCACCCCGGTATGACGGCGCTCAGCCCACCAGCGCCCGGCTGGCGCCCGGCGCTGGTGGCGACCGACCTGGACGGCACCCTTTTGGGCAGCGACGGGGAGGTCAGCCCCGGCAACGTCGCCGCATTGGCGGCGGTAGCGGCCGCCGGCGTGCCGTATGTCGTGGTCACTGGCCGGCCCTGGCGCTGGATGGCGCCGGTCCTGCGGCACCTGCCGGCGGAGGGTTCGGCGATCCTGGCCAACGGGGCGCTGGTCGTCGACCTCGCCGACGGGCGAGTCCTGGCCAGCCGGCCGATGGAGCCGGCCGACGCCCGCGCCTGCGTGCGGGCGCTGCGGGCGGCGATCCCGGGCGGCGTGTTCGCGGTGGAGTACGCCGACCTGAGCGTGTTCGGGCGCGAGCCGGGCTACCAGGCCCGCTGGCCGGCGGCGTCATCCCGGTGCGCGGCCGCGGAGGATCTGTGCGACCGGCCGGTGGCAAAGCTGCTGTTACGCAGCGAGTCCCACGACGCCGATGCGCTGCACGCGCTGGCCGCGGCGGTGGTGGGTGAGCAGCACGCGACGTTGACGCACTCCTCCGGGGAGACCGGCCTGGTGGAGATCAGCGCCGCCGGGGTGAACAAGGGCGCCGCGTTGGCGCACTACGCCGGTGAGTTGGGGGTGGCCGCGCGGGATGTGCTGGCGTTCGGGGATGGCCGCAATGACCTGCCGATGCTGAGCTGGGCCGGATACGGCGTGGCCGTGGCCAACGGGCATCCGGCGACCCGGGCGGTCGCCGACGAGGTGGCGGCCAGCAACGACGAGGACGCGGTCGCGGCCGTCCTGTCCCGCTGGTTCGCCGCCCAACCTGCCCCGACGGGAGTGCCTCTTGGCGGTTACAAGTACTGGCCGCCAGCTCCTGACGTCGACCCGTCGGGATCGTGACCTCGGGGGAGGGCCCGGCCGCGCATCTGCTCGAGCTGGCTGCGGGCCGCCATCTGCTGGGCGAACAGGGTGGTCTGGATGCCGTGGAACAGTCCCTCGAGCCAGCCGACGAGCTGGGCCTGGGCGATCCGCAGCTCGGCGTCGCTGGGGGTGTCGTCCTCGGCGAACGGCAGCGTGATCCGGCTCAGCTCGTCGCGCAGCTCGGGGGCCAGGCCGTCGCACAGCTCGGCGACCGAACGTTGCTGGATCTCCTTGAGCCGGATCCGGCTGGCCTCGTCCAGCGGGGCGGCCTTCACCTCCTCGAGCAGCTGTTTGATCATCGTGCCGATCCGCATGACCTTGTCCGGGGAGGAGACCATCCCCGCGAGCGGGGACTCGGGCGGCTCCTGGGCGGGGTCCTGCGGTCGCCCGTCCGGTCCGATGATGACGACCTGCGGCTGTTCGCTCATACCGCCATCCTCCCCACCGGCCGCCCGCCGCGCATCCCCGGCCCCCTGGGGCCTACGGCTCCAGCACCACCGGCGCGCCCGCCGCGACGGTGCCCGGAACCAGCACCCGGGCGTACACCCGGCTCCATCCCGGGTGCCGTTTGTGCGCGATCCGCCGGAAGTCCCCGCCGGTGAAGAACTGGGCGTTCTTGGCACAGGGGGTGCTGTACGCGGTGGTCTCGGCGAGCATCTCGCCGATCCCGAGCCGCATCCCGGGGCGTAGCGCCGCCCAGTCCAGCCCTTCGAGCGTGAGGTTCTCCCCGGCGCTTCCGAGGTCGATCGGATGCCCTTCGGCGCGCAAGGCGGTAATCACCTCGACCGACCAAAGACAGAGTGCCTGGTACGGGCTCCCGTGGTGGGCCCTGGACTCCTGACGGTCGCCGCGTAGCCCACGACGGGTAACAAGCGCCTGCGGCACAGCGGTTTTCGGTACCCCGCCGTCGCTGAGGTTGATCTGCCGGAGGTGGCCGGCGCGGGGCGTTGCCCCGGCCCAACGCAGGCGTCCCGCCTCGGACAGGACATGGGTCATCCGGTGCGCGGCCTCCCGCAGGTCGGCGTACTCCAGGGTCCGGGCGTCGGGCGGCAGCTGCTCGAGCTCCCGGCGCAGCGCATCGAACGAGCCCGGTTCAGCAGCGCCGTCGATCAGGTCGTCGAGCAGCCGGTCGGCCCCGTTCAGCAGCCGGATGGCGTCCCGCGGCTCCCAGTCGGCGGCGGTGTACCCGCAGCTCCCGCAGTCCCCCGGAAACCCGTCGGTCACTCTGCCCTCCGCGGCACCTGCAGCAGCACCTTGCCCACATGCGTGCTCTCGGTCACCAGCCGGTGCGCCGCGGCCGCCTCCGGCATCGGCAGTACGCGGTCAATGACCGGCCTGATCCGCCCTGCCGCGATCAGCGGCCAGACCTGGGCCAGGACCTCGGCGCAGATGGCGGCCTTCTCGGCGGCCGGCCGGACCCGCAGGGAGGCGGCGTGCACCGTGCCGCGCTTGCCGAGCAGCTCGCCGAGGTTCAGCTCGGCGGTGGTGCCGCCCTGTAGGCCGATGACGACGAGCCGGCCGTTCGGGGCCAGCAGCGTGACGTTGCGGGCCAGGTACTTGGCGCCCATGTTGTCGAGGATTACGTCGGCGGCGCCGAGGACCTCGACGAAGTCCTGCTCCCGGTAGTTGATCAGCACCTCGGCGCCGAGCTCCCGGCAGCGTTGCAGCTTCTCGTCGCTGCCGGCGGTGACGGCCACCCGGACGCCGAGCGCGACCGCGTACTGGATGGCGAAGGTACCGATGCCGCTGCCCCCGCCGTGGATCAGCAGGGTCTCGCCGGCCTGCAGGCGGGCCGTCATGATCAGGTTGGCGTGCACGGTGCAGGCGACTTCGGGCAGCGCCGCGGCGCTGATCAGGTCTACTCCGGCCGGGATCGGCAGGCACTGGCCGGCCGGGACGACCACCCGCTCGGCGTACCCGCCGCCGGCGAGGAGCGCGCACACCTGATCGCCGACCTTGAGGCCGACCACACCCGCCCCGACGCCGGCGACCGTTCCGCTGCACTCCAGGCCCAGCAGTTCACTCGCGCCGGGCGGCGGCGGGTAGAAGCCCTGGCGCTGCATCAGGTCGGCGCGGTTCACCGCGCTGGCGGCCACCTCGAGCAGCACCTCGCCGGGCTCGGGCTTGGGGTCCGGCACCTGCCGCCAGGAAAGGACGTCGACGTCGCCGGGACCGGTCATCGCGATGGCAAGCACAGGGGAAACCTAACCGGCGGGAATCCGGGCGCCCGCCAGGTGCCGCAGCTCGGCGGCCAGCAGCACGGGAACCTGCAGGTGCAGCAGGTGACCGGCGCTGGTGTCGACGAACCGGGCCGCGAGACGCTCGGCCAGGGCATGCGCGGCGTGCGGCGGGACGGCGGTGTCGCGGGTGCCGTGCACCACCGTGACCGGGTACGGGGTGGGCCCCAGCCGGTCCCACAGCGCCGGGGTCTCAGCGATCAGGGCGTGTTGTTCGATCCGGAACGCGAGCCAGTCCCGGGGGGTCAGGGCCCGGCCCTGGCTGCGGCCCAGGGTCCGCTCGCCGGGGGTGAGATGGGACCCGGACACGGCCTCGACGAGGAACGACAGCCGGGGCAGCAGCCGCTGGAAGACCAGCTCCGAGACGGGCAGCGCCATCAGTTGATCGACCCGGTTGATGGCCTCCGGCGCCCCGACGGGCGCCGCGAGCAACAGTCCGGCGACGCGGCCCGGGTGCGTGGCGGCGTACGCCAGGACCGCCCCCGCCGACCAGGACAGGCCGAGCAGCAGTACCGGTTCGGTCGGGGACAGCCGGTCGACCAGCTCGGCCAGGGCGGCGGCGTTCCCGGCGAAGCCCGTCGGCGGCGCGGGGTTCGCCCCGTAGCCGGGCCGGTCCACGGTGACCACCCGCAGGTCGTCGCTGCCCAGCAGCGGGAGGACGCCGGCGAAATCCCGGCCGCCGCCAGGCTGGCCGTGCAGCAGCACGGCCAGCCTGCCGGCGCCCTGGTCCGCGACGACGTGCATCCCCCCGCCTCGCGCCTAGGCGGCTTGCTCGAGTGAGGCGAACTCGTCCTCGGACAGCGCGAGGTCGGCGGCCGCGCAGTTCTCCTCCAGGTGCGCCACCGAGCTGGTCCCGGGGATCGGGAGCATCACCGGCGAGCGCTGCAGCAGCCAGGCGAGCGCGAGCTGCGCGGTGGTCGCCTGACCGTGCTGCGCCCGGATCTGATCCAGCGGACCGCCCGGCCGGGCGAGGTCCCCGCTGGCCACCGGGAACCACGGGATGAAGGCGATGTTGTGCGCCGTGCAGTAGGACAGGACCTGCTCGGACTGCCGGTTGGCCAGGTTGTAGAGGTTCTGCACGCTGGCGACGGTCAATCCGGCGGCCTGCGCCGCCTCGATCTCCTCGACGCTGACCTCGGAGAGCCCGACATGGCGGACCAGGCCCTCATCGACGAACTCCTTGATGGCGCCGAACTGGTCCTCGCGGGGCGTGTTGGGGTCGATGCGGTGCAGCTGCCACAGATCGATCCGGTCCAGGCCGAGCCGGCGCAGGGACATCAACACGCACTGGCGCAGGTACTCGGGGCGGCCGAGCGGCGGCCAGACGTTGGGACCGCTGCGGGTCAGGCCACCCTTGGTGGCGATGACCACGTCCCCGTAGCCGTTGGCGCCGTGCAGCGCCTCGCGGATCAGGTCTTCGGAGACGAACGGCCCGTAGCTGTCGGCCGTGTCGATGAAGTTGACGCCGAGGTCGGCGGCGCGGCGCAGCACCCGGATCGCCTCATCGTGGTCCTTGGGCGGTCCCCAGATGCCGTCGCCGGTGATCCGCATTGCGCCGTAACCGAGCCGGTGCACGGGCAGGTCGCCGCCGAGGGTGAAGGTGCCGCTGTTCGAGACGCTCAACACATGGTCCTTTCCACAGGGTTCAGGTGGGTTCCCCTGCTCCAACGGACCACCGGACGCAATCCTTCCGCCGACAGTCCGCCGGCGGGCCCGCCGGCCGTCTGACAGTCCGCCGGCCGGCCCGCCGGCCTTCTGTGAGCGCCTCCACCGGCCGCGCCCAGTACCGTGCGCCGGTGCCCGATGCCTGCTGGTTCCTGCCCCTTTCCGACAGCGACACCCGGTTCCGCGCCACCGCGGACACCGCCGGGCCGTGGTCGCCGCACGCGCAGCACGGCGGTCCGCCGGCGGCCCTGCTGACCCGAGCGTTGGAGCGCTGCTCCCCCCGCGAGGAGATGCTGCTCAGCCGGATCACCATGGAAATCCTGGGGCCGGTCCCGGTCGACGAGATGACGGTGCAGGCTCGGGTGGCCCGCGCCGGCCGGCGGGTCGAGCGGCTGGAGGCCGTGCTGTCCGCCGCCGGCCGCCCGGTCATGACCGCCGCGGCGTGGCGGGTGCTGCGGACCGGGCTGGGCGCCCCGGCTGCTGATGTCTCGCTCCCGCCGCTGCCGGAGCAGGCGACCGATCCAGCGGAGTTCTCCTCGGCCGGCTATCTGCAATCGATGGAATGGCGGATCGTGTCCGGCGGCTGGACCACCCCCGGCCCGGCCGCGGTCTGGACCCGGATGCGCGGCGCGCTGGTGGCCGGCGAGGAGCCGTCCGGCCTGCAGCGGCTGATGGGCGTGGCGGATTCCGGCAACGGGGTGTCCGCGGTGCTGGACCTGTCCCGGTTCTGGTTCATCAACCCGGAGCTCACGGTGCACGTGCACCGCGAGCCGGCCGGGGAGTGGCTGCTGCTGGACGCGCAGACCACGATCAGCGCCGGCGGCACCGGGCTGGCCACGAGCGTGCTGTCCGATCAGCAGGGGCCGGTGGGCCGCGGCGCCCAGTCGTTGCTCGTGGGTGAGCGCTGAGCTCAGCCCTCCCGGGCGGTCCGGCGCAGCTTCTCGGCGGCCTGCTCGCGTTCCAGTTCGGCGGCCCGCTCCGGGGTGGGCGCGCTGCCGCCGGCCCGGGCCGGTAGCCACCACGGCGCGCCGGCCGGGTCGGTCGGGTAGTCGCGCTGCGCCTCGACGAGCAGGACCTCCATGGCGTCGGTGACCTGCTTGGTGCCGACCGTCGCGTCCGTGCCGGGGGGCAGGCGCAGCGGCGCGCCCAGGCTGATCGTGATCGGCGTGCCGCGGGCGGAGCGCAGGTTACGGGGGCGCCCCTTGGTCCAGACCCGTTGGCTGCCCCAGAGCACTAACGGGTAGACCGGGACGCCGGCCGCGACCGCCATCCGGACCGCGCCGGTCTTGAACTCCTTGAGGCAAAAGCTCTGGCTGATGGTGGCTTCGGGGAAGACCCCGACGAGCTCACCGCCGCGCAGCGCCGTCAGCGCGGCCCGGTAGGCCCCGGCTCCGGCCGCCCGGTCCACCGGGATGTGCTTCATTCCGCGCATCAGCGGGCCGGACACGGGGTGGCGGAACACCTGTTCCTTGGCCATGAACCGGACCAGCCGGTGATGGCCGCGCCAGAACGGGACGCCCGCGAGGGCGAAGTCGAGGTAGCCGATGTGGTTGATCACCACGACGCCGCCGCCGGTCTCGGGGACGTGCTCGACCCCCCGGATGTCCAGCTGCAGGCCCAGGGCCTTGAACGTCCCGAGGGCGAAGCGGATCACCGGCGGGTAGACGGACTCGGCCATGCTGCACCGTACCGGGCTTGCCCGGTACTTGGGCTGCACCGTACTAGCCGGGCTCCGGCCCGCAGGTGGCCAGCGGCTGGCCGAGGTTCGCCAGCGTGCCGAGGCTGACCCGGGCCTGCACGTACACCCCGCCGGCCGCGTACGCGTGCACCTGTAGCCACCCGTCCGGTGTGCTGTCGACGCAGGCCTGCCCGCCGTCGACGTGCCACAGGGCACTGGACCGGATCCGGACCACCGCGGTCCCCGCCGCGGGGAACGCCAGCCGGAACGAGGCGGTGCCCAGCTCGGTGAGCGTCGCATCGGCCCCGGTGACCAGGCGGGGCGCGCCGATCACCCGCCAGACCCGCCAATGCGCGTCGTGCCAGACCGGCTGCAGGTACGCCGGGGGGTGCGCCAGCAGCGTCGCTTCGGCCTGCCCGCCGTAGTCGAGCGCCGCGTCGGGCAGCGCGACCAGCCCGACGGCCGCCGCCCCCAGCCAGCCGTGATAGCTGGCCGCGGTCAGCGGCGCGTACAGGACCTGGTCGTACTGCAGATCGATCTGCCGCTCCCAGCCGCGGGCGAGTGGGAAGACGGGGGCGACGACCGCACTTTCCCAGTGTCCGCGGGTGAACGGGACCTCGAGCCGGCCGGCGGCGGGGTCCTGGGTGGCGAGGAAACCGAGCAGCCCGCTGTAGTAGCCGGGCTGCCGGGAGGGGTCGGTCGCGGCCAGCGCGATCGCGCTGGTGACCGGGGTGAGTTGCCAGGCCAGCGCCGGGATGAGGGCCAGCCCGATCAGCCGCAGCCGGCGGTGATGTTGCACCAGCACGTAGGCGGCCAGCGGGACGGCAAGCAGCTTGCCCAGCCGGGTGACGTTCCCGCCGACCGGGTTCGGGACGGTGAACAACGCGACGCCGACCAGCCCGTAGAGCACCGCGAAGCGGCGCAGGAACGTCAGCTCGCGGGGCGCGAAGGCGAGGGTGAGGGCGCTGAACGCGACGACGCCGAGCAGGCTGGTCCACGGGTAGGGGAACGCCGCCCCGCTGCCGCCGATGATCGCCGACACGGCCGGGCCGGCCGCCGCCGCCGCCAGCGGGGCGCTGCGTCGCCAGCCGACGTCGACCGTCCAGGCCAGGCCGCCGAGCAGCAGGAACAGCCCGGCGAGCGGGCTGGACAGCGAGCAGGCGGCGGCCAGCAGCACGGCGAGCGGCGGCCGCTGCCGGCGCACCGCGAGCAGCGCGCCGAGCCCGAACATTGTCCCGAGCAGGAACGGCAGTTGCCCGAGCAGCAGGCTGCCGGTCAGCCCCAGCACGGTCGCGGCCTGGTAGAGCCCGTGCCGGGTGGTCTTGGCCGGCAGCAGCCGGGTCGCCAGCCCGGCGCAGCCGACGGCCGCGATCAAACCGGTCAGGCCGGCCCCGAACACCGAGGACACCGCGGGGAACAGCACCGAGTAGCCGGGGAGGGCGTGCCCGGCGTACCACTGATCGTTCCAGGCGGTCAGCCCGGCGTGCCTGGCCAAGTAGGTGCGGAACTGCTGGGCCGGCCAGTCCGGCCCGAGCCGTCCCACGATCACGATCACCGTGCCGAGCAGCAGGGTCCACAGCCACGGTTCGGGCCGCAGGCCGCGGGTCTGCTGGCTCAGCCGGGCCGCCAGCTGCCGCACGGCCCACCCCCTCCGCGTCGGACGATCCGCTCCGGAAGGGCAAGCGTCCTACGGATGGCGCGGTTCGCGAAACCGGGCGGCGCTCAGGGCGCGGCGCTGCCCCGTTCCCCGGCTGCCACCAGCGGGGGCAGCGCCGCGGGGACCACGACCGGCTGGCTCTCGGTGTTCTGCATCCGGGCCAGCTGCAGGACCGCGACTCCGACGCCGAGCAGGCACAGCGCCTCGCCGGCTATCGCCAGCGGGGTGTGGGTCAGGTTCTCGTGGAAGACCAGCACCCCGAGGCTGATCCCGGTGATCAGCTCGGCCATCGTCAGGTGCGGCAGCGAGGAGGCGATCGGGCCGGCCTGGTAGGCGGTCTGGGAGAGCACGATTGCGGTCGCGCCGACCACGACCAGGGCGTAGGTCGGCCAGCGCAGAGGGACCGCGGTCAACCCGCCGACGAGCTCGACGACCTGCTTGATGAGCGCTGCGGTCATCCCATACGCCACGCCCCCCGCGACCCCGATCAACGGCGCGCGATGCCCGGGGTAGCGGCGGGCCAGCGCGAGGGCGCCGAGGGCGGCGGTGCCGCCGGCGGCGATGACGGTGCCGAGCGCGTCGGTGTCGCTGGGCACGTAGCCGGTCGAGGGCCGCGCGACGATCAGAAAGCCGGCCAACCCGGCGACGAGCAGCACCGCCCAGCCCCATTCGGTGAGCTGCGGGCGGCGGCGCTCCAGCGCGAGGCTGAGCGGAAGGGCGAACAGCAGGCCGGTCAGCAGCAGGGGCTGGACGACCGCGAGCCCGCCGCGGGACAGCGCGAACGCGTTCAGCGCGAGCCCGAAGCCGGCGGCGACCAGCCCGGCGAGCCACATCGGGCGGCGGACCAGCCGGGCCAGGAGACCCAGCCGCAGACCCTTGCCGGCCGGTGCCTGCCCGGCGCTGCGGTGCTGCAGCACGGTCGAGAGCGCCGCGGCGGCGGCCCCACCGAGCGCGGCGCCGACCGCGCCGGAGGAGGTCATGTGGTAGCCCTACCCCGACGGGGGGTCCGGCAGGCCCGATTGGCCGGAATTTTCTGGCTGCCGGCCCGCATTAGCGGGGCATCCGGCGCCATAACGGGCGCGGCAGGACGCGCAAAACGGTCATCACCGGCCGCAGCGCGGCGGGCACGTAGATCGTGTTCCGGCCGGCGGCGAGCCCGGCGGCCACCGCCTTGCCGACCGCCGCCGGGGTGGTGGCGAGCGGCGCGGGCGTCATCCCGGCGGTCATCCGGCCGTGGACGAAGCCAGGCCGGACGACCAGCACGGTGGCACCGGAGCCGGCCAGCAGGTCGGCGAGGCCCTCGGCGAGCACGTCGAGGCCGGCCTTGCTGGCGCCGTAGATGAAGTTGGCCCGGCGCCCGCGCAGCCCCGCGACCGAGGAGAGCACGACCAGCGCGCCGTGGCCCTGGCCCCGCATTCGGGCGGCGACGTGCAGCGCGGCGGCGGCCGGCCCCACCAGGTTGGTCCGCAGCACGGCCGCGGCGAGCGCCGGATCGTCCTGGGCCTTTTCCTGATCGCCGAGCACTCCCGTGGCAAGCACGGTCACGTCGACGTCGCCGCCGGCCCAGATCCGGTCGAGCAGCGCCGGCTGGCCGGCGAGGTCCACCACGTCGAAGGGGACGACCTCGCGGCTGACGCCGACCGGCAGGGCCACGTCGGCGAGCCGGGCGGCGTCCCGGCCGGCGAGGATGACCGTGGCGCCGGGGGCCAGCGGCAGCGCCGCGACGATGGCGAGGCCGATCTCGCTGGTGCCGCCGAGCAGCAGAACGCGCTGCACCTGGCCGAGTCCGTCACGCACCGGCGGGCCCGCGCGTCCCGGAAATCGCCTGGGCGCTCGCCCCGGAACTAGTCCCGGAACAAGCCCCGGAACTCGCCGCCGGGCTAGCCACTGAACACGGCCACGCTGAAGGCGACCGCCCAGGCCAGCACGGCGAGTTGCAGCGGCCGGGCCCGCAGCAGCAGCTCCTCCGGGGCGTCGCCCTGCCCGGCGTCGACCCGGCGGGAGTAGAAGATCAGCCCGACGATGAGCGGCACCGTGGACACCAAGGCCAGTGTCGGGGTGACGACGCCGGGCCGGGTCGCGGCCCAGCCGGCGTAGAGCGCGATCGCGGCGACGGCGGCCACCAGCCGGGCCGCCCGCAGGGTGCGCACCCGGTAGCGGCCCAGCACCGCGCGGTGGCCGGCCGCGGCTGCGCCCAGCTCGCGCAGCTCGGCCTCCCGCTTGCTGACGGCGAGGAACAGCGCCCCGGCGCAGACCACCGAGGTGAACCAGTGCGACAGCGGGATGCCGCCGGCGACCGAACCGGCCAGCGTGCGCAGATAGAACCCGGCGGCGAGCACGACCAATTCGAGGACCGGAACCCGCTTGAGCCGGGCCGAGTAGGCCAAGCACAGCGCGATGTATCCCGCCACCACGAGGGCCACCCGGCCGCCGGTGAGAGCGGCCGCGGTGAGCGCCAGCAGCAGGCTGACCGCCGCAGCGGTGAGCGCCACCGGGATCGGGACCAGGCCGGCGGCGATCGGCCGGGTCTGCTTGCGCCAGTGCCGGCGGTCCTGCTCGACGTCGCGGACGTCATTGATCAGGTAGACGCCCGCGGAGGCCAGCACAAACGCGACCAGGCACAGCGCGACCCGGCCGAGCACCGGGCCGCTGGCCTGGCTGGGGCTGGCGGCCACCGCCGCGAAGACCAGCAGGTTCTTGGGCCATTGCCGGGGCCGGGCCGCCCGCAGCAGGCCGGCCGCGATCAGCGCCCCGCGGACGTGGGCGCGCTGCGCCGAGGCCCGGCGGACGGCGGTGGGAGCGCTCACCGCAGGTGCACGGCGAAGAAGTCGCGGGTCCCGGTCGTGTCATAGCGCGACGCTTTGCGCTGCATGGTGGGCAGCAGGTTCTGCTCCTTCGGGTAGCTGACGAAGCTGGTCCACTCGGGGTTGATGTCCAGCTCCATCGCCCGGACGCTGCCGGCCCGCCGCAACAGCTCGGCGAGGCTGCTCGCGGACAACCGGTCACCGGCGACGTAGATGATCGCGCCGCTGCTGGTGATGCCGACGCCCGAGCGCCAGACGTAGAGCCGGTTGCCGAGCGTCGCGCCCCAGCGCCCGCCGGCGTTCGCGTCGAGGCCCGGGACAGCCTTCCCGCCGTCGACCAGTAGGTCCAGGTTCTGCCGGACCGCGACGACGTTGCCGCTCATCTGCACGTCGCGGCCCCACATGCCGATCGAGGCGTGACCCTGCCGGTCGATCACGAAGGAGGCCGCGCCGGTGCGCAGGGTGCCGACCGTACGGCCGTCCAGGTAGAACCCGCCCCGCGCCGCGTCGACGCGGAAGGCGGAGTTGAAGGCGGCGACCAGGCCGTTACGCGCGGCGCCGGCCAACTCCGGCGGCAGCGGCCAGGGGCCGTGGCCCGGCTCCTGGGTGCCGGGGTGCAGCTCGAAGCTGACCAGGTTCTGATCCATCCGGGCCACACCCGCGGTATAGGACGTGTGGACGGCATCCGGGCGTAGGTAGGCGACCTCCACCGCGGGCACACCGCCGACGCTGGTCAGCGGTTCCCACTGGCCCTCGTTCGGCAGCGGGGAGGCGACCAGCGGCGGGATGGGCGGCGTCGGGACGGGCTTCTGGGTGGCCGGCGCCGGTGCCCCCCCGGCGATGACCAGCGGGGAGGTGGCGCCCGGCTTCCCGCCGACCGCCGGCGGGTGGTAGGTGGCCCGTTCCAGCCGGTCGATGACCGGGGACAGGCCGTGGCCGCGGCCCCATTCGGCCAGCCGAGCGGCGACGCTGTCGGTGCCGGGCGCGGTCAGCGCCTTGCTGACACTGAACCCGACGAGAACGGCGAACACCAGGATGGCGGCCAGCACGATCTTGGTGATCGGATGCCGGCGGCCCAGCCAGCCCCGGCCGCGCCGATGCCCCGGCGGACCGGGCGGGGTGGCCTGCTCGGTGCGGTCACCGCCGGTGGTCACGCTCATCGCGCACCGTCGACCCCAGCGGGGCGGCAGGCCCCACCGATAAACCGGGTCGGGCGTGCCCGTCGGGCGAGGAACATGGACCAGCCAATCGTCTCGGTGGGGGCCGGCTACGGCGGCGAGAGGAGGACCTCCTCTAGGCACAGACTAAGGTGTTCCGCGCCGATTTGCCGCGCACGCCTGAAACGATATTCAGTTATCGCTGCGCCCCGCCCCTCCCCTCCTTGTACGACGGCCGGCCCGGCTACCCGCCGGCTCCCGCACATGCCGGCTACCCGCCGGCTCCCTCAGACGCCGGCTACCCGCCGGCTCCCGCACATGCCGGCTACCCGCCGGCCATGGCCCCCACCACCAGGAACGGCTCGGTCCCCTTGTTGACCGCGTCGGGCAGCGGCGCGTCGGACGGTTCGTGCGACAGGTCCTCCTCGCAGGCGAAGAACCGGACGAACGGGCGGCGCTGGCCGCTGTCGTGATCGCGCATCGTGCCGCGCAGGACCGGGTAGCGCTCCTCCAGCGCGTCCAAGATCAGCCGCTGGGTGGCCGGCCCGGCGACGTCGAGTTTCACCTCGCCGCTGACGTGCGCGAGCGTGCGTAGGTGCGCGGGCAGCACGACGCGGATCACGGCAG
Organism: Mycobacteriales bacterium; assembly: GCA_035999615.1. Lineage (GTDB taxonomy): Bacteria > Actinomycetota > Actinomycetes > Mycobacteriales > CAJCIY01 > DASYGP01. The sequence continues at coordinate 31,295 of DASYGP010000193.1, forward strand.
TGTCTGCACTTCAACGGACAGCACGGCCGGTAGGTCCCGCACGATCGGTGCCCAACTGTCCCCGGCGTCGGCGGAGCCATAGACCTGACCGCCGGTCGTGCCGAAATACACCCCGCACGTGTCGAGCGAGTCGACCGCCATCGCATCGCGCAGGACGTTGACGTAGCAGTTGCTCTGCGGCAGGCCCTTGGTCAGCGGCTCCCAGTCGTTCCCCCCGGTGCGGCTGCGGTAGACCCGCAGCTTGCCCTCGGGCGGGAAGTGCTCCGAATCGCTCTTGATCGGCACGACGTACACGGTGTCCGGCTCGTGCGCGTGCACGTCGATGGGGAAGCCGAAGTCGGAGGGCAGGTTGCCGCTGATCTCCTGCCAGGACTCCCCGGCGTCGTCGCTGCGCATGACGTCCCAGTGCTTTTGCATGAACAGCACATCGGGCCGGGCAGGGTGCAGCGCGATCCGATGTACGCAGTGCCCCACCTCGGCGGCGGGGCTCGGGATGCCGTCGGACAGCAGGCCGCGGTTGATCGGCCGCCAACTGGTGCCGGCATCATCGGACCGGAACACCCCCGCCGCCGAGATCGCCACGTACATCCGGCCGGGCACCGCCGGATCCAGCACGATGGTGTGCAGGCACATGCCGCCCGCGCCGGGCTGCCACTGCGACCCGGACTGATGCTCGCGCAACCCGGACAGCTCCTGCCATTCCTGGCCGCCGTCGGTGGTGCGGAACAGGGCGGCATCCTCGACGCCGGCGTACACCGTGTCCGGATCGGTCAGCGACGGCTCGAGGTGCCAGACCCGCGCGAACTCCCAGGGGTGCGGCGTGCCGTCATACCACTGGTGTGTCCCGGGGATGCCGTCGTAGCTGAACTTGTTGCCGACCGGTGCCCACGTCGCGCCGCCATCCTCGGAGCGTTGAATCTGCTGGCCGAACCAGCCGCTGGTCTGGGAGGCGTAGACCCGGTTCGGGTCGGCGACAGATCCCTTGACGTGGTAGATCTCCCATCCCGCGAAATGCGGTCCGGCGACGTCCCACTTCTCGCGCTTTCCGTCCGATGTCAGGACGAACGCGCCCTTGCGAGTGCCCACCAGTACCCGTACCCCGGTCATCGCTTCTCCCCTCGAGATGTCTGCCCCACCGGCGGTTGCCTGGCCTGTGTACTACTCCGGACGTCGGACAGCGATGGTTAATCCGGTGGGATCTGCGGCCGGAGCCGGATGAGGTTCATTGCCAGCAGGCTCAGCACGACCTCGCCGCCTTGATTGACCAGCTCCACGCGGGTCCGGATCAGCCCCCGGTCGGGTTTGCTGCGCGAGCGGCGCGCCTCGGTGACGACGGTCCGAAGGGTCAGCTGGTCACCCGGCCGGACCGGCCGCAGCCAGCGCAATTCATCGATGCCGGGCGAGCCCAGGCTGGAGAACGGCGAGAGGAACTGCTCGGCCAGCACCCGCATCATCAGCGCACAGGTATGCCAGCCACTGGCGATCAGCCCGCCATACGGGCCGGCCAGGGCAGCGGCCGGGTCGACGTGGATCGGCTGCGGATCGAAGCGCCGCGCGAAGTCGAGCACCTCTGTCTCATCGACCGCAATCGGGCCGTATTCGCCGCCGCTCCCGACCGGGTAGTCCTCGAAGTAGCGCTCG
>DASYGP010000001.1:0-15508 GCA_035999615.1 Mycobacteriales bacterium
GATCATGCTGACCGGGTTGGACGGGCCGGATGAGGAGTTGGCGGGATTCGAAGTGAAGGCCGATGACTACATCACCAAGCCGGTACGACCGGAGGTGCTGCTGGCCCGTATCCGGGCGGTGCTGCGGCTGGCTGCGACCCGTGACAACGGCCGGCACGTGCAACTCGGCGACGTCTCCGTGGACCTCGCCACCCGGCAGGCCCGCCGCGGCACCCGGCTCATTCCGTTGAAACCCAAGGACTTCGAGCTGCTGGAGTTCCTGCTGGAGCACCCCGGGCAGGTCTTCGGCAAGACCCAGCTGCTCGCGCAGGTGTGGGGACCGCAGTTCGACGGCGGCCCGCACGCAGTGGAATCTTGCATGTACCGGCTGCGCCTGTTGCTCGAGCCCGATCCGGGGCGCCCGGCGTACCTGCACAACCGCCGGGGCGTGGGCTACTTCCTGACTCAGGAGCCGGCGTCATGATCCGGGTGCTGCTCACCGTGGCGTGGCTGGTGCTCGGTGCGATCCCGCTGCTGTGGTGGTTACGCAGCCGCCGCCGGGTCGACGTGTGGCCGGCGTTGCCGGTCCCCGCGGCGCTGCTGGACGGCAACGGCGCGGTCCTGCGTACCACCGGCCCGGCCACCGAGATCCGCTTTGCAGTCGACGGGGTGCCGGCCCCGGGCCGGATCGTGCGCAGCCGCACCGGCGACGGCGTCCCGCTGGCGATGACCGGGCTGCCGGGCGGGGCCCTGGCCGTGGCGCTGCCCGCGGACCCGGTCGGCCAGCGGCGCGACCGGGTGCTCGCCGAGCTGGGGGCCCGTCTGGCGCACGACATCAACACCCCGCTCGCCGCCGTCTTCGGCCACCTGGACCTGATCGCGCACCAGCCGATCAACGACGACGCCCTCGCTTCGGTGCGGACCTGCGAACGGGAGCTGCTCCGGCTGCAAACCACCGCGGCGGACCTGCTGGCCTATACCCGGCTGCGGGCCGGCGGGGGAACCCGCTGCCTGCAGCTGGCCGGCGCGTTGGTGGAGGACGCGGCCGCCGCGTTTCACGATCAGGCCGAGGCGCTGCACGTCGTTTTCAGCGTCGAGGTGCCGCATGAGCGGGTGGCGGTGCAGGCGTCCGAAGGAGACATCGTGCGAGCGCTGCGCAACCTGATCGCGAACGCCTTCCGCTACGGGCTGCCGGTCGCCGGCGGCGACATCGTGGTCAGCGCCGATGCCGACGACACCAGCGTCACCTTCGCGGTGGCCGACCGTGGACCCGGGCTGACCGACGACGAGCTGGCCGCACTCAGCCAGCCGATGGTGCGTGGCGTCGGGGTCATCGGACCGGGCAGCGGCCTCGGGTTGGCGATCGTCGCCGAGATCCTCGCCGGCCACGGATCTGCCCTGCTCGTGGCCGGCCGCCCCGGTGGGGGAGCGGTGCTGTCCTTCACTCTGCCGCGGACCAGATGAAGGCGGCCCTCCGCGCCTCCCGGCCGCCGCCGTGGCTGGTCGCCCCGTGGGCGGCGTCGCTGCTCGCGGGGGCGGCCCTGCTGGCGGGCGCCGGCACTGGGGGCGCCAGCCCGCAGGCCGGTGTGTTCGGCCCGGCCACGCTGGTCGGCTACCTGCACCGTTCGCTGCCGCCGACCGCGCGCGAGCTGCGGGTCAACGGTGTCTACGGGTCGGGTCATGCCGGCGCGTGGCAGTTCGTGGCGCACCTGAGCTGGCTGGCCGCGGACGGCACGGTCCACGGCGGTGCCCTGCAGCTGCCCGAGCAGGCCGGCGCCGCCGTCGCCGAGGACGCGCCGGGTTCGGCCACCTTGGTGCACGAGCAGCGGATCGGCTGGACCCCGGCGCAGCTGTCCGGCGTACTCGGCGCGGCGTCCGGGCCGGCCGCGCCGCTGGCCCTGCTCGAACTGGAAATCACCGACGGTGCCAGCGGTCTGGTCAGCTGCCGCGGCCGGGGGGCGTCCGCGTCCTGTGCGCAGTACGCCGTCACCGGCCGGCGGGTGCGCACCTTCAGCGACACGTTCGTGGATCAGTCGGCGGCCGGTCCACTGTCCGTCCAGCGGGCCGGCAAACGCCTGCCGTGAAGCCCTTGACGGTCGTGCAGGTTGGCTACACACTCTAGCTGTGGCTATAGATACTAGTTTCGGCGCCGCCACGACCCTCGTTGACCGACGGGCGGTACGTCGCCAGCAGACGATCGCTGAGGCGCTCACGTATGCCCTTGCCATCATTGCTGAGGGCGGCGTCGGGGCGTTGTCGATCTCCGAGGTGGCGCGCCGAATGGGCCTGCGAGGTCCGTCTCTTTACAAGTACTTCCCATCGCTGAACGCCGTGTATGACGCGCTGTTCGCCTATGGAGTGGCCGCTCACAAGAACGCCATTGACGGCGCCATGGCGGCGCGGCCCCCCGGGGTGGAGCGAATCCGGGCACTCATGCAGGCATCGGTCCGATGGAGCGTGAGCAACCCTGCGCTGGCGCAGCTGTTGTTCTGGCGTCCGGTGCCCGGCTTCGAGCCTTCCGCGGAGGCCTTCGCAGCTAGCCTTGAAACTCAAAAAAGTTTGCGTGCCGAGCTCGCGGAGGCAACCCGGCGTAAACAGCTTTCCGCTGCGGCAAATACGGACGAGGCCGTGCGCCTGCTCACCGTAGTCATCAGTGGACTGTTCACCCAGCAGGTCGCGAACCAGCCGAACGTCGGCTATGACCAGGGGCAGTTCAGCCAACTCACAGACGCCGCGACGGAAATGCTCCTGGCCCGCTTCCAACCCCGTAGGAGATCATGATGCAGGCTCTAGATCGAGGCGAGGTCAGCGTCCACATGGATGCCCAACCCGCAGAGGTATACGGGATCGTTGCCGATGTCACGAGGACCCCGGAGTTCAGCCCGGAGGTGAAGCGGTGCGCGTGGCTCGACGGCGCAACCGGCCCAAAGGTCGGGGCCCGATTCAAGGCCCACAACAAGGTGCAGCGCGGCCCGGGATGGAGCAACAAGCCGGTCATCACAGCTGCCGACCCTGGCCGAGAGTTCGCCTTCAGCCGGACTGAATTCGGCGGCGGCACAATGCAATGGCGTTATCTATTCGAGCCGGATGGCGCCGGCACCCGTGTTACCGAGTCCTACGAAGTCGTACGACCCCTCAGCGCATTTATGTGGTTTGTCATCGAACGCGTCTGTGGCCGCAAGGATCGTCGCAGTGACCTTCGGCTCGGTATGCAGCAGACCCTGGAGGGCGTTCGCGTCGTAGTCGAGCGCAGCCCGCACTTGACGTGAAGTCGCCTGAGCCGGTGAGTTCTTTGAACCAGCGTTCGATGTCAGATGGCGTCCCACGGCAGCGCGGCGTAGACCGCCTGCAACTCCTGCACCCGCGGGTGTTCGGCGGGGAGCTCATGCGTGCCGATTCGTGCGACCCCGCTGACACCGGTGGAATTGGCGAGAAACGCGGCGTCGAACCGGTCGATCGTCTCCATGGTCACCACCTCGGTCCGGACCTCACGCCCGCGCTCGTCCAGGCTGGCATCGAGCAGCTGCCAGGTGATGCCCCGAAGGCACGGCGCATCCGGCCACACGACGCTGTTGTTCTCGATGAAGCCGATGTTGGCCATCGTCGTTTCGGCGATCCGCCCGTCCTGGGTCAGCAGCAACGCATCGTCGAAGCCGGCCCGCTCGGCGAGCTCGCCGTAGCGAATCTGCGCGAAGGACCCCACATGCTTGATGTGCGGGAAGGGGCGCACATAGGGCACCTCGGTCAGAGTCTGGGGTGTGGTCGGGGCGTCAACCGGCGGCCGAAGCACGGTCATGACCTGGGGCACGCCGGGCTCGACCTCGTAGAGGTTCACTCGCAGGTAGCCATCACGCTGCGCCGTGATGGCGCGGCGCATGAGCTGTCGCACCCACTCGGTCTCCAGTTCGGTCCCGAACAGTTCGCGGTGCGCGCACCGCAGCCGGCGCAGGTGCAGGTCCATCCCTCGGACGGCGCCAGCACGGACCTGCATCGCGGTGAAGTGTCCATAGTTGACCAGCGCCGGATGGAACATCTCCTCGCCCGTCGGAGCGGCCCCGTCGACCTGCACCTGCGGTGTCACGAACGCGGTCACGCCGCCCACAGTAGGGGCGAGCACCAACCATGACGTGATCGGTGACCTGATCATCGCTGCTGCTGCCGAACGCGGCGGGTTAGTCAGACCAGCCGGCAGAGTGGGTCGTCGGGTCCGGGACCGACGATGAGCGAGCGGGTCAGCGCATCCGACCCGGGTCTGGCCCCAACAGGGCGTCGACGAGCGACTGGCCGACAAAATCGCCGTAGCGTGCGGGCGGCCAGTTGCGGCCCAGGACGAGCAGGCCGTACAGCTCGGGCGAGCTGTAGGTCCACATGATCTCGGCGGCCTGCTGGACCGACACGCCCGCTCGCAGCGTGGTCTTCTCAGCCAGTCCTCGGGCGACCTGGGTCATCCGGGTCAGCCGTGCGGCGTCGAGCTCGGCGCGCAGCTGGGCCACCGCGGGGTCGGTTCCGCCGGCCGTGGCCAGCAGCAGCAACAGGGGGGCGATGCGCGGCGCAACCTCAGTTGTCAGGGTGCCGAGTCCACGCAGTATCCGCCGCGGGTCGGATTCGTTGGCCTGCATCGCGTCCGAACGCTGCTCGGCCGGCACGGAACCCGAACCGGCTAGCGCCTCCTGGCACATCGCGCGCAGCAACCCGGCCTTGCCGCCGAAGGACTTGTAGATCGTGTCGGCGGACGCGCCGGCGTCGGCGGCGATCGAGGCGATCGTGGTTGGGATGTACCCCTCGTCGAGGAACCGTCGCCGGGCTACGGCGATGATCGCTTCGCGGGTCAGGCGCGCCTGCTCTCGCCGTCGACTGGCGTCGTAGCGCCGAGGCTTGACGGACTCCACGGTTGACTCCATAGTCATAGAACGAATCCAGTGTACTGGAACAGAGTAGCCGACCGGCCGGCTGGGGGATTTCGCCTCGCCGCCGCGGCCGGTCCCCACCTCGGAGGCGTCATGTCGGAGTCCGTGACCAGGAACGACCCAGCCGCGGTCCTGCGCAGGCTGGAAGACGCGACGAACGCGCACGACATCGAGGCGATCGTCGCCTGCTTCGCGCCCGAGTACCGCAACGAGACTCCGGCACACCCGGCGCGCAGCTTCGTCGGCAGCGAGCAGGTGCGCCGGAACTGGACCCAGATCCTGACCGGGATAGCGGATCTCTGCACCGAGGTCGTCGGGTCGGCCGTGTCCGGCCAGACGGTGTGGAGCGAGTGGGAGCACCGCGGGACTCGACCCGATGGAACCATGCATCTCCTGCGTGGCGTGATCGTGTTCACCGTCAACGACGGGGTGATCATGTCGGCGCGCCTGTTCCTGGAACCCGTCGATGAGGGCGCTACGGGCGTCGATGCCGCTGTCCAGCGCCAGATCAGGCCGGGGACCGCGCCGTGACCGCCCGGGCGCTCGTTGCCGGGGGCACCGGCCGATTGGGCCGGCTCGTCGTCGGGACATTGGTGAGCCGCGGGGCGCAGGTGCGGTTGATGACCCGTGACCCGCAGCGGGCGGCACAGCTGGCGGATGACCGCGTCGAGGTGGTCTTTGGCGATGTCCGTGACCCGGCCAGCACCGCCTCCGCCGTCGCCGGGGTTGATGTCGTGGTGTCGGCCGTCCACGGTTTCGCCGGGCCGGGGGGCGGCTCGCCCGCGACGATCGATCGGGACGGCAATATCCAGCTGATCGAGGCCGCCCTCGCTGCGGGCGCCGAGATGGTGCTCATGTCGGTCGTCGGCGCCGCGCCCGATAGTCCGTTCGAGTTGTTCCGGATGAAGCATGCCGCCGAGACCTATCTGGCTGCTAGCGGCGTACCGGCCACCGTGGTGCGGGCGACCGCCTTTCTGGAACTGTGGATCGACCTGCTCACCGGCACCGCCGGGCGATCCAATCGTCCGCTGGTCTTCGGCCGCGGGCAGAACCCCATCAACTTCGTTTCGGTACACGACGTGGCGGCCTTGGTGGACCGCGTCGTCGCCGACCAGCACACCCGCGGTCAGATCGTGGAGATCGGCGGACCGTGCGATCTCACCCTGACCGACCTTGCTCAGATGGTCGCCGCGCACCGCGGCAGCGCGAAATACCCCCGTCACCTACCGCGGGCCGCCCTGCACATCACCGCCGCTACAGCCGGCCGGCTCCGCCCACAGCTGGGCCGACAGGCCCGAGCGGCCCTAGCGATGGACTGCTGCCCCATGACTTTCGACGATGCCGCGGTGCGGTCCCGGTTCCCGGAGCTGCCTTGCACGTGGCCCCGGCAAGCGCTGCCCGAACTCCACATCGATTGCCCCGCTCCCGACTCGTTACGCGACCGGACGGCCGGTCCGGGGTGAACGGACGGCGGTGGCAACCAAGGCGAAGGCGGCGGCCAGGAACAGCGCCGCACCGGCGAAGGCGTGGGTGGCGCCGACGGTGAAGGCGTGATGCGCCTGGGCCAGCGGGCTGGCGTCGACGAGGTGGCTGCTGTGTTTGCTCGCCGCGCCGAAGATCGTGACGAGGATCGCGACGCCCAGGGTTCCGCCTAGTTGCTGGGTGACGTTGACCAGCCCGGAGGCGGCGCCTGCGTCCTTGGCCGGCACACCCTCCAGGGCGGCCTGGGTCAGCGGCACGAACGACAGGCCGTTGCCGACCGCGAACAGCAGCAGGCTGGCGAGAACTTGCCCGTAGGAGGAGCCGGGGGTGAGCTGGCTGGCCAGCCCGAATCCGGTGGCGCCCAGGGCAATTCCGACCAGCGTGAGGAGCTTGCCGTCAACCCTGTTCACGAGCACCCGGCTGGTGAGCTGGGACACGAAGAAGACGGTCACCGGCAGCGGCAGGAACGCGAAGCCGGTCTTGAGTGAGCTGTAGCCCAAGACGTTCTGCAGGAACTGGGTCAAGAAGAAGAACAGGCCGAACATGCCGGCGAACAGCAGGCCGCGGGCGACGTTGGCCGTGGTGCGGCTGCGGTTGTTGAACAGGCGCAGCGGGGTGATCGGTTCCTCGGCGTGCAGCTCGGTGAACACGAAGGCGGTGAGCAGCCCGAGGCCGGCGAGGAACGAGCCGAGGGTGATCGCATCACTCCATCCGTCGCTGGCTGCGCGAACGAACCCGAACACCAACGAACCCATGCCCAGCGTCGAGAACAGAGCGCCGGGCAGGTCGAACCTGCCCCGGCTGCGCGCGGTCTCGGGCAGAACCCATCGCCCGATGGCGATCACGGCAAGGCCGATCGGCACGTTGACGAACATCACCCAGCGCCAGGACGCCCACTCGGTGAGCATGCCGCCGAGGATCAGCCCGAGCGCGCCTCCACCTACGGACACCGCGGTGAACAGGCCCAGGGCCCGGATCCGCTCGCGCGGCTCGGCGAACATGACGGTGAGCAGCGCCAGCGAGGAGGGCGCCGCGAGCGCCGCGCCGACACCCTGCAGCGCGCGGGCCGCCAGCAGCAGGCCGCCGGTCGGGGCGAAACCGCCGAGCAGCGAGGCGCCGATGAAGATTGCAATGCCGGCCACGAAGGTGCGACGCCGCCCGAGCAGGTCACCCGCGCGGGCCCCGAGCAGCAGCAGACCACCGAAGGTCAGCGTGTAGGCATTCAGCACCCAGGACAGGCTCGAGGTGGAGAACTTCAAGGCTCGCTGCATCTGCGGCAGCGCCACGTTCACGATGGTCGCGTCCAGCACGACCATCAGCTGGCAAGTGAGGATGACGCCGAGCACGAGGCTGGCGTGGCTGATGCGACGGGAGGACCGGGGCTCGAGGGCAGCGACGCTGACGGTCGCAGTGGGAGCGGTGGACGTGTCCGTTGACATGTTCGGGCGCCCCTTTCGGATGTAGAGTGAGGCAGAAGCGGAAGCAACCTCCGGTAACTATACGGAGGGAGCCTCCGGTTCGCAAGTCGTATCGTGTAATGCCCGGATGGGCGGTATTGGCCGCGAAGGCAGGGAGGAGGGGACGATGACCGGCGTGAGCACCGAGTCGGTGGTTGCCGCGCGCCCGATGCGCGCCGACGCCCGGCGCAACTACGCCCGACTCGTCGAGGCCGCCCGCGTCGTGTTCGCCGCGCGGGGGAGCGAGGCGTCGATGGAGGAGATCGCCAAGACCGCCGACGTCGGCGTCGGCACGCTCTACCGGCACTTCCCCCGCCGCATCGACCTGGTCGAGGCGGTCTACCGCGAGGACGTCGATGAGCTGGTCGCGGTCGCCGCCGACGTCGTGCAAACGCACCAGCCGTGGGAGGCGCTCGCCGCCTGGCTTGAGGCGTTCGTGCGCTATGTCCAGGTCAAGCGGACGTTTCTCACCGAGCTGCACGAGGCATTCGAGAAGAACCCCGACCTCGCGGTCCAGCTGCGTGAACGGATCGCGGTCGCTGCCGGCGCCGTTCTGGCGGGCGCGCAGGCCGCTGGCACCGCGCGGCGGGACATCGACGCCGGCGACCTGATGCAACTCGTCGGCGGCATGTGCATGGCCCGCAACGCCGACCTGGCGCAGAACCAGCGCCTGCTCAGCTACGTCCTCGACGGTATCCGCGCCCGCTAGCTGGCCCGGGCCTGCACTCCTGCTCGTGGTGCGGCGATTGGGGGTGGACACGCCGGGCGGCTACCCCGATTTGCCACACATCGGTGCAGCGCGGTCGGCCCGCGGCCGGCAACGGCGCCGACGCGCTCAACGAATGCGGTGATACCGGTGCTCGGGGCGCCCGGTGGCCCCGTACCGCAGCTGCAACTTCACGACGCCGTGCCGTTCCAGATAGGTCAGGTAGCGCTGCGCGGTCGCCCGGCTGATGCCCACGGCGTCGGCGACCTCGGCGGCTGAGACGTCCTCCCCGCTGGCCGGTACGGCATTGCGCACCAGTTCCAGCGTCGGAGCGGAGTGCCCCTTATCCGGACGGGACAGCGCGACAGCAGGCGCGCGCAGCAGCCCGAACAGCTCGTCCACATCCGCCTGCTCCGGTTGCTCCTGCAACCCGGTCAGGTGGCGGCGCAGCTTCTGAAACGCGATCAGTCGCTCGGCCAGCACGTGGAAGCCGAACGGTTTGACCAGGTAGTGCACCGCGCCCAGCTGCATCGCCTGCCGCACCGAGGCGATCTCGCGAGCCGCGGAGATCACGATGACGGCCGGCGGGTCCGGCTCGTCGAGCAGCGAACGCACCACGTCCAGACCGTCGCCGTCCGGCAGGTAGATGTCCATCAGCACCAGATCCGGGTGCAGGGTGCGCGCCGCGGTCCGCGCCTCCTGCGCCGAATGTGCCTTCCCGATCACGGCGTATCCGGGCACGCGATCGACGAACGCGGCGTGGATGTCAGCGACCCGGTAGTCGTCGTCGACGACGAGCACGCTGAGCGCCCCCGCGGTCATCTGGCGTCGACGACCGCGGGTGCCGGCTGCTTGGGCAACCGCACGGTGAACTGCGCGCCCGGCCCCTCCGAAACCTCCACGGAGCCATGCAACCGCGTCACCAGCCGGTGGACCAGCGCCAACCCGAGCCCGCCCCGCCGGCCGTCGGTATGCGGCTTGGTGGTGTACCCATCCTGAAAGATCAGCTGTTCGGCGCCGGCGGGAACCCCCGGGCCGTTGTCGCAGACCGTCACCGTGAGCACCGTCGGCTCGTCGATGATCTCGACGATGACCCGCCGCGGTGCCGGCACGTCCGCGAGCACGTCGAAGGCGTTATCCACGAGATTGCCGACGACCGTGGTGAGCGCCTGGGCCTTGCTCGGCAGATCACCGAGCCAGGTCTCGGGCGAGATCACGAGTTCAATGTTGCGCTCGCTGGCCTCCGCCGCCTTGCCCAGCAGCAGCCCGACGATCTGCGGCGCGGCGATCCGGGAGCGCAACGTGTTGTCGAACTCGGCTGCGGTGCCGCGGATCTCCGTCACATAGCTCAGCGCCTCGCCGGTGCGGCCCAGCTCCAGCAGCCCGGCCACCGCGTGCATCCGGTTGGAGAACTCGTGCTGCTGCGCGCGGAGCGATTCGGTGAGGCTCCGTTCGCCGTCGAGCTCGCGCAGCAGGCCGGCCATCTCGGTGCGATCCCGCAGCGTCACCACCGCGCCGTGCGGCCGGCCGCCGAATGTCACGGGCATCCGGTTGATCACCAGGCAGAAGTCGTCGGTGAACACGATGTCGTCCTGCTTGGTCCCGCCGGCGAGGATGTCGCGCAGCCGGCCCTCGGGTAACACCTCGTCCAGCCGGCTGCCGACCGCGCTGACCGGCAGGCGCAGCAACCGTTGCGCCTCGTCGTTCACGACGTTGATGCTGCCGTCCTTGTCGAAGGCGACGACGCCCTCCCGGATGCCGTGCAGGGTCGCCTCCCGCTCCTGCAGCAGCCGCGCGATCTCGTCCAGCTCCAGCCCGAACGTCCGGCGCTTCAACCGCCGGGCCAGGCCCCAGGAGGCGAAGGCACCGATGGCGAGCGCGATGGCGAACCACACGGCGAACGACGGCAGTTCGCGCCACAGCGCACTCGACACCGAGCTTTCGGAGATCCCGACCGACACCTCGCCGACCATCGCGCCGTTCGGCCCGTAGAGCGGGGCCCGGGCGTTCGCGGACGGACCGGTGCTGCCGTTGTCGATGGACCGGTGGACCCGACCGTCCAGGGTGACGATCTGTTCCTCCACCTGCTGCCCGATCAGGCCCGGGTCCGGGTGCGAGTGCCGAATCCGGTTCATGTCGATCAGCACGACGTATGACGCGTCGGTCTGCTGCTGGGTCTTCGTGGCGAAGTCTTGGATCGTGCTCGCGCACCCGGGGCCGCCCGTCGCCATGCAGGCGCGGATGGCCGGCACGCCGGCGACCGTCTCGGCGATCGACGCGGCCCGCGACTCGTACTGCGAATCGAGGTGGTTGCGTTCGGCCCGGGCGGACAGCACGAAGCCCACCGCCATGGTGGCGATGAGGATGACCAGTTGCGCGACGAAGATCTGGCTGGAGAGCTTGCGTATGCGCATCCGCACGGTCCTCATGGCGGCTCCATTGTGACTTCCAGGCCTAGGCACAAACAAGGAATCCGCCGCGAGCAAAACGAGCAATAGGGCAATCAACGCGGTGAACGCGTGATTCCGCCTAAAGCGCGACGTGACCTGGGTCTCTTTCTTACGGTCGGCCAGCACTGCACACGACCCCAGCGAGAGGACCCACCCGACCATGGCCGAGCCCCGAACAGCCGGCGCCGCCCGCATCGAGATCAGCGCCCTCACCAAGCGCTTCCTCACCCCGAAGGGCGAGCCGTTCACCGCGATCCGGGACGTGACCTTCACGGTCGAGCCCGGTCAGTTCTGCGCCATCGTCGGCCCGACCGGCTGCGGCAAGTCCACCACCCTCGGCCAGATCTCGGGCCTCGAGCAGCCGAGCGCCGGCTCGGTGAAGGTCGGTGGCCGCGAGGTCCGTGGCATCACCGAAGGCGTCAGCTTCATGTTCCAGTCGGACGCGCTGTTCCCCTGGAAGACGGTGCTGGCCAACGTCATGGTCGGCCCGACGTTAGGCGGGATGGCGAAAAAGAGCGCCATCGCGTTGGCCCGTGACTGGCTGCGCCGGGTGGGACTGACCGGATTCGAGGACCGCTACCCGCATCAGCTCTCCGGCGGCATGCGCAAGCGAGTCGCGATGGCGGCCGCGCTGATCAACGAGCCGAAGATCCTGCTGATGGACGAGCCGTTCGGCGCGCTCGACGTCCAGACCAAGTCGATCATGCAGACCGAACTGCTCGGGCTGTGGGAGCAGACCCGGCCGTCGGTCGTGTTCATCACGCACGACCTCGATGAAGCGGTTGCCCTGGCCGACCAGGTGCTGATCATGACGAGCGGTCCGGGGTCGATCAAGCACAGCTTCGCCATCGACCTGCCGCGTCCCCGCGGGGAGGTGCAGCAGATCCGGCACGAGCCCCGGTTCCTCGAACTGCAGAACCAAATCTGGGCCTCACTCAAGGACGAGGTCGACCGTGCCTACGCGCAGACGGCCGCCGCATGAACACGACGACCCTCACCCCCACGGAGGAGACCCCGGTGGACACGATTGTTCCTACGCCCCCGGCCGCAGTGGCGGCTGCCCGGGATATCGACACCAGCCTGCAGGTCAGCGCCCGGCGCGCCCGCCGCCGGCGCTCGGCGCTGATCTGGCTCTGCCGGGTCCTGCTGCCGCTTGTCGTCGTCGGCGCCTGGCAGTGGTCGACCAACGCCGGCATCGTGGACAAGTTCTTCTTCGGTCAGCCCTCCGGCGTCTACCACAGCCTGGTGAGTTTGTTCACCAAGGGCACCGCCTTCGGTTCGCTCTGGCTGAACTTGTGGATCACGATTAAAGAGGCCTTGTACGGCTTCCTGCTGGGTACCGGAACCGGGATCGTGCTGGGCCTGCTGCTCGGCCAGAACCGCTTCCTCGCCGCGGTCATCGGGCCGTACATCAAGATCGCGAACTCGGTTCCCCGGATCATCCTGGGATCCATCTTCGTGGTGGCCTTCGGCCTCGGGACGTTCCCCAAGGTGCTGTTGGCAACCGTCCTGGTGTTTTTCATCGTCTTTTTCAACGCCTTCCAGGGCGTCCGAGAAGTCGATCAGAACCTGGTCGCGAACGTACGGGTGCTCGGTGCCTCGCCCTGGCAGGTCGCGCGGCACGTCACGATTCCCTCGGCGCTGACGTGGATCATCGCCAGCCTGCACACCGCGTTCGGGTTCGCCATCATCGGCGCGCTGGTTGCCGAGGTGCTCGGCGCGCAGCACGGCATTGGCCTGGTCATCGTCCAGGCCCAGGGCCAGTTCGACATGGACACGGTCTTCGCCTGCATGTTGATCATGGCTGTGGTCACGCTGGTGGCCGAGTATTTCCTCACGCTGCTCGAGACGCGCGTGTTGGCCTGGCGGCCGCCCAGCCGCTCGGAGGCCCAGGCGATCTGAGCCTCATTCCTTCCCGATAGCCCGCCCTTCCGATAGTCCGCCCTCCCCAGAAATACTCCAACGAAAGGAACACCCATGTTCAAACGCGCGATGTGCGTGGCCGCGGCGGGGGCGATCGCCCTGGGCGCCGCAGCCTGCTCCAGCAGCGGCACCGGAACGTCCAAGGCTGCCAGCTCGATGCCCACCGTCCGGCTGATGGTCGGCGGTATCGACAAGCAGATCTACCTGCCCTACCAGCTGGCACAGAACCTCGGCTACTACACGAAGTACGGCGTGAAGGTCGAGCTCTCCACCGAGCAGAACGGCGGCGTCGGCGCGGAGACCGCGATGGCCTCTGGGCAGGTCGACATGGCCGGCGCGTGGTACATCCACACGATCGACTTCCAGGCCAAAGGCAAGGACGTCATCGACCTCGTGCAGCTGTCCGGGGCGCCCGGCGAGCGGGAGATGTGCGGGACCAACAGCGGCGTGCACTCGGCGGCGGACTTCAAGAGCAAGACGCTCGGCGTCACCGACCTCGGGTCGGGGACCGACGAGCTGACCCAGTTCCTGGCCTCGCAGCACGGCATCGCCCGTAGCCAGTACAAGCCGCTGGCTGTCGGCGCCGGCGCGACGGCCATCGCCGCCATCTCGCGCAACACCGCGCAGTGCGTGATGACCACGCAGCCGACGGTCGGCGCGCTTGAGTCCAAGCACCTGGCCTACCCCGCGATCGACCTGGCGACCACGAGCGGCGCGACCGCGGCGCTCGGTGGGGCGTGGCCGGCGGCGGGCGTACTCGCCCAGGCGTCCTGGGTGAACGCGCACCAGCAGGCCGTGCAAGGCGTCGTCGATGCCTTGGTCGCGACGATGCACTGGATCTCCACCCACTCGGCGGCCGACATCGCGGCCCAACTGCCCCCGCAGTTCGTGTCGAACAGCACAATCACCAAGCAGCAGTACGTCGACGGGCTGACCTCTGACAAGGGCCAGTTCCTGCCGGATGGCCTGATGCCCGCCGGCGGCCCGAAGACGGTCTACGCGATGGAGAAGGACATTGGCGTGGACGTTGCCAAGGTCAAGCTGGGGGACACCTTCACTAACTCCTACGCGGTGAAGGCGAACAAGCTCGAGGGCTTCACCACGACCACTACCCCGGCGACCGCCGCGGGCTGACCCGCTCTCCCGCATTCGGGGAGCTCCCCGGTCGAAGGTCGACCGGGGACCTCCCCGATTCCGCGTGCCGCTTCTCTGGCATCGTTCGCCGGGTGGCGGTGGGGAGGGACTGGCTGGCGTGGCACGAGTCATACGACGACGAGACCTCCCCGTTGGCGCGCCGCCTGCGCTTCATTCAGCAGGCCATCGGACGCTGGCTGGATGAACGTCCGGACGCGCGGCTGACGGCGCTGAGCGTGTGTGCCGGGCAGGGCCACGATGTGCTCGGCGTTCTTGCCGAACGCCCGGACGGGAGTCGCGTGCGGGCGACGCTCCTTGAATCTGACCCGCGCAACGTCGCCGCCGCGCGGGCAGCCGTCGAGCGGGCGGCGCTCGCCAACGTCGCGATCGTCGACGCAGATGCCGGCGACCTTGCCGCGTACGTCGGGCTGGTTCCCGCTGATCTGATACTGATGGCTGGTGTGTTCGGCAACATCAGCGATGACGACGTCCACCGCACGATCGAGGCCCTGCCGATGCTCTGCGCGCCCGACGCAACAGTGATCTGGACCCGGAGCAGGAGGGCTCCAGACCTGACCCCCGCCGTGCGGCGCTGGCTGGGGGAGTCGGGCCTGCTCGAGCAGGTCTTCCACGCGCCTGACGGCGTGCTGTTCTCGGTGGGTGTCCACCAATTCGCGGGAGTCCCGCACGCCCTGCGCCCGCAGGCCAGGCTCTTCCGGTTCATCCGATGACTTCGCACCGGGACCCCGAGTCCGCCGCGCTGATCGCCTTTCTCGATGCGCAGCGGGGGAGCGTGCTCGCGATCGTGGCCGGCCTCGACGACGACGCGCTGCGTGCTCCGCTGCTGCCTTCGGGCTGGACCCCGCTGGGCCTGATCCAGCACCTGGCCTTCGCCGAGCGGCACTGGTTTCAGCGGGTCGCGAGCGGATCCGTGCCGCCGACCTGGGCTGGGGACGGCGACGAGGGTTCGGATGGACCGTTCCGCACCAACCAATCGACCGCCAACGTGATCGCGTTCTACCGCGAGCAGTGCGCGATCGGGAACGCCTTGCTGGCGGCCGAGCCGCTGTCCTCGGCGCCGCTGGGTCGGCACCCCGGCGACGACGACAACGAGGTCACCGACCTGCGCTGGATCGCCCTGCACATGATCGAGGAGACGGCCCGGCACGCCGGTCACCTCGACGCGGCCCGGGAGCTTCTCGACGGCCAGACCGGCCTCGGCCCCCGGTAGGCCACGCGATCAGCCGGGTGGCAGCGGCACCCGGTACACCCGCAGTTGCAACGCGATCAGCGCGTAGAAGCCGACCAGGGTGATCAACTCGAACAGCACCCGCTCACCGAGCTGTCCCCTCGCCGCCTGGTACTCCTCATCGCTTAGATCACCCCGGTCCAGCAGCGCGCGGACGGTGGAAAGCGCGATCGCCTCATCGGGGTCTTCGAGGTCGGGCTGCTGGCCGTCGCGCAGCGCGG
>DASYGP010000025.1:0-2232 GCA_035999615.1 Mycobacteriales bacterium
GTGGCCGCGGGCGCGCAGGTAACCGCCCATCGCCGCGGCGATCGCGATCGAGTGCAGCGGCATCCCCTCGGCTGCCGCGTAGCTGACCGCCGCATGCAAGTTGGGGCGCTCGGCGTCCAGCCAGCCGGCTGCTTCCTGTGACGTGGTCAGCTGTGGGGCGCTGGCGGGCGGATCGGTCGGCGGCAGTCGTCCGCCGGCCGTGGTCCAGGTCGCGATGTGCCGGCACGCGCCGGCGGCAACGTGAGCGTAGAAGTTGATCAGCCGTTCGACGGCTGCGCGCGCCTGTATCGGCTGGTCGGCCGCGACGAGCGCGCGTGCATATTCACGCAGCAGGTCGTGCTGCAGGTACCGGCCCGGCGCCGGCTCAGTGAGCAGATGATGATCGTAGAACTCGTCCAGCTGGCGCCGGGCATCCTCGAGGCTCGTGTCGTCCAGCGCGGCGGCCGCGTACGCGTCGATGTCTGGTCCCAGCGTGAGGCCGAGCCGCCGGAACAGCCTTTGCTGATCCGCCGTGAGGTCCTGATAGGACAGATCGAACGCCGCCGCTACGGACAGGTTCTCCGCGCGCATGACCGCCAGCCGGTCGCGCGCAGCGGCCAGCTCGGCCGCGAGCTCGGCGGCAGTCCTGGCCGGGTGATGCCTGAGCCGCCGGGCAAGCATTCCGATCGCCAGCGGCAGGAACCCGCACAGCCGGGTGATCTCCCGGCCGGCGGCCTCGTCCAGTTCAAGGTCGGCCCGGTCAGCGAGCCGGACGAGCAGCGCCCACGCCTCATCGGGAGACAAGGTGTCGATGCTGATCACGATGGCGTCCTCGAGCGCGGTCAGCCGCCGTCGGCTGGTGACCAGCACCAGGCTGGCGGCGCTGCCGGGCAGCAGCGGCCGCACTTGCTCGTGCCCGGCAACGTCGTCGAGGAGCAGCAGAATTTTCTTGCCCGCGACGTGGTCTCGCCACTTCGCTGCCCGCGCTTCCAGGCCAGGCGGGATGTGCTGAACGGCCACCCCCGCCGTCATCAGCAGACTCGCCAGGGCATCGGCCGGGTCGACGGGTGACTGACCAGCGGTGTGCGCGTGCAGCGGGAGGAAGAACTGCCCGTCAGGGAAGCGCCCGGCGAGCCGGTGCGCGGCGTGCACGGCGAACGTCGTCTTGCCAATGCCGGCCATCCCGTCGATCGCGTAGATGCCTACCAAGCCGCCACCCACCACCGTGGCCAGCGACTTCTCCAGGCCCGCCAGCTCGCGTTCGCGGCCGGTGAAGCCGCCGATGTCACGTGGCAGAGTCCGCGCCGCGGCGGCGGCTGACGACTCCGGCGCGGCCTCGCTCCTGACCGCCAGCACCCGCGCCGACTCGGCCCGGCCGCGGGCGGCAGCGACGAATGCCTCCTGCACCGGGCCGGTCAGCTTGAGCGCACTGGCCAGCATCAGGGCACTATCCTTGCGCGCAGTCCGATTGATGCCCCGTTCCAGGTCGCTGACTGACCGCAGGCTCAGCCCCGCCCGCTCGGCCAGCTCCTCCTGCGTCAGCCGCGCCTCGGTCCGCAGCTGCCTCAGCAAGCCGGCGAACCTCAGCCCAGGCTCCACGTCTGCAGAGCCTACGTCGGCGCAGCCACCTGCGGCGCGCCGGTCCCCACCTCAGGACGACGGTCATCACGGTGCACGCGGCCCACAGTCCCGCCCGCGAGTGAGCCTGACCCCAGGCTCAAACAGAGCACGCCAGCAAGCCCCTGGCATTCCGGCGATAACGTGATGACACCACCCACCCCTTCCAGCCGAGCACACCGACCGGTACACAGCCGACCGCTTTCGCCGCGGACACCCAGGCTCGCACCTGGTCCCGCGGTAGCAGCCCCGAACTGGCAGATCTGCGCTTAGTGACCGCCGCCCCCTCAACCGCGGAAAGAGGCGCCGAGTCGGCGATCCGTCGCTGGGACTGGATAGCACTCTTGCTACATTACGTGATCAACCCTGCTCGACGGCTCACGACCTATAACCGCCGATATGGTCGGCAACCTGGGTCGCCAGAGTGGCGTCGTTACCGCCCCGGAACGGGTGATCTGGGTGGTTGTACGCCGCCGGCAGCCACCCGGGTCCAGCTATTTGCTGGCCCCGTTTGCGTGGTGGTACTCGTCGTGGCGGAGGAACCAGTTGAGCGGGTCGTCGGGGTCGCGCGCCTCGTTTCGCCCTCGCGGCGCCCGGTCGAGCCACTGGTACATGCCCCAGAGGCCGTCCAGGCCG
>DASYGP010000029.1:0-13483 GCA_035999615.1 Mycobacteriales bacterium
GGATTTCGCCGGGGAGGCAGTTGCCGACCTGGACGACGGCCCAGGCAAAGGACTTCACGCGCTCGGTTTCCTGGGCGACAGCGCTGAACTGCTGGTTGCCCATGAGCGGGCCGGGCGGGCCGAGCTGCTGGTCTGGTCCCCGTTGACCGGCGCGGTCCGCGAACTTGCGCTACCTCTCGACGGTGAGCTCTCGGCCGTGGCCGCCCCTGATGGGTCATGGCTGCTGGTCACCTGCGAGCAGCGCGGGCGGACCACGCTGCACCGGGTGGCGCTGCCGGACCTGACGATCACTCCGGTCGAGGTTCCGGCGGGCGTCGTCGACGGTGTCGAAGTCCGGCCCGATGATCAGGTCTGGTACGCCTGGTCCTGCGCCGCCGCCCCGCCCAGCATCAGGGACGGCTCGGGAGCGGAGGTAGTCCCCCGCGCCGGCCGGCCCGCGCCGCCGTCCGTCGCGGTGAGCGACGTACTCAGCCCCGGGCCGGGCGGGGAAGTGCACAGCTTCCTGCGGGTACCACCGGATGGGGTGGGGCCGCACGCGGCCGTGTTCCTGGCCCACGGGGGGCCGACCTGGAACGACAGCGATTCCTGGCACGTGCGGGCGGCGGCCTGGGTGGATGCCGGGTACGCCGTCGTGATGGTGAACTACCGCGGATCCACCGGGTACGGCAGCGCCTGGCGGGACGCCATCGATCAATCGCCCGGCTTCATCGAACTCGCCGATATCGCGGCGGTACGCGACCACCTGGTCGCCGACGGGGTCATCGACCCCGCCCGATGCGTGCTCAGCGGCGGATCATGGGGTGGATTCCTGACACTGCTGGGGCTCGGCACCCAACCGCAGCTCTGGGCCGCCGGGTCGGCGGCGGTACCTGTTGCCGACTACGTCGCGGCCTTCGAAGACGAGATGGAGGGCCTGAAGGCCTTCGACCGGTCCCTGTTCGGCGGCTCGCCCGCCGAGGTCCCGGATGCCTACCGGAAGGCCTCACCGCTGACCTACGTCGACCAGGTGCGCGCGCCGGTGCTGATCCTCGCCGGCGCGAACGACCCACGCTGTCCGATCCGGCAGATCGAGAATTACCTGACCGCGTTGGCCGGGCTCGACAAGGACCATGAGGTGTACCGCTTCGATGCGGGCCACGGGTCGTTCGTGGCCGAGGAGCGGATCCGGCAGATGGCGGCCGAGCTGGCCTTCGTCCGGCGGCACGTCCCCGCCTAGCAGCCGGGGCCAGGCGGCGGGACGGGCGGTTCAGCCGGGAAATTCGGCTGCCACCAGCTCGGCGATTTGCATCGTGTTCAGGGCGGCGCCCTTGCGCAGGTTGTCACCGCACAGGAAAAGGTCCAACGCGTGCGGGTCGTCCAGCGCCTGGCGCAGCCGACCCACGTACGTGGGATCCGTGCCGACCACATCCGCCGGCGTGGGCAGATCCACCAGCTCCACGCCCTTGGCCTCGGCAAGCACCTCCCGCGCGGCTCCTACCGACACCTTCTCGGCGAACACCGCGTGGACCGCGAGGGAGTGCACGGTGATGACCGGCACCCGGACGCAGGTCGCGCTGACCGCCAGCTTGGGCAACCCGAGGATCTTGCGCGACTCGGCGCGCACCTTGAGCTCTTCGCTGGTCCAGCCGTCGTCCTTCGCCGAACCCGCCCAGGGCACGACGTTCATCGCCAACGGGGCGGGGAACGGCGAGTCACCGGCGATCTCACCGACAGCCTTGCGGACGTCGCCGGCCACCGACCCCAACCCCTGACCGGAGACAGCCTCGAGCTCAGCCTGCAGCCGATCGATGCCGGCCTGCCCCGCGCCGGAGGCGGCCTGGTAGGAGGCAACCACCAACGCGGTGAGGGAGAAGGCCCGGTGCAGCGCACCCATGGCCACGATCATCGACAGGGTGGTGCAGTTCGGGTTGGCGATGATGCCGCGCGGTCGCGTCAGCACCGCCTGCGGATTGACCTCCGGGACGACCAGCGGCACGTCCGGGTCCATCCGGAAGGCCCCGGAGTTGTCCACGCACACGGCGCCGCGGGCCGCGGCCACCGGCACCCACTCGGCGCTGATCTCGTCGGGCACATCGAAGACGGCCACGTCGACGTCGTCGAACACACCGGGCCCGAGCGCCTGCACCGCGACGGGCTCCCCGCGGACCTCGAGCAGGCGGCCGGCGGAACGCGCCGAAGCGATCAGCCGCACCTCCCCCCAGATGTCACCCCGTTCGGTCACGAGCTGCCGCACCACCGATCCCACCGCCCCCGTGGCGCCGACCACCGCGAGGGTCGGCCGTCGGCTCATCGGCCGGTCCCGCCGTAGACGACCGCCTCGGTCTCTTCCGAGCCGAGTTCGAACGCGTCGTGGATGGCCCGGACCGCGCCCGGCACGTCGGTGTCACGGCAGACCACGCTGATCCGGATCTCGGACGTGGAGATGATCTCGATGTTGACGTTGGCCGCAGCCAGGGCCTCGAAGAACGTCGCGGAAACTCCGGGGTGCGAGCGCATTCCCGCGCCGACGAGGGACACCTTGCCGACGTGGTCGTCGTACAACGTTCGCTCGAATCCGACGGCGCCGCGAATCTTCTCCAACGCGGCCATCGCCGTTGCCCCGTCGGAGTTGGGCAACGTGAAGGAGATGTCGGTGCGCGCGGTTGCTGCGGCGGAGATGTTCTGCACGATCATGTCGATGTTGATCTCGGCGTCGGCCAGGGCGCGGAAGATGGCGGCCGCCTCGCCTGGCTTGTCCGGGACGCCGACAACGGTGACCTTGGCCTCGCTGATGTCGTGCGCGACGCCACTGATGATGGCCTGTTCCATCGAAGATCCCTCCGCGGTGATGATCGTCCCGGGTTTTTGGGAGTACGACGAGCGCACCACCAGTTCCACGTTGTAGCGCCGGGCGTACTCGACGCAGCGCAGATGCAGCACCTTCGCCCCGCAGGCAGCCAGCTCGAGCATCTCCTCGTAGGACACCACCGGGCGTTGGCGGGCATTGGGCACCAGCCGCGGGTCGGCGGTGAACACCCCGTCGACGTCGGTGTAAATCTCGCAGCGGTCCGCGCCCAACGCCGCCGCCAGGGCCACCGCTGTCGTGTCGGACGCCCCGCGCCCCAGCGTGGTGATGTCTTTCGTGTCCTGGCTGACGCCTTGAAAGCCGGCGACGATGGCCACCGCGTGCGCGGCGACGGCGTCGCGGATCCGGCCGGGAGTGATGTCGATGATACGGGCTTTGCCATGGCTGGAGTCCGTGATGATCCCGGCCTGACTGCCGGTAAAGCTGCGCGCCTCATGGCCGAGGGCCGCGATCGCCATCGCCAGCAGCGCCATCGAGATGCGCTCGCCAGCGGTCAGCAGCATGTCCAGTTCGCGGCCGGGGGGCATCGGGGTGACCTGCTCGGCGAGGTCGCGCAGCTCATCGGTGGTGTCGCCCATGGCGCTGACCACGACGACGACGTCGTGGCCTTCCTTCCGGGTCGCGACGATCCGTTCCGCCACACGTTTGATGCGCTCGGCGTCCGCCACCGAGCTGCCGCCGAACTTCTGCACCACGAGCGCCACGGACCGAGCCTACCGGCGGGGAGCGGTGACGACGCGTGACATATTCGCGGCCATGCCCCGGCAGCTCGCTGTTTCCCTCGTCGCGTTCGGCGCCCTCAGCCTCGCCGGGTGCAGCAGCAGTCATCCGGGCCGCCCGGCGGCGGCTTCGATCAGCGCACCGAATTCGGTCGCCGAGGATCTCGCCGCGCGGGCAGCGGCGGGGACCGGCAGGTCCTTGCGGGCCACCTACGACGCGCGGGCCACCACCGGGCGGCGGGCCACCGTGGCCGTGTTTCTCGCCGGCCGGGACCGGTTCCGGGTCGACGTCACCGAGCCAGGTTCGACGGCATCGCTGTTCGGGACGCCGGCGGGCAGCGTGGCCTGCACCAGCCGGACCGGGGCGAAGGTGAGCTGCTTCCTGGTCGCCGGCCCGGGCAAGCCGGTGCCCGCCAAGTTCGACGCGGGGGTGCAGCGGGTGTTCAGCGTCGACCTGCCGGTGCTGGCCGTGAACGCGGCCGCCTTCAGCGTGCGGACCGGATTGGAGCTGCCGGCGACCGGCACCCTCGCCGCGGCGCGCTGCTTCATCGTGACCTCCGCGCCCGGCGGCCCGCCGTTGACCCGGGACCTGGCCGGACAGGTCGACCTCGGGACCTACTGCCTGACCGCGGCGGGGTTGCCTCGCAGCCTGACGTTCGCCTCGGGGGGACTGTCCCTGACCGGCGTGGGAGGTGCACCGAGCCCGGCGCAGTTGCGCCCCCCGGCAGCGGCGAAGCCGCTGCCGGGGGGCGCAGCCGGGTAGGACCCGAACAGCCGGGAGGGCTAGGACTCGACGAGCCGGCGTCCTTCGAAGGCTCGACCCAGGGTGACCTCGTCCGCGTACTCCAGGTCACCACCAACCGGCAGCCCACTGGCCAGCCGGGTGACGCGCAGCCCCATCGGGGCGAGCATGCGCGCCAGGTAGGTGGCGGTGGCCTCCCCTTCGGTGTTGGGGTCGGTCGCCAAGATGACCTCGGTGACCTGATCATCGGCGAGCCGGGACAGCAACTCCCGGATGCGCAAGTCGTCGGGCCCGATGCCTTCGATCGGCGAGATGGCCCCGCCCAGCACGTGGTAGCGGCCCCGGAACTCCCGGGTGCGCTCGATGGCCACGATGTCCTTGGGCTCCTCGACCACGCAGATGACCTCGGTACTGCGCCGCGGGTCGCGGCAGATGCGGCACTCCTCAGCCTCGGCCACGTTCCCGCAGACCCGGCAGAACCGGACCTTGTCCTTCACCTCGGTGAGGACGTGTGCGAGGCGGGCGACATCAGCCGGATCGGCAGCCAGCAGATGAAACGCGATGCGCTGCGCCGACTTCGGGCCTACGCCGGGTAGCCGCCCGAGCTCTTCGATGAGGTCCTGGACCGGACCCTCGTACATGCCCGCGACCTAGAACGGCAGGCCGGGGAGGCCGCCAGCCAGTGGGCCCATCGCGTCCTGCTGCAGTGCTGCCGCCTTCTTCTGGGCGTCCTGCACCGCGTACACCACCAGGTCCACGAGGGTGTCGACGTCCTGGGGATCCACCACCTCGGGCTGCACCACCAGCCGGAGCAACTCCCCGCCGCCGGACACCGTCGCGGTGACCAGCCCATTGCCGGCGCTGCCCTCAACCTCGGTCGCAGCGAGCGTGGCTTGCGCCTCCATCATCTGCTGCTGCATCTTCTGCGCTTGCTTCATCAACTGCTGCATGTTCGGCTGCCCGCCGCCGCCCGGAAAACCCTGCTTGGCCATCTGCCCAGCGTACGGGCCAGGACCGCGGATCGGCCGCTGCCGTACGGGCCAGCCCTCAACTCGGCGAATCGGTCTCCTCGATGACCGTCGCGCCAAAGGCGTCTTTGAGCAATCCGATCGGGTCGGGCGGCGCCGGCCGTTGTGGTGCGGCCCCCGCATCGTCCTCCTCGTGGACGGCGCGGTCCTTCGCGTCGTCGGGGGCCGGTTCATCCCCCGGGGCGAAACCCTCGGCGGCCGGCCTGAGCTGTTCGGGCCGGGTCTCGACGACGCTGACCCGCCAGCGGCCACCCACGACTTCGACCAACGCCTCGGTGAGAATGTCCACGCCCGGTCCGGTCTTGAACTGCCGGGCGATCGGCGGCCGGGTGATGGCCACCTCCACCCGGTCGCCCTCGACAGCGGTGATCTCCCCGTGCTGGGAGAGCATGGCGTGCGGCACCCGACTGCGTCGCTTGACCGCCTCCAGGATCAGCGGCCACGCGTGCCGCAGCGCCTGCACGTCGATAGTGCCGGCAGGCGCCGGGGTGTCGGCGGGCCCGGCAGGCGACGTGGTATCGGCGGGACCGGCAGGCGCCGGGG
Source organism: Mycobacteriales bacterium (assembly GCA_035999615.1). Lineage (GTDB taxonomy): Bacteria > Actinomycetota > Actinomycetes > Mycobacteriales > CAJCIY01 > DASYGP01. Next base: position 5,878 of record DASYGP010000029.1, read on the forward strand.
TGTCCGTCGCGGCAGGACGCGCCGGGGTCTCGGCGGTGCCGGCGGAGACGGGGGTATCGGCAGCGCCCGGACCCGCCAGGTCATCCGCCCCGCGGCCAGGCGCCGGGGTATCGGCAGCGCCTGCCGGGGCACCCGCGGCGCGGGCAGGCGCCGGGCGGGCGGCAACCGGCCGCGCTCCCTCGGCGGGGCTTCCGGGTCCGCCGCCCCGTGGGGCAGCGGGCTGACGGGGCGCCTCCCCCTGCACGCTCAGGCCCGGGGCGGCGGCCAGCGCCGGGCCCGCGTGAGCGCCCAGCGCGATCCGCCGTTCGACAGCATCGAGCCGGGCCAGGGTCGAGGCCGGCCCGCCGTCCGCGGCGGGAAGCAACAGGCGGGCGCAGACCAGTTCCAGCAGCAACCGCGGGGAGGCGGTCCCCCGCATGTCGACCAGCCCGGCGTGCACGGTGTCGGCCGCGCGGGAAAGTTCAGCGGCGCCCAACGACCCGGCCTGCCGGCGCATGCGCGTCAGCTGATCCGGCGCCACTCCTTCGACCAAGCCGCGTTCCGCCGCCTCCGGAACGGCCTGCAGCAGCACCAGGTCACGCAGTCTTTCCAGCAAGTCGGCGGAGAACCGCCGCGGATCATGGCCCGCCCCGACGACGCGGTCGACCACCCCGAACAGGGCCGCCCCGTCCCGGGCGGACAACGCCTCCACCGCGTCATCGAGCAGCACGGTCTCGGTCACGCCGAGCAACGCGCTCGCCTGCGCAAGTTGGATCGCGCCGCCGGCGATCAGCTGATCCAGCACGCTCATCGCGTCCCGGACCGAGCCGCCACCGGCCCGAACCACGAGCGGAAGCACCTCGGGTTCCACCTCGACGCCCTCGGCTGCGCAGATCCGCGCCAGGTGCGCCCGTAATTGCGCGGGCGGTACCAACCGGAAGGCGTAGGAGAAGGTGCGTGACCGGATGGTTGGCAGCACCTTTTCCGGCTCCGTGGTGGCGAACACGAACACCAGGTGGGCGGGTGGCTCCTCCACGATCTTGAGCAGCGCGTTGAAACCGTCGCGACTGACCTGATGCGCCTCGTCGATGATGAACACGCGATAGCGGGCGCTGGCCGGGACGTACAGGGCGCGTTCCCGCAGGTCACGCGCGTCATCAACGCCGCCGTGCGACGCCGCGTCGATCTCGACCACGTCGATCGACGATCCGGTGCGGATCCCCACACACTGCTCGCACACCCCGCACGGCTCAGGCGTCGGGCCCTTCTCGCAGTTCAACGACGCGGCCAGGATCCGGGCGCTGGAGGTCTTGCCGCAGCCGCGAGGTCCGCTGAACAGATAGGCGTGGTGGGTGCGTCCGGTGCGTAACGCCTCGGTCAGCGCCGCCGTCACGTGGTCCTGCCCGACAACCTCGCTGAAGGTTCGCGGCCGGTAGCGGTTGTAGAGCGCGGCACTCACCGGTCGACCTCCTGAACCGCAATGTTGGGGACCCCCCGCACACCCGCCAGAGCTCGCTTACCCTTGCTGCCTTCCGGCCCTGGGGGGGTTCGCGAGATAGTCGCCGCACGAGGGGTCTGGCGTCGAGTCTAATGCGGCGTCGCTAAGACCATCGGGTCGACCAGGTGGTGGGTGGCCTGCTCGAAGGCGTAGGCGTACCCCAGCAATCGGGCGTCCGTCCCGGCCGTCCCGGCGAACATCACCCCGAGCGGCAATCCCTGGGGTGACAGCCCGGCCGGAACGGTGACCGCCGGATACCCGGCAATCGCCGTGGGGGCCGCCCCGGATCCCGCGATGTTCCCGTCGCCGCCGCTCCCGAGCCGGATCGGCCAGGCGGCCGGGTAGCTCGGCATCAGCAGCGCATCGAGCTGGTGCCGGGCCAGGGTGGCGTCAATCCCTTCCGTCCTGGCGAGCCGCAAGCAGGCCGCGCGAGCGGGGGCATACGCCGGATCGTTGCGGCCCCCCGATGCCGCGGACCGTTCCAGCAGGTCCTGGTCGAAAAACGCAAGCTCCAGTTCGGCGTGTTCCAGGTTGAACGCGATGATGTCGGCGAGGCCTGCCGGGCCGCCCGGTCGGCTCGTGAGGTAGGCCGCCAAGTCGTCCCGGAATTCGCACAGCAGCAACGTCATCTCATGCGGTTCGTCGCGGAGCGCGGCCGCCGTGGAGATGTCCGCGGGGTCGATGATGACCGCACCGAGGCGGGACAGCACGCCGAGGGCCGCCTCCAGCGCGGCATCAGCCGCGGCGTCATAGCCGCAGTAAACCGCGCGGGGGATCCCGATGCGGGCTCCGTCCAGGGCGCGCGGTGACAGGGTGACCGGCTCGCGGCCGGCCAGAACCGACCAGACGAGGGCCGCATCGGCAACGGTGCGGGCTAGCGGACCGATCACGTCCTGCGATCCGGCGATCGGCACCACCCCCTGGCCGGGAACCAGCCCGAGGGTGGGCTTGACGCCCACGACGCCATTGAGCGAGGCGGGGCACAGGATCGATCCGTTGGTCTCGGTCCCCAACGCGAACGGGGCCAACCGCGCGGCGACCGCGGCGCCAGAGCCGGCCGACGACCCACCGGGCGAGTAGTCCGGGCCGTGCGGGTTGCGGCATTGGCCGCCGAGCGCGGACCAGCCAGAGGAGGAACCGGTGGATCGGAAGTTCGCCCACTCCGAGAGATTGGCGCTGCCGATCAGGACACCGCCCGCGGCCCGGATCCGGGCCAGGGCTGGGGCGTCGGCCGCAGGCGGAGCCGAGCCGGCGAGCGCCGCCGAGCCGGCGGTTGTCCGCAGCGGCGAGGTCGGGCCCACATCGATGTTGCCCTTCACCAGGAAGGGCACGCCGTGCAGCGGTCCTCGTCGGTACCCGGCCGCGGTCTCTGCGTCGCGGAGCGCAGCCTGCGCGCGGGCGCCGCTCTCATCGGTTTCCAGCACCGCGTGCAGCGCGGGGTTGAGCCGAGCGATCCGGTCCAGCAGGGCATCGACGGCCGCGGCCGACGACGGCGCGCCCGGTCCGGACCAGTCGGTGACATCGGCCACGACGACGTCAGCTGCGGCGTTCGCGTCCGGGGGCAGGGTCATGTCCGGGTATCCTGCCCGACGGAGGATTCGCCTAGTTGGCCTAGGGCGCACGCTTGGAAAGCGTGTTGGGGGCAACCCCTCGCGAGTTCGAATCTCGCATCCTCCGCCACCAGGCGTTCCTCGTCGGGAACGCCTCGTGTCAGGCGTGAGTCGCAGCTGTTCGGCGCCCCGCCACCGTGCCGCGGCTCAGCGCTGAAACGGCAGCCGCGCCAGGCCCGCGGTGATCGCCTTGACGCGGTCGCTGATGAATGTGGGGAGCACGCGTTCGGCGATGGTGCCGCCGACCGCGTCGACCCCAACCAGGTAGCGGGCGAGCGGGACAGGCGAGGTGAGCGCGAGGCGCACGGTCCGGGCGACCCAGATCGGATCAGGCATGAACCGGCTCGCCGCGTTGGTTCCCCCGGCACCCCGCGCGTAGGCGGTGGCGTATTCCGGCGTGGCCGGATCCTTCGGATAGTCGGCCTCCCCCCAAATGCCGGTGCCGAAGCTGCCGGGTTCGACCAGCGAAACCCGCACCCCGAACGGCGCGACCTCCATGCGCAGCGCGTCGGTCATCGCCTCCAGGCCGCGCTTGGAGGCGCAGTACCAGCCCAGCACCGGCAGGGAGACCCGACCGGCGACCGACGAAATGTTGACGATCCGCCCCTCCCCTCGCGCGCGCATGGCGGGAAGGACCAGCCGGGCCACCCGGGCCGGCGCGACCAGATTGGTTTCCAACTGCCGAAGGACGTGTTCGTCGTCGACGTCCTCGATGGCCCCGGCCTGGGCGTAACCGGCGTTGTTGACGACCGCCCAAGGGCCGCCGGCGGTCAGCGCCGATATCTCGGCAAAGGCGGCGACGGTCGCCGCGCGGTCCGTGACATCGCACAGCACCGTCCGAACGACCACCTGCTCGGCCTCGGCTGCCCCGACAAGCACGTCGGCCTTGGCGGTGGATCGGACGGTGCCGATCACGTCGAATCCGGACTTGGCAAGGAGCAACGTCGTCGCGAGCCCGATGCCGCTGTTGGCTCCCGTCACCACCACGCTGCGCGTCATGGCGCGCAGACTAGGACGTCGGGGCGATCAGCTCGGGACGGCCGAAGAGGAATCCCTGGGCATATCCCGCGCCGAGGGTCTGCAGTACCCCCGCCTCTTCCTCGGTCTCCACGCCTTCCGCCACCAGCTTGAGCCCGCAGCGGGCGGTGAGTTCGATCACGCTCTGGCAGATGTGCCGGCTCACCTCGTCCGCGACGACGCGTCCGACGAAGCTACGGTCCAACTTGACGATGTCCACCGGGAATCGCTGCAGGTAGCCGAGCCCGGCGTAGCCGGTGCCGAAATCGTCGATTGCTACCCGTATCCCCATCTCACGTAACCGGGCAATCTCCAGGGCGCCCTCCGCGCGCGACAGCAGTCGATCCTCGGTCAGCTCAAGAACCAGCCCCCCCGGGGCAAGACCGGTCGCGGCAAGGGTGCGTCGCAGTACCGCGGGAAGGTCGCACCGACCCAGCTGCTGCGAACTCAGGTTCACCGCGACCGCGCCGGGTCCACCTTCCGGACCCCCCAGCCGGCCGGCATCGCGGCAGGCCTGCTGCAGTACCCAGTTGGTGACCGGCGTCTCGTACTCGGTGTCCAAAATGACGTCGAGGAACTCGGCGGGGGCCAGCAACCCGAGCCGCGGGTGATTCCAGCGCAGCAGCGCCTCGTGGCCTAGCACCATCCGGTCGGCGAGCCGTACGACCGGCTGGTAGTGCAGGACGAACTGCCCCTCGACCAGCGCGGTCGGCACGTCGTTGCGGAGCTCGAGCTGGGCGGAGGCGGTACTGCGCATTCCGGGCTCGTAGACCTGCCATCCGCCCCGGCCGCCGGACTTTGCCCGGTACATGGCGGCGTCCGCCTGGCTGAGCAGCTCCTCAGCGGTCATCGCCCCGTCGTGCGTGAACGCCACCCCGATCGACAGTGACGGCGTGAAGGTGGCCCCGGCCAGTCGTAACGGCCGGTGCACGCCGCCGAGAATCTGGGCCGCGAGGCCGATGGCCTCATCCGGACTGCGGACATTTTCCAGCACGATGACGAACTCGTCGCCGGCCAGACGCCCGACGGTGTCGTCGGCTCGTACACTGGCGCGAAGCCGCTGGCCCACCGCTCGGATGTACTCGTCCCCGACGGCGTGACCATGGCCGTCGTTGACCAGCTTCAACCGGTCCAGATCGCAAAACAGCACGACAGTGAGCTGCCCGTGTCCGGATGTCCTGGTCAGCGCCGCCCGTACCCGATTCAGCACGGCAACCCGATTCGCGAGGCCGGTCAGCGGGTCGCGGGCCGCGGCGTGCAGCAGGCGGCTCTCCTGCGCCTTGCGCGCGGTGATGTCTTCGACCTGTCCCAGCACCTGCGCCTGCCCGCTGCCCGAGCCCAGATAGGCCAGATGCAGCAGACCCCACACCTGCGTGCCGTCGGGCCGCAGGTACCGCTTCTCAATGGGCGCCTGGCGTCCCTGGGCCCGGGCCACCGACGACGCCCGGTTCGACGCGGCGACGTCGTCGGGATGGGTGAACTCCATCGGGTTGCGACCCAGCACCTGGTCGCGGCTTCGACCGACCAGGGCGCAGTAGGCGTCGTTGACCTGACAGAGCACCCGCTCGCTGTCCAGCAGGGCGATCGCCACCGGGCTGTCATCGAACACCGCCCGGAAGTGCTGCTCGGAGCGGCGGCTTTCGGCGTGCAGCGTCGCGTGCTGCACCGCCAGGGACGCGGTAACCGCAAAGGCCTCGAGGGCGCGCCGCGTCGCCCCGTCCGGGCGGCGCCCGTCCCGAGGCACGTCCACGGACAGGATCCCGACCAAGCGGCCGTCGGCCGCCTGCAGCGGAGCGAGCAGCGCATCGTCGGGATGCCAAGCCTCGGGGTCGTCGCTGATCGGGATGTCCGGCACCCACATGAGCAGATCGGTGGGATCGGCCGGGGCGGTCAGGTGGTCCAGGAAATAAAGCCGACCCCACCGGTCGCACACGGTCAGCAACCGTTCCCAGCTGGCCTGGGTCTGCCGCTGACCGAGCAGCAGATCCCGGACGGACACCGGACCGGCGACCGCGATGGCGACCAGCGCCTGATCCACATCATCGACGAGGTTGACCACCGCCACCTCGAATCCGAGCGATTCGACGATGGTGTCGGCCACCAGTTGCAGCGTCTGATCAAGCGCCGGGTGATGGTCTCCGTCGGTTGCCTGCTGCCACCTCCTGGCCGGCGGCCGGGGACCGGCCGTGGCGTCGGGGCCTACCAGGCGGAGGACCGGTTCGCCCGGGGCGGCCGCACCCTCATTGCTGACGTTAGTCACCCCGCTCACCCGCTTCGGCAACCGCCGGAACGGGCGTGTCAGAGATCACACCCGTGGATCGGCCCGGGCCGACCCTAACGTGAACGGATCGTTCACAAACCACCCGAATTGCCTAAAGCCGCGGCAGCGCTTGCTATCCGGCGGTGGCCGCCTCGGCGCGGTGCAGAGTTTGGGGGGAGACACGCCGGCCGGCTACCCCGATTTGGCACATACCGGCGACGCGGCAGCTGCCCGACCCCGGTTCGGCGCGGCGCGTGCCCGCACGGCTACGCCAGGCAGCCTGGCTGTCGGCAGCTCACGCCCCGGGCGGTTGGAGCACTCGCTCGGTCAGGCCGAACCGCAGCCCCACGATCGTCGCCAGGTCCATGAGACCGCCCAGCGCCGCCGTCAGCTCAGGAAAGCGGCGGCCGATCTGGTTGATCCGGAGCCTGATGTGCAGCTGGGAGCCGCCGCGGGGTAGCGGCGTAATGACCAGGGCCCAGCTCAGGGCGAGCACGCCCGGGCGCTCGGCAGTGCCGTCATGCGGCCAGCGCCAGTCGTCGGCTCGATCGCGCAACGACAGGTACACCAGGGTTGAAGGCGGCGTGATCTGCGCCACCCGGAAGACTGGGTCGCCCGGTCCCCAATCGGGCACCTCGTCTCCGACGCCGAGCGCCTGATAGGCCGGGATGATCCTCCGAGCGCCCCGCCACTGCGGGGGGATCATCCGTTCCACCCCGGTCGGTAGGTACCAGCCCGCCCGGCCCTTGCCGAGCTGCACCAGCCATGGCCACAGCTGGTCCGGGGATGCAGGAAGGACCATTCCGCGATCGATGACCACCTGCGCACCGGGCACGAGGCCGTCACCGGGAAGCGCTTGTACGACCTCGGCGCTGGTGACTGCCGAGCGACGGCTGAGCGTGCCCAAGCCGCTCATCGCTGGGGCTCGAGTGCGGGTCGGGGCGTGAAGCGGGCGGCCGAACGGGCGCGCGCCTTCGCGGCCTCGACCTCACGGTCCTTGGGGGGCGCAGCGCTGACTAGCTCGGCCAGCAGCCGCATCGTCGTGTCGGTCACCGCGTCGACGGCTCGCTCGAAGGCCGCCTCGTTGACGCGGGCCGGCTTCGTGGCCCCGCTGACCTTCCGCACGTACTGCAGGGCCGCGGCGCGCATCTCGTCGTGGGTCGCCGGCGGGGCAAAATTGGAGAGCGGGCGGATGTTGCGGCACATAAGTAAATGGTACGAGTCGCGCTGAGCCCACCCCCC
>DASYGP010000077.1:0-3666 GCA_035999615.1 Mycobacteriales bacterium
GTGACGGCCCAATGCTCATCCCGGCTCCAGGACAGGTTGCGAAAGCTGAGCGGCGCCTTCCATCTGGCCCGCCGCGGGGGACGCTCCCCCACCGACGGCGCCCCCGGAAAGATCCGTTCAAGCAGTTCATGGGCCTGCCGGTGACCACCAACCGGGAGAATGGCCCGAAGTTGGCGGCCCTCCGCCTGGTTCTCCTCCCGGCTGCGCTTGCCGGCGACCTCGACCTCCAGCCGGCACCAGTGCAGGGGGCGCCAGAGCACCGGTTCGATCAACCGGACGGCCTGAATTCGGCCGATCAGGATGGTTTCCGCGGTGGTTTGCACCAGCCCGGAGCGAAGCCGCAGACCGTCGGCTGCCTCGGCGACGGTCGTGGCGTAGTCACCGTTCAACCGGCGCCAGACCAGGGTCAGCACCGCCACGATGCCCGCCGCGCTGCCGCCGGTGGCGGCGAGGACGGCCGTCGGGTTGATTACGGCCAGCACGGAAAGGACGGCGGCCAGGACGATGGTCAACACGCCGCTGGCACTGAGCATCACTGACACGAGCAGGCGAGGGGTGGGCAGCGTGAACAAGATCCGTTCCGGCGGTGCCATCACGCCGGGCCCGTTCGGTTCGGCCGCGCCGTGTCCCATCGCGAGCAGCTGGGTGCGTAGGTCCCTGGCCTCCTGCGCCCGCAGACAACTCAGCCGGCCCTTTCCGGGTCCCGATCCGCCCATCCGCAGGCGCAGCTCGGCCAGGCCCAGCAACCGCGCCAGGCCGGTCTCCACGACGTCGATGGCCTGCACCTGACGCAGCGGATAGCGCTGCGAACTTCGTCGCAACAGACCCGTTTCGATCCACAGCGCGCCGTCGGCCACCTGCCAACGCGTCACCAGCCAGGAGATGAACCCCAGAACCAGCAGCACACCGAACACGCCAGCCTCACCGGCCCACCGGGAGACGCTCTGCCCACCCCGGCCCACCAACGCCGGAGCGAGCACCACCAGCAGCGCGATCAGCCCACGCCCGGCTCGGACCAGCGGGGACAGCGGATGCAGCCGCCGCCAGGACGAGGCTTCGTCCAGTGCGGGGACCGGGTAGGCGGGAAGGGTCACAGCCCCGTGGCCCGCGCCTCGCCCAAGGCGGCGAGCGCGTCACGCAACCGGGCCGCTTCCGGTGCCAACAGGCCCGGAATGCGCGCATCACTCGCCGCCGCCGCGGTGTGCATCCGGACCGTGGCAAGCCCGAACGCTCTTTCAAAGGGTCCGGCCGTGACATCGACGTACTGCATCCGCCCGTAGGGCACCACCGACAGCTTGCTGATCAGCACGCCGCGCCGGATCAGCAGGTCGTCGTCCCGCTCCGCGTAGCCCCAGGCCCGGACGCGGCGGCGCAGGAAGTACTCGCCGACAACGGCAAGCAGGACCACCCCGAGCCCCAGTACGCCGCCCCACGCCAGGCCGAGCCCGATCGTGCCGAACGCGCCGGCGGCGGCCAACACCGGCAGCGATCCGGCCGCCAGCTGGGTGCGCCGCACGGTCATCAACCGGCCCGACGGGGCAATCCACGCGACGGCGCTCATACCGGCGATCTTCGCATCACGGTTGCAGGCGCACCGGGTTTTTGCCTCATCGAGGCCGGCGCTGTCGCGATTCCCGCCGGCGGCTTCCCGCATCGACGACCCGACGGACGGCTTGCCGCTGCCGGTCCGTCACGGGCGGCGGCCGCCAGGTGGTCGTGGTAGGTCGCACGGCAGCCTCGACCTCGACGCGCAGCCGGTCCACGGCCGACAGCAGCGCTCCATGTTGCTGCCAAGCCCCCTCGTCGGCGTACGGATCGACGAGCAGCAATTCGGCGAGCTGATCCCGACCACGGCCCAGCGCCGACATTTCCGCCTCGATCTGGGCCCGGGCCAGATCCTGCGCGCCGCCGCCGGAGGTGACCGCGCCGACCCGTTCCACCGCCCGACCGGCGGCGAGCAGAACCGTCCCCAGGGCCGTCCGCGCCTCGAGCGTGAACGCCGTGGCCTCCTCATCGCCGGGCACGAAAAAGGTGCGGTCAAGCAGCGCCCGGCACAGACTGCGCAGCGAGGCATAGCAATGCTCGAGCCCGGTCAGCCCGGTGCGAAGTCGCGGACGGGCGTCGCGAGCCTGGCCGCCGCGCGGGTTCAGCCGGGCGCTTTGCTCGGCTCGTGACAACGTGCGGTCCGCCCGGGCCACCTCCGCGCCGAGCGCGCGGGCCTCATTCAGCCATCGATCGGCGGCGCCCCGCGACCATTCGGACACCAGCGCACCAGCCAGGTCGCGCAGAAACGCGGCCATCCGATCGGCCAGTTCGCCGAGCGCGTCCCCGGCCGGCTGCACGTACAGCGGCGGGGCGATGACAAGGTTGACGGCGATCCCCACGGCCGCGCCGATCAGCGTCTCCGATACGCGTCCCGCGGCGACGCCTCGGGCTCCGCCGACGGCCAGCACGAGCATCGCGCTGATCGGAACCTCCAGCAGATGCGGGCCCAGCCGCAACAGTCGACCAACCACCAGGGACACCGCCACGACGGCGCCGAGACTCCACCAGGTCAACCCGACGAACGACGCGACCGCCACCGCAACCAGCACCCCCGCGAGGACGCTGACAATCCGGCCGAGCCCATGGGTGACGGTCTCGTACAAGGTCAATTGGACGACCAGCAACGCGGTCAGCGGCGCCAGGATCGGCTGCGCGCTGGTGTGTAACCGCTCGGCCACGACGAAGGACAGGACCGCCGCGAGGGTGGCCTTCGCGGTCCGCAGCCCGGGTTTACGCCCACGCCGGACCAAGGCGGCGCGCAGCCGGCGAACCGCGGGCGCAACGACTTCGGGCATGGTGCGGACCGTCTCGGTCGGGGGTGCTCAGCCTACGACGGCCCCGCGCCGCCAGTCAGCCGCCAGCCAGACGCTGGTCAGCTGCCGGTCAGCTGCCGGTCAGATGCCGGTCAGACACCGGGACGGATCGGTCGCAACAGCCGGCGCCACGCCAGCGCCGGCCCCGCGGTCAGCCGCCCCGAGGCGGTCGACGCGGCCGACGAGGCACGTGACGTGGGGGAAAGCACGGCGGAAGTCGCCGTGGCCGGTTCCCCCACCGGCGGCCGGTCCTCGGCGTGCAAGAGGTTGAACTGATCGACCAGCGCCGCCGCGTCGAGGTCGGTCACCCGGGCGATCGCGCGCAGGTGGCCGCGGGCGTAGAAGTCCCCGAGGCAGGCCCGGAATTCGTCGTGTTCGATCGCCTCGAGGAGGGCCGCACGGATCTTGGTGGCTTCGCTGACGTCCCGGACGCTGAGCCCGGCGCGTTCCCGACCGGCACGAACGATCTCTCCCACGCCCACGGCCGCCATCGCCATCTCCCGCCACTGTCCGTTACGTTGTTCTCACTGTCTGTAGTAACAGGTTCGGTGGCCTCCCGCTAGGGCCCGATCCGGTGGTTGATCACCGGCCGGCGGGGCGGAGGGACTCGACTCCCAGGATCAACGGGCTGCGGGCCAGGTGGATGACGCCGGCCGTCATCAGCAATACCGCCGCGGCGAACGCCGCACCCTCCAGGCCGCCGACATCGAGGCGTTCCTGCAACACCGTCAGCCCGAGTAGGCAGCCGGCCACCGGCTGGGCGGTTGCGGCTGCGGGCATCGACTCCGACAAGTGCCCGGCGTGATAG
>DASYGP010000137.1:0-1965 GCA_035999615.1 Mycobacteriales bacterium
CGGGGTAGCAGCCGCTCACGTTGGTAGATGCCGCGGACCGCCTCGTCCGGCTGCACGCTGAGCACGCCGGCACTGACCTGGCCGTTCACGACCGCCGCCAGTTCGTCGAACGTCGCCTTCACCCGAACCAGGGGATACGACGGGCCGACCGGATAGGACACCAGTTGCGGCGCGGCAAACCCGTGCCGGGCGAGATCCGCCGCCTCGCTGTCCAGCACACCTCGGATCCGCCGCTGGTATTCGGCGGTGGTCTCGGCCCGGTGCTGGCCGGCGAGCCAGGCGTGCTCCAGCAGCGCCGGGCCGGTCCCGCCGTGGGCGTCGATGGCGGTGCTGGCGGCGGCGCCGGAGAGGTCCAGGCCTACGGTCCACCGCTTCGACGCGGTCATCGCGGACAGCTGCGTCCAGGACAGCCGACCCGATCCCCGACCGGCGACCGTGCTGGTGTCGATGAACACGACCGCGGTGAACCCGTAATGCGCCAGCACCGAATCGGCCTCGGTCCAGTCCCGCTGATGCCCGCCGTCGAAGGCGATCAGGACCGCGTGCGCCGGCAGCGGGGCGCCGCGCCGCAGGTACGCGGTCAGCTGATCGCCGGTGACGGAGGTGAGCCCGGCGGCGCGCAGCATCGCCAGCTGCGCGGCGAACGTGGCCACCGCCACGGTCCGCCGCGGGCGGGTCGGGTCGACCTTCGCGTTGCGGCTCAGGTCGTCATATCCGACCACCACGAACACCGGCGGGCCGCCGGCGGCGAAGGCGCGGTACCGGGCCAGGTCGGCGGCGGGCAGGTGCACGGCGGGGGTGGGCGCCCGGCCGCCGAGCAGCACCAGCTGGTGGGCGTAGCTGTAGGTCAGGATCGGTACCGCGATGCCGGCGGCGAGCACGACCGCCAGCGCGGTCCGGGCCAGCACGATCAACAGCCAGGGCGCCGCCCAGCCGGCGTGCCGGCCGCCCTGGACCAGCCCGCTCACCCGAATCCCCAATTCAGGATCCGGCCGCGCGTGACGAGCAGCAGGTAGATCAGCACGATCGCCGCCACCACCAGCAGCTGGATGATCCAGCGGCCGGTGCGCCGGGCTGCGCTCCGGGCGGCACTCCTGGCGGGCTGGGTGGCCGGGTCGTCGCTCATCCCCGTGCCCACACACTCTTGCGCAGGGTGGCGACCGAATAGAGCAGCAGCCAGGACAGAACCACCGCCGAGAACACGCTCATCAACGGCCGGTACATCCAGCGGTGGTCGCCGCGGTTCTGCACCCGGTAGGCCAACCCCCAGATCGCCCCCTTGAAAGTGACCCCCGCCATGTACAACCCGACCAGCAGCCACTGCCGGTGCAGCGGGAGCCAGATCAGGTGCCGGAAGGCCAGCAGCGGTGCGAGCGCCACCCAGATCACGTGGCTGTAGAAGATCGCCGAGGGGTACACGCCGCGCCGCCAGTAGAACGTGCCGGTGAAAAACAGGTTCCGCACGAAGCTCTTCTTCCACCGCACCTGCTGGCGGACCATCCGGCGGAAGGTGTCCGGCACCTGCGTCCAGGCCCGGGCCGACCGGACGTAGGCGATGCCCCACCGCCGCGGCGGGTAGTCGACCGCGCTGACCAGCGGCGAATCGGCGTAGCGCGCCTTCAGTTTCGCCCCGGTCCAGGTCTGCCCGAGCACGTAGCCGGTGAGCTGCCGGTCGGTGGCGAACCGGAACTCGCCGCCGAGGAACCGGTCGCCGGCCCACGCCGGCAGGTAGTTGTAGATGGCTTCGCGGCGGAACACGGCCAACGGGCCGGACACGCAGGTCACCGACCGGAACACGGACTCGGCGGCCTTAGCGACTCCGAACTGCCCGTCGTACCAAACATCTTGGGTCCGGGTGAGGATGTTCTGGTCGGCGTTCAGCGCCCGGGCATGCCCGCTGACGGCGCCGAGGCCGGGGTGCGCCTGGAAGGCGAGCATGCACCGCTCGGCGGCCCGGCGGTCCAG
>DASYGP010000192.1:0-3536 GCA_035999615.1 Mycobacteriales bacterium
GGCCGTCCCGCTCGATCAGCGGGACCAGGTAGGAGCGCAGCGCGGCCTCGTCCTCCACCACCAGCACCCGCATGGGCGGACACCTCCCCGGTCGGCACCGAGTGCGTTCTATACCGAATGCGTGCAGGCGGCCAGCAGAGAAAGCCGGGCCTTGGTGCGACTGTCGTGCACTTCCGGCGGATTACCGGCCCGCAGCTCGGCCAGCGAGAGCGCCTGAACATGTACGCCGACGTCGATCCCGAGCTGGGCCAGGTTGCGAGCCCGCGCCGGGCCGGTGGTCACCGCGAGGATCGTCGCTGTTGGGCGGGCCCGCAGATACCGGACCAGCTTGCGACGCCACGCTGGCCCGCTCTCCGTGCCGCGATCCACCTCGACGCACCAACTGCCCGCGATGCCGTTCGCCTGCCAGTTCACCTGCAGATCCGGATACGGGTCACCCGGGGCGGCCCAATCCCGCAGCTCCGCCTCCCCCTGCCAACCCTCGACCTGCAGCCAACTCCACCGGCCGGGGGTGGCCAGCTGGGCAAGCACGTCACCCACGGCGAGGGTGTGCTCGATCTGCGCGGGCCGCGGCCGCCACGGCCGGGGTTGGCCGACCGGCAGCGCCGCCCGTCCCACGGCAAACAGATTGATGGTCGCAAGCGTGGAACCGCCCACCCGCGCGAGCTCGAGGTAACCGGCCGTGCTGAGTCGGCGCATGCGGCGTTGCAGAAATGTGCGATCGGCATCCCTGTAAAGAGCGGTGAAGGTGGGGCCGGGAGCCCAGCCCAGGCTGTAGCACGCATGGATAATCGCGCGATCCCGCGGCGTCACGCACAGAAATGTCCGGGCGGACTTGGCGGTCACGGCGCCTCCTTCATCGGCCAGTCCCCGCCTGCCGGCACCGGCGCCAGCGACGGCCGGTCGACGATCAGCGGGCGCCCAGGGACCCGGAGCCGGCGTGCCAGCTCCTCGATCTCGGCGTCGCTGCGCAGCGCCGGACCGGGGGCTCTGGTTGCGGCGGCGATGACCTGGGGGCCGCACGGGCCTGGTGTGCGCCAGTAACTCTCGAAGGGCGCCAGCGCCGTCAGGTCCTCGGCGTCGAAAGGCGCGACATACGGGGCCAGTACCCGCGCGTCGCCGGGCGCGGTGCGGAACGACACCAATGTCCCGACGTTAGCGAGCAACGTCGAGAGCAGATCGCGCGACAGCGCTTCGATCCGGGACAGGTTCTGGTTGGCGACGACCAGGCCCAGCCCGTACTTCCGGGTGGCGGTGAGGACGCTGGCGAAGGTGGAGAGCGCGAATTCCTGGAACTCGTCGATCACCGCGATCACCGGCGGCCGGGCCTGTTCGGGCAGCCGTTCTCGGGCCAGCGCCGCCTGGTAGGCGAGGGTCACCAGCACCGATCCGACCAGGGCCACGGTGCCCTCGGCGACCAGACCACGCGGCAGGCTGACCAGCACGATCCGGCCGCGGTCCATCGCCTCGTCCAGCCGGAACCCGGGGCCGGTGTCGCCGAAGACGGTGCCGAGGACCGGGTTCCGGTCGAAGTCGGCGGCCTTGTTGAGGATCGCGCGGATGGTCCGGGACCGGTCGTCGTAGCTGAGGGCCGCGAACTCGGTCCAGCGGGCCGCGACGCGCGGGTCGCCACCGCGGCGCACCACCTCGCTGCGGAACACCGGATCGGTCAGGAAGCGGGGCAGCTGCGCCAGGCAGCCGTCGCCGGCGGCGATCAGCGCGGCCAGGGCTGCCTGCAAAAAGTGCAGCAGGTTCGGGGCGTTCGCCCGATCCAGCTGCCACAAGTCCGTGAAGATCGCCTGGACGGCACCCGCCCGGACCGACCGGCTTTGGGCCAGCTGCACCGGGGTTCCGGTCGGCAGCCATAGCGGGTTCAGCGACGGCAGGTTCTGCGGGTCGTCGAGATCCACCAGGTCGACCCGCGGCAGCTGGGCCGCCGGCAGCGACGCGAGGACGTGCCGCACCAGGTCGCCGTGCGGATCGAGAACCAGCGCCGCGGTGGAGGTTTCGGCAAGCGCGAGGACCAGCCGGGTCAGCAGCGTCGTCTTGCCGGTCCCGGACGGGCCGATCACATACGCGTGGGACAGCAGCTCGGGCACGCTGACGCCCACCGGTTGCTGCTGGTTCCGGTAGAGGCTGTCGGCCAGGTGTAGCTGGTCGGGACCGGGCGGCCCGGCCGGCGCCCGCCGCCGGGCACCGCTGCGCGCCAGGTGCGGCACCACCGTGCCCGCGGCCGGGGGGTGCAGCAGCCCGGCCAGCTCGTCGGCCCCCAACACCAGCCGTTCGCGGGACCGGCCGGTGCCGGCGAGGATCCCGCGCCATACCGTCAGCGTGTCCTCCCGGGCCGGGAGCAGCGCGTTCTGGCCCTCGACCGCGAACTGGCCCAGGGCGCCGGCCAATCCCAGATGCCCGGCCACGGCGCGCGCGGAGCTGGCGGCCTCCCAACCGGTGCGCAGGGTGACCAGGAACGCGGGCTGGGCTGCCTTCTCGGTAATGGCGGCGACCCGCAGCGCCGTGTCCGGCGGGAGTCGGCGCGCCTCGGCCGGCCCCCCGGACGCGGCGCCGGCTCCGGTCTGCGGGTGGTGCGCCGGGTCGGCGGCCGCGACGAGACCGGTGACAGCACCGGCCAACAGGTCCGCACCGGAGGCAACGGCGCGCAGCCAGGGCGGCCCCGTATCGGCGCCGGTGGCGAGCGCGTGCGCGTAGCCGGCAGCGTGCCGGGCGAAGCTGGCCGGTGCGGGCCAGAGCACCACCGATAGAGCCCCGCTCTCCCCGGCGCGGACCTGCCCGAGAGCGCCGAGCGTCATGGCCATCGGGTCGGAGTGGACGAAGGCGTGCACCCGCTTCATCGGATAGGCGCGGTCGGCGGCGAGCGTCCACCGCTGCGCGGCGACGTAGCGGCGTGGGCCGACGGCTCGCAGCGGAGGGGCGCCGGGGGCGGTCTGCAGATCGGGGTAGACGGCCTGCAGCTGACCGGCCAACGGTTCCAGGCTGGGCTTTCGGGCGCGCAGCCACCAGGTCACCGCAACCTGCGTGGCCGCGCCGTTGCGGCCCGGCGTCCCATGGCCGGTCAGCAGCAGCTGCACCGGTTCATCGGGGCGGATACTGGCGTGGATCGCCCCGAACAGTTGCTCCGCGGTGAACGGCGCCGACACGTTGTCCCTCGGCATGATCAGCTGTAGCCAGCCGCGGTCAGCGGCGGCGGGGCGGCTCACGGCGCACTCCCGGCCGGCGCGGTCAGCGCCTGGTAGCCGTAGCCGGCGGCCACCGCGAGGACCTGCGCCACGTACGCGGCCGAGTGGTTGTAGCCGTACAGGGCCTGCGCCACGTCCCACCCGCCGCCCGGCAGCGTCCCGGAGTGCCGCAGGTGGTTCGCGGCGGCCAGCACCGCCGGCCCGGGGTCGTACGGGGTCGCGCCCGGGATCACGTTGAACAGCTGCCAGGAGCTCGGCAGGAACTGCATCATCCCCTCGGCCGGGCCGCCGGGCACCGGCGGACCGACCGCCGCCGGGTCGAATCCGGATTCGACCTTGCCG
>DASYGP010000002.1:0-11836 GCA_035999615.1 Mycobacteriales bacterium
GCAGACCGACGTGCGTAACGCCGGGGCCACCTGGCTCGACGAGGAGGTCGTCCTCGACGGGGCACTGATCACCTCCCGCAAGCCCGACGATCTCAAGGCGTTTAACTCGGCACTGCTCGACGCGCTCAGGTAGTAGCCGGCTTCCCTGCCGACGCAGTGCCGCCAGGCGGTGACGGCAGCGCATCAAGGTCGTGCGGTCAAGGTCCGATAGGCATCTATGGTGATGAGCTGGTGGCGTCGGGCCGGGCTATTGCCGGTTCTCGCCGCGTCCAGCGCTCTGCTGAGCGCTTCCCCCACCGCTGCCTCGACTGCTCTGCCACCACCTCATGTCTGGCTTGTTGCCGATCAGCCGCTGGGGCAGCTGCTGCAATCACCCGGGGCGGCAGGTCGACTTCGGGCGGCCCGTACCTACGACCTGCTGGCGCCCGGCGCACCCTCCCGGGCCGGCGTCGGGAGCCCGACCGCGGTGTTCACCAGCGCGGCCGCGCTCGCCGCCTCGGTGGCGGCCGGCCGGCTCCCCGCGCAGGTGCGTACCGTGCTCTATGACCCGGAACGGTGGGCGTTCACTCCCCGCGCGGAGCAGGTGGCCCCGTTCGCGGCGGTCCGCCAGGCGGCCGCCGCCGCGCACGCCCACGGTTTGCAGCTGATCGTCAGTCCGGCCCTGGACTTGATGGGCGTCGCGGGGCCCGGGGGAGGGCCGTATTGGCGCGGCTATCTCGCCGCTGGCCTCGCCGCCGGGGTGGCGCTGGCCGGCGCGGACGTGGTGGAGGTGCAAGCGCAAAGCCTGGAGGCCAACCCCGCCGCCTACGCCGCGTTGGTGACGGCGGCCGCCGCGCAGGCCCGGGCCGCCCGACCGGGCGTGCTGGTACTGGCCGGCCTGTCGACCGGGCCGACCGGCGTACGCGTGGTGCCCCGCACCCTGCCCGACGCCGTGCGCGCGGTCTCGGGTGTGGTGGATGGCTTCTGGCTCAATGTGCCCGGCCCCGGAGCGAAGTGCCCGAGATGTAGCGCTCCGAGCATCGCCTTGGCCCTGACCGCGTTCCAACCCTGACCCGTCAGCCTGCGCCCCCCAGCGTTGCGACGGCCAGATCCGGACGCTGCTGATTGCAGTTCGGACACTGCGGGCCGCGACCGGGGATGTTCATCCAGTAGCCCGAAACCGTGGCATGGGTGGCGGCGATCGCGTCGCGGAGCATCGCCGCAGTCACCGTGGCACCGGGCGGGTTGGTGGAGAGTCCCGCCAGCAACACGACCTGGGGGTGCGCGGATCGGGCCTGCGCAGCGGCGGCGTCGACCAGCTGGGCGTAGCCGGCCGCGTCCCGTTCCAGGCTTTGCGCCTGAATCTCCAGCACGTCGGCCGTCCGCGCCGCACCCGGGGCGATCCCCTGCCGCAGGAAAGCCGCCGCCCGCGGTCCGCACGGTTCGCCGCACCGGTTCACCACCAGATCCAGGCCAGGAGCGGCGATCAGCAGCAGCCCATGCGCGTGCGCCACGGCGGCGGCCGCCGCGTAGTACCGGTCCGGATCGTGCTGTTCGGCGGTCGGCGTGAACGACCAGGACTCGGCGTCGTAGAGCACCGCCCGCACTATCGACGGTAGCCCGGCCGCCACCGCGACCGCGAGCTCCGCCTCACTGGCGAAGCGCATCGTCGGCACCACCGGCAGCCCGGGGGTGGTCTTCCCGCTCGCCCCGAGGATCTCGAAGATCCGGCCGCTGCTCAACCGCTGGCGCACCGCAGGATCGGTGATGACCTGCTGCAACGCGGCATGGGTAAAAATCCACTGACCAACGCCCGCCACCGCGGTGCTGACGCCCGGTGTCCCTGACGGGGAGCCGGGCAACGGCGCAACCCCCGAACCCGATCCCGACCCCGACGGCGATCCCGGTGATGACGGCGACGACGGCGACGACGCCGTGCCCGACCCCGAGACCCCCTGGGCGGCACCGGATCGGGACGCGGAAGGAGTCTGCCGCGAGCCGCTGCACCCCACGACCAACAATGCCACCAGCATGGCGACGCTCCACCGGCGGCGCGCCGCATGCCGGCCGGGCACCGGGTCCCCCACGTGCTGGTCCAGCGCGGCGCGCCGGAGCAGGGGGCGGGTCGGGAGGCTGATCAACGCTTCCAACATCGCCAGCCGCCGAAGGAACGCGAACGCGTACCAGGTGGGCAGCCACGGCAGTAGCCGCCAGCACCGATGCCGGACGATCAGGGCCACCGCGACCGTCAAATAGGCCGCGCCGAGCAGCAGGTAGAGCTGCACGATCGTCAGGACACCGCGGCGGTAGGCCGGCTGCAGCGCCGCCAGCAACGCCAGGTACAGCGGCCCCAGCAGGCCCAGCATCGCCGACACCCACGCGAAGGGCCGGCGCAGCGTCCACAGCCAGGTCCGCGGCCCGGCGAAGCCGCTGCGCAGCGGATTGTGCCGCGCGAAGGTGTGCAGCCCGGCCCGGCCCCAGCGGGTGCGTTGCTCGAGGAAGCTGCCGACATCGGTCGGGACGTCCTCGAAGCACCGGACCCGCGGATCGAGCACAACCCGATACCCCAGCCGCCCCAGCTGCATCGTCAGATCGGAATCCTCGCCGTTCATGCCGCGCACGAAGCCGCCCAGTGCCTGCAGCGGCCCGCACCGCACCGCGGTGAAAGTACCGGGCACCACGGTGATGCCATCCACCACTTCCTGACCCTGCCGGGCCAGCCCAAACTGGAACAGACACTCGATGCCGCGCATCCGGTGAAACCAGGAGCTGCCGTCGAGCCGGGGCATCATCAGCGCACCGACGCTGCCGATGCGCGGATCGGTGAACCAGCGGGCAGCCAGGGTCAGGGCGTCCGCGTCCAGGACGCAGTCCCCGTCCAGCCGGACCAGCAGCTCGGTGTCCACCCGGGCTACCGCCCGGTTCAGCGCCCCCGCCTTGCCGGTGTTCGGGTGCGACAGCACCAGCCCGGACGCCGCGGTGAACCGGTCGAGGGCCCGCTGCGCGAGCTCGGCGGTGTCGTCGGTGGAACCGTCGTCGCTGACGAGGACCCGCACCGGGCCGCCGTAGTGGGCGGCGGCGCGGTCGATGGATTCCAGGGTCAGGGTGATGCCGGCCTGCTCGTTGTAGGCCGGGGTAATCACGGTCAGCGCGGGAGGAGGGTTCTCGACCGGGCCGCCGTCGGGCCGGTGCGGGCCGATCAGAAACACCAGATACAGCGCCAGGAAGCAGACGACGACAGCCACCGAGATCCCATAGAGCGGCAGCCATGCGGAGGCGGCGCTGGCGCTGGCCGCGTCACGCGGGGCGAGCAAGGCGTACCCGGAGACCAGCGCCGCGCCGGACACCACCAGCGCGACGACGGTCAGCACCGTGTCCCAGGGATACCGCGGCCGGATCTTGACGACGGTGGTGCGGCGGGGCAACGCGAACGTCGTCAGCGTGACCCGGGCGCCGATGGCGGCGGCGGCGAGCAGGTTCAGCACCAATGACACGACCGTGACCAGCCGCGGGGACAGGGTGAGCCGCACCGCGGCCAGGATCAGCATCGCGTCGAGTACTGCGGCGAGGGCGAGATAGAGACCTGCCTGGGTGAGCACCGCGAGCCGTCGACCGAGATCGGCCCGAATCACCAGCGCCAGCGCCGCGAGGTAACACACGCCAAGCAGCTGCGCGGCGGGGTGCAGCACACCCACGTAACCGGCGACTTCGACCGCCCGACCATCGACGCCGCGCGCGAGCCGGCCCACCACATCGGTGTACGCCTTGACCGGTGAGGGGTGTTGCCACCGCAAACAGATAAAGACAAAAAGGCCGGTGAGTACGAAAAACCCGCACGTGCGTGGCCGGCGGGCGGGCGTCGCCACCGGTGGGGCGATACGGACCACGCCGCATCCATCACCGTTGTCGCCGGAGTGCTGCGCGAAAAGCGGCCGGCCCACGATGACAACAAGCAGTGCCGCGCCGAGCAGAAAAAGCCCGAGCATCACTTAGCCCAGCACCACGTTCGCGGTCAGTCCCGGGGTGATGCCGACCGGCGGTTGCCCGGGCGTGGTGAACACCGCGGCGAAGCTGACCTTGCCGGCGGTGCTGACCGGCTGCAGACCGATCAGCAGCAGCGGGATGTGGCTGGCGCCGGCGACGTTGACACTCGCGGTGGCGTGCCGGCCGGGATTGAACTTGGCCAAGTCGCCTTCCGAGATCTGCACCGTGACATGCAGGGCCGTGCCGGTTTGCAGGGTGATCAGCGGCTGGTAGATCGGCGCCGCCGCCGCCCCGGGTGTGCCGGCGGTGATCGGGACGGCCGAGGTGACCGCCTGCGGTCCGCTGAGCGCGGCGGGTTCCTGCCGGACACCCGCCGGCTCGGCCAGCTCGCCGGGGACGGCCCCCACCCCCAGCACCGTCCCGTCGTTCGGCGCAACGATGCGCAGCGCGGCGAGCGCGGCCTCGTCGCGGCCGAGCACCGTTTGGGCCCGGGCCAGATCCGCGCCGGCCGCGGCGATGTCGGCGGGGGAACCGACCGGGACCAGGCCTTGTTCGGCCTGCGCCAGCTGGGCGCCGACTTGCGCCGCGGCGATCGCATGCGCCGCCTCGGTCGCGCTCAGCTGCTGCTGGGCCGCCGCCTGCGCGAGGAGGTCTTGCTGCCGGGTGACCTCGATGCCGTCCTGCCCGACCTGCCCGGCCAGCACGGCGCACCGGGCCACGTCCGCGGCTGGGGCCGGGGTCGGGGTCGGGGTCACGGCGCAGGCCTGCGCCTGCGCGGCGAGGTCCCCCGCCTGCTTCTGCTGCAGTTCGGCGAGCAGCGCCGACGCGCGCTCCCGGTCCGCGGCCAGTAGCTGGGCGGTCGCGGCGGCGTCCTGCTCGGCGAAGGTGACCTGCTGGGCGGCCTTCCCGGCCAGCAGGGCCAACCGGCCGCCCACCGCAGAGGAGGCGGGCGTCGCCTGCAGCGCCGCCAGCCGCGCCTGGCTGGCCGCCAGGTCGGCGCGATCGGCGGCGACCACCGCTTCCGCGACGGTGGCGTCCTGCCGGGCCAGCAGCTGCCCGGCCCGGACCCGCTGACCCGGCTGCACCAGCACCTGCACGATCCGGCCGGGTGCGGTGACCTGGAGCGCGCTCACCGTGGCCGGGCTGATCACCCCGGCATATGCAGCGTCCCCGGACCGCGCCACCACCGCCAACGCGCCCGCCGCGCCGAGGACGGCGAGCCCGGCCAGGGACACGCCGAATATCCGCTGCCGCGATGGCATCCTCATCCCGGGTCAGCCCAGAATCGCGGGCTCCGGGACCAGGCCATCGCGCCGCTCCTTGCTGAGATCGATGACCTGGGCCGGCTGCCGTGGGGTGGGGAGGTCCATCGCGGTGGGCATCCCGGCCCGCCACACCGAGCGGGCGACAATGCGCGTGGTGTCGACCCGATGCCGGTACCGGGTCGCGATCTCGGTGCATTCATGCAGCAGCCCGGTGCACAGCATCGTCGGCTCCAATCCCAGCCCGAGAAACCGCTCGTTGCAGACGATCAGGTCGTTCTCGGCGGCCTCGCGGCGGGGGTTGGGCAGGAACGCCACGGTGGCCCCGGTGAGGTCGCTGACCAATCCGGCGAGGTCGGCAACGCGGTAGACCTCGGTGACCTGGTTGAACACCGACGGGCGCGCGCCGGCGACCGGGGGGTTGTTGATCGCCAACTCCACGCACCGGACGGTGTCCTGGATGTGGATGAACGCGCGCGTCTGCCCGCCGGTGCCGTGCACGGTGAGCGGATGCTCGATGGCCGCCTGCATGAGGAACCGGTTGAGCACCGTGCCGTAGTCCCCGTCGTAGTCGAACCGGTTGATCAGGCGCTCATCGAGCCGGGTCTGTTCGGTCTGGGTTCCCCACACGATCCCCTGGTGCAGGTCGGTGATCCGCAGCTCATCGTTGTGCGCGTAGAAGGCGAACATCAGCTGATCGAGGGTCTTGGTCATGTGATACACCGAACCCGCGTTGGCTGGATGCAGGATCTCCCGCTCCAGATCGCCCTCCGGGGTGGCCACCCGCACGCTGAGGTAGCCCTCGGGAATGGGCGCCGTACCAGACCATCCATAGCCGTACACGCCCATGGTGCCCAGGTGCACGATGGCCGCGTCGATGCCGGTCTCCACCACGGCGCTGAGCAGGTTGTGGGTGGCGCGGACATTGTTATCGACCGTGTACCGCTTGGTCTGCGGGGTGCGCATCGAATACGGTGCGGCACGCTGTTCGGCAAAGTGGACGATGGCGTCCGGCCGCACCGCGCGCAGCGTCGCCAGCAGGTAGTGGTAGTCCCGGGCCAGATCGAGGTGCACGAACTCGATGGCCTGCCCGCTGATTTCCTGCCAAGCGCGCAGCCGTTCGTCCAGCTGCCGGATCGGGGTGAGGGACGCCACGCCCAGTTCCCGGTCGATCTGCCGTCGACTGAGATTGTCCAGGATCGTGACCTGATGGCCGCGCGCCGACATGTGCAACGCGGTCGGCCAGCCGCAGAAACCGTCACCGCCGAGCACCAAGACCTGCATCAGATTCCCCTTTGACTAGACACACCGGCGTCGAACGATCCCGGAAAACCGCGTCGTTTTCCTCGTGCACCTGCACTAATGCCGTTGCCCTGCGGCACTTTTGGTCGCTGTCGGACAAGTCATACGATTTGCAGCCCTGCCTCGGCGGCGCGGCTCCAGTCGTCGTCGACCAGCACGACGTTGTGCCCGGCGCGGTCCAGCAGGCTCGCGGCGATACTGGCGCGGAAGCCGGCCGCGCAATGCACCCACACCGGGCCGGCCGGGACATCGGTCATCCGCTCCTGCAGGCTGTGCAGCGGAATGTGCGCGGAGCCGGCGATCCCACCGCGGGTGCGTTCGTCGTCCCGGCGCACATCCAGCACCGTTCGGTCCGGTTCGGCGGCGAGGTCGGCGAAGGTCCGTCGTGGGTAGCTGCGCACCGCGTGGCCCCCGGCGAGTTCGGCGACGGAGCCGGTGGCCGAGCCGGCGAGGTGATCGATGCCGATCCGGACCAGCTGACGCTGCGCGTCGGCCACATCCTGCGGGTAGCCGCCGATGAGGGTGAGCGGGCTGCCCCAGGGGATGAGCCAGCCGAGGTAGGTGGCGAACTGGGGACTAAGCGCAAAGCCGATGCTGCCGGCGAGGTGCTGCGCGGCAAACGAACTGCGGTCGCGCAGGTCCACCACCCAGCTCCCCGCCGCGATTCGCTTGCCCAGCTCGTCGGCGTCCACCCGCTGCGGCGCAGACAGATCCGCGGCCACCGGCCCCCGCGCGTTTAGGCCGCTCATATGCGCGTAATAGGCGGGGTAGGGGGTCAGCCCGGCGAGCAGCTCGACGACGAAGTGCTGCACATCGGGGTCGGTCAGCGCGGCGTTCCCGACCCGCTCCTGGCCGATGGTGCCGTGCCGCGCGCCACTCGTCGGCCCGGCAGAACACATCGACCCGAACCCGTGCGTCGGGTACAACACCGCGTCCTCCGGCAGCGCGCCCAGTTTGCGGGCGGAGTGGTATTGCGCACGGGCCAGAAACACTGTCCGCTCCGGGTGCACCAGGTCGGTTCGGCCCACCGACCCGAACAGCAGCGAGCCGCCGGAGAACACCGCCGCCGGCTCGCCCTGCTGCTGAATCACGTAGGCCACGTGGTTTTCGGTGTGTCCCGGCGTCTCCAGGACCGCGATCTCCAGCGATCCGACGCGCAGCAGCTCCCCCTCCCGAACTCCCCGCCGGGTGAAGGTGACGCATTCCGCGCAGTGCACCCCGTAGCTCGCGCCGGTGCGTCGGGCCAGTTCCAGGCCGCCGCTGACGTAGTCGTTGTGCAGGTGGGTTTCCAGGACCAGCGCGCACGTCCACCCCGCGGCCGCGAGCGCCGCTTCGAGGCGATCGAGGTCCCGCTGCGGGTCGATCACCACTGCCTCGTGACCACCTGCACCGGGTCCGATGAGGTAACTGCGGTCACCGAGCTCGGGAGTCTCGATCGTGATGACCTTCACACCGTCTCCCCTCTGAACATGCGCTGCCGCCAGCTGGAAGCCGGCAACGCGCGCTCACGGGACTGTTAGGAAAATGGTTGGCCGTATGGCGTGTAGCAGTACAAACCTTGGTCCTGGGCACCGACGAAAACGGCGTTGTCCACAATCACCGGCGTACCGGCTAGCCCGGCCCCGGTGCTGGCGAGCCAGACCACGTCGCCCTTGATCCGCAGTCCGGTCACGCCCCCGTTCGACGATTCGGTGAACAGCATGCCGCCGGTCACGCTGACCCCGGTGACCGGTCCGGAGAGCACGTTGCTCCATTGGACGCTGCCCGAGGCCGCGGTGAGGGCGGTCAACGTGTGGTCCGCGGCGCCCACGAAAAGCGCCCCGTTCTGGAACGCCATCCCGCCGGTCACCGACGTGTGGCCCAGCGCATGGGCCCACCGCACGGCGCCGGTGTTCTCGGTGAGGGCCCGGACCACCCCGTCGGTCGAGCCGAGATAGACCACCCCCGCCGCGATCAGCGGGCTGTTGGTGATGGCGCCGCCGGTGGTGAACCGCCAGAGCGCGGTGGCCGCGGTAACGCCGGCGTGCACGGCGGTCACCGTGCCGGTGTCGTCTCCCACGATGAGCGTGCCGCTGGCCGCGTCGAACGACGGCGAGGAACGGACCGCGCCGCCGAGAGGCACCGTCCAGCGCACCGCGCCGGTCGCCTCGGCGATGGCGTAGAGCAGGTGGTCATCGGAACCGACGTAGATGGTGCCGTTGCTGACCGCGGGGGATGACTCGACCGCACCCCCCGTGGTGGCGGTCCAGACCACCGCGCCGGTCGCCTGATTGACGGCGTAGACCTTGTGGTCCGTCGAGCCCACGACCAGCAGCTTGCTGGCCGCGTCCAGCGCCGGGGAGGAGTCCACCGGACCGCCGGTGGGGGTGGACCACACCCGCGCGCCGGTGGCCACGTCGACGGCGATGACGTTCCCGGCGTCATTGCCGACATACGCGATTCCCCCCGCGACCGCGGGGCTGCTGCGAATCGGGGCTCCCGACGAATAGCTCCAGAACGGCAGCAGCCGGTACTTGTTGCCCGGGGTCACCTCCTGGGAGAGCACGTTGTCATTCGGTTGGTAGTCCGTCCGGGCCGGGTCATGCCCGAACTGGGACCAGGGGCTCGTCACGTCCAGCGGGGCGGTGGCCGCGATGCCCGAGACGGAGCCCAGCGCCGTGACCAGGGTTGGTCCGAAGGGGAACGACGGTGCCGGCACCTGGATGCGGGTGCTCGGGATCGAGCCGCTGGCGCTGGCCGTCGCGGTGGCCAGGAGGTGGCCGGGCAACGAAAGCTGCACCGGCTCACCGGGTTTGAAGCCGCCGCCGGTCGCGCTGACGGAAATGCCGGGCGCCGCGGTGGGGGAGGAGAGCACCAGATGCGGTCCCGCAGTCGACGGGGCGACCGTGACCGTTGAGGTGATCAGGTGGGGATCGGCCAGCCCGTCGGCACCCACCGCGCGGGCCACGAAGGTGAGTAGGCCGCCCTCCCGGGGCACCGTCGCCCCCAGCGACCAGCTGGTGGAGGCCGCGCCGGGCGAGCCCAGTGCGGCCGGATTGTCGGCCGGTCCCGGTTGCCAGGACTGGCTGGCGGCGTTCCACCAGGGCCCGGCCGCCCCATCGAGCTGCACCGCGATCTGCACGGCGGCGACGCCCAGCGGATCGGCGGCGCTCCCGGAGCCGACCACCGGCACGAGGGCGCTCTTGGTGTCCGGGTTGGGGATCGACGAGCCATTGACCGGGTAGCTGATCGATGTTGTCGGCGGGGTGCCGTTCGACCCTCCGAGCGCCAGGTCGTAGAGGAACCCGTCGCTGGAGCCGATCAGCAGGTTGCCCGCCGAGTCCGCCGCCGAGCTGATCACGTAGCCGCCGGTGCGGAAGCTGTACAGCGGCAGCCCATCCGCGAGGCGCAGGACCCGGATGTCCCCGTTCAAATCGCCGAAGACGACGACCTGGTGTCCCGCCGGCCCGGTGATCAGCGGCGATGACAGGACTTCGGTGTCGGTGGGCCCGACGTTCTCGGAAAGCCACAGCGGGTGACCGGTGACCGCGTTCACCGCCGCGACACCGACGGTTGTCCCGAATACCAGGGTGGAACCGACGAGGGCCGCCGTCGAGCGGCCACCGCCGTAGCGGGTGCCGGTCGCGGCGCCGTAGTCGAAGGTCCACACCAGCTTTCCGGTCGTCAGGTCGATGGCATAAAGGATGCGATCCTTCCCCGGCACGTAAGCCATCCCGTCCGCGAAGCCGTTCACCCCAGGCGCGGAAACGACCGTGCCGGCGCCGAAGTCGTTGGGGCCGCCCACGATCGACGTGACGCGCCAGACGGTGGCACCCGTCACCGCATTGAGGGCGTAGACCGAGACGTCCGGGTCGCCGCTCCCGAAGATGACCAGCGGCACCCCGCGCGCGTTCACCGCGAACGAATCGGGGCTCCAGCTGCCGCCCACGATCGGGAAGGGAGCGCGTTTCCATTGGACCGCGCAGGTCGATTCGGTGATGGCCATGGTGGGGCCGGTGACGACGCCGTTGTCCTGAACCCCGACGTACACCGTCGGCACCCCGCCGGGCGGCGTGGCGATCACCGGGCTGGCGTAGTCGACGCCGGTGCCGAGTGAGACGCGACATTCCACGGCGCCGGTGTCGGCATTGACCTTGATCATGGTTCCGCTCACCGCCGTGCCGAACCACAGGTCCGTCCCGAAGGTGCTCGGGGTGGCGTGCAGTGGCACGCCGAAGGAGTCACCCCAGACGATCGCGCCGTTGCTGGTGTTGATGGCTTCCACATCGCCGGACTCATTCGCCACATAGGCGAGCGTTTCCCCGAGGCCGGCACTGAAGCGGGTGACCGGGGAGGACAGCACTGCGCCAAAGGTGTGGGTCATCCAGGCGACGCCGAGCTGGGAGGCGTTCGCATCCGAGATCGTGGGGTCAGGGGAAACCCCGGACAATCCGGCATCTCCGTGGAATGTCGGCCAGTCACTGTTCGGCGGCGCCGCGGCGACGCCGTGTGGTGTGGCGCGAACGATGGATCGGTCGCTCGCACCAGCTGCCGCTATCGGGAGAATGCCCAGAATGAGGCCGAGGCTGGCCACCCCGATGAGCCGAGGGCGCCGAAGCGCATGCCGATGCCTCGATCTCATGGCGGCTCCCCCCGTGGTCTGGCGGACGCTAACAACCGCGGAGCTCTCAAGCAACACACAGAATCCCTGCCGATAAAGAACTTTCGGTGCTCAGAGCGGACTACAAGAGGGCGAGTCCTGACATGTCTGCCATGCAGGCGGAAGGGGGTCAATCGGGTAAAGCTGCTACCCGTTTCCGGGTGGTCCGGCCAGATCCGTTCCCATGACCCGGAGGCGCGGCCTGTACTACCCATGGCGTAGTGCGCAAGCGCAGACTCCTCCCCGCGCGGTAGCTCCGAAGCCTTCCTCCGGGCGATGACTCCTCCGCCGGGCCGGGACACGATTGTGGCTGCACCACCCTCGACGAGCAGAGGACACCCCCGCCATGACCGGCCCGGATTCCCGATCCGCCGCCCTGCGCGTCTCGGACGCCGAGCGCGACGAAGCTGTCCAGCACCTCAACCGGCACCATGCCCGCGGGCGGCTGGAGGTCGCCGAGTGGAACGAGCGGGTCGAGCGCGCCCTGCGGGCCAAGACCCGTGGGGAGCTGGATGCGCTGTTCACCGATCTGCCGCACCCCACCCCGCCGGCCGCCGGAGACCCACGGCGCCAACGGGACGGCCGAAACCCACGGGACGGCCGTGAGCCGGGTAGCACCCGAGGCGGGGTCGACCCGTATCCCTACCCGGCCCCGGCCCTTGTCCCGTTC
>DASYGP010000086.1:0-3724 GCA_035999615.1 Mycobacteriales bacterium
CGTCGCCGTGGCACCACTTGTAGAACCACGACTGGCTGACCTCCAGCGCGCGGCACGCGGTCGCGAACGGGATGCGGTGCTGCTCCCTCTGGGCGACGATGAACGCGGCCATCTCTACCTGCCCATCGCCTCGTTGACCCACGCTTAACCGGCTAACCCGGTCGGTGCCTGAGTCTCGACACGCCGGGAGGGCCGGGGTTCTTGCGTTGAGGGTGGGACGTCTGGCATACCTGCCTCTCATGACGAAGCGGCGATCCGCCGAGGGTTTGCGGGCGGTGCAGCGGGACGGGCGGTGGTGCCTGGACGGCGACTGCCCGGCCGACCTGCTGGTGATCAACGACTTCCTGGGGTATGTCGCTGATCGGGGTTACTCGCCGCGGACGGAGCGGGCGTATGCGTTCGACCTGTTGGCGTTCGCCCGCTGGCTGGTCGACCAGGACCTGACGGTGGGCGAGGTGACAACGGCTGCGCTGCTGCGGTTCCTGGCGTTCTGCCGGGCTGCGGTGCTGCCCGGCCAGGCCGGCGGGAACGTGGTTGCGTTGCGCACCGGCCGCTCGACCGGGTACGCGCCGGCGACGATCAACCGGCGGATGGCGGCGATCTCCGGGTTGTTCGATTTTCGGGCGATGCGGGATCCGACCCTGGCGAATCCAGTGCCCCGGTCGGCGGCGGCCCACCGGTCCACGACCGCGCAGCGGGCCGGTTTGCTCGCGCACTTGGACCGCCCGAAGAGCCGGTCCCGGTTACGGGTGCGGGAACCCAGACGGTTGCCCCGCGGCCTGGACCGGGCCGAAACCGCCGCGCTGCTAGGCAGTTTCCGCACGAACCGGGACCGGGCGATCGCCGGGCTGATGCTGTTCTCCGGGTTGCGATCGGCCGAGGTGCTCGGTTTGGCAGTCCGGGACGTGGACATTCCCCGGCGCTGGATCCGGGTCGTCGGGAAGGGCGACAAGGAACGTCGGGTGCCGTTGGATGCCGACGTGGCCGGGCTGGTGCAGACCTACCTGCTGGCCGAGCGCCCGGATTCGGAGAGCACCGCGTTGTTTCTGGTGGGCAAGGGGTCTCACCGTGGGCGGCCGTTGACGCCGGCCGGGTTGCGGACCGTGTTCCGGTATCACCGGGCCCGGGCCGGGGTGCCGGTCGGTCACCCGCACGCGTTGCGGCATTCCTTCGGGACAGCCCTCGCCGAGGCCGGTGTTGACCTGGCGGTGCTGCAGGCGCTGATGGGTCACGACCGGGTGGATTCCTCCGCCGCCTACATCCATCTCGCCCCGACCCATGTGAGGGCCTCCTATGACGCTGCCCGCGCCCGTCAACGCACCCAGTGATCCGGGCCGACCGGGGCCGGAGGAGCTGCTCGCCGGTTACCTGGCCGCGCAGCGGGCACGGGACGCCGGGAATCGGAGGTTCTCCGGTGCCGCCCGGGTCTTCCTTCGGCGCTGGCCGGATCCGCAGGCCTGGGCGGCCCAATCACTGCCGGACCGGGTGGCGGCGAACTCGTCGACCCGGCCGCTGCTCAACCATCTGATGCTGTTCGGGTATCTGCATCCCGGGTATGACTACCTGCTGGAACGCAGACTGCAGGCGGTGCTGCGGGAAGCGAAGGGAAGCCCGATGGCCGCGGATCTGAACAGGTTCCTGGCCGCGGCCGCCGAACTCGGGTTTACCTCGAAAACGGCCGCGGGGATGGCCAGCCAGATCGCCATGCGGATGCTGATCCAGACCGGTCGGCGGCTGGTCGAGTTAACCGAGGACGACATAGCCGTTTTCGATGCAGCGATGGACGAGCGGGAAGCCACCCGTCAGCGGTCGTTCAAGCATTACCGCGCCGCGCTGCGGGCAACCCGCACCGTGCTCTATCACCTCGGCGCACCGGTGGCGGCGCCGATCAAGGACCGTCCGCATCTGCGGGGGCAGTCCGGGCGGCACCTCATTGGCGTGCCCGAGGCGATCACCCGTTCATTGGCCGCCTACCTGGAATGCGCCGCCGGCACACGGACCTCGTCCACGGTCGACAACATCGACCGCCGGCTCGGGCAGTTCGCCCGGTTCATCGCGCACGCCGACCCGGCGTTGGCGTCGTTGGCCGGGTTGGACCGGCAACGCCACATCGAGCCCTACCTGGCCGCCGTCGCCGCCGCCCGCCACCCGGTCACCGCGGCGCCGCTTTCTGCGTCCGAGCGGCGCAGCCGGATCCTGACCGTCGGCCGGATGATCGATGACATCATCGAATGGGGTTGGGCCGAGGCGCCCATCCACCGGCTGATCTTCCCGCGGGACATTCCCCGGCTGCCTCGGCCACTGCCGCGTTACCTACCCGCCGACGCCGACCGGCGACTCACCGGCGCTTTGCACGCCTCACCGAATCGGCTCCGCGCCGACGCCCTGCTGCTGCTGCGCGCCACCGGCATGCGCATCGGTGAACTCATCGACCTCGAGCTGGACTGCGTGCACGAGGTCCCCGGCGCCGGTGCCTGGCTGAAGGTGCCGCTGGGCAAGCTGGACACCGAACGGATGGTGCCCATCGATCCCGAAACCCTTGAGCTGCTTGACCGGATCACCGAGCACCGTTCCCCCGGCCAACCGTTGCCGCATCCCCGCACCGGCAAGCCCGTGGACTTCCTGCTCACTCACCAGGGACGGCGGGTCTCCCGGGACACCCTGCGCAACGAACTCACCCGCGCCGCGACCGAAGCAGGACTGAAATCGGCTACGCCACACCAACTTCGGCATACTTACGCCACCGCGTTGGTGAACTCCGGGGTTTCACTGCAGGCCCTGATGGCACTGCTCGGGCACGTCTCGGCGGAGATGAGTCTGCGGTATGGGCGGCTGTTCGACGCCACCGTCCGCGCCGACTACGAGAAGGCTCTCACCCTGGCCAAGACCCGGCTCGGCCCGGTCCTGCCCGGCCGGACCCAACTGCCCATCGCCGAAATCAGCGGCGGCACCACCGACTGGCAGCAATCGCCGCTGATCAAGGCTCGACTGTCCGGCGGATACTGCCTGCGCACCTCCGCGCAAGGCGCCTGCAGCTACGCCAACATCTGCGAACACTGCCCGAACCTGCGCACCGACAGCACCTTCCTGCCGATCCTGGCCGCGCAACGCATCGACGCCGCAGCGCTGGCCGCCGACGCCAAAGCCCGTGGCTGGACCGCCGAGGCCACCCGGCACCACGCCCTGGTCGCACAACTCGACCAGCTCATCAGCCAAGCCGAGAGCGCATGAACCCCAACCTGACCCAACGCGTCGAGCACTCCTGCCGCGATCTGCTCACCACCGGGGAACAAATCACCTTCCCCGCCGTCGCCCAACGCAGCGGCATCGGCCGGGCCACCCTCTATCGGCGCCCCGAACTCCGCGCGCTGATCGAGGAACACCGCCAACAAGCCCGCGACGCGCTCACCCTCACCGGCCTCACCGTGCAGATCGACCAGCTACGCGACGCCCTCGAAGCCGTCGCCGCCAACGTCCGCCGCCACGAAGAACAACTCCGCCGCCTCAACAAACAACAACGCAGCAGCTGACCCATCAAACGCGTTCCACCCCGGACCCATCTGGCCCCGGATTAGCCGGATAACCAGAGGGCGACCGAGCGCTTGAGGACATCACGCTGCATCCGCAGCTCTGCGATCTCCTTCCGTAGCCGCACCAGTTCCGCGCGCTCGTCCTCGCTCAGCCCGGACCGACCACCCTCGCGCCGGCGCCGCTCGACCGCGCA
>DASYGP010000090.1:0-1652 GCA_035999615.1 Mycobacteriales bacterium
GACGGGATGCTGGGGGAGGAGGGCGGCGCCCGGCCCGGCAGTTCCGGGGTGCGCTGGCTGATCGACCCGATCGACGGGACGGTGAACTACCTCTACCGGTTGCCCTCCTGGTCGGTGTCCATCGCCGCGGAACTCGACGGCCAGGTCGTCGCGGGCGTGGTCTACGACGTGCCACGCGACGTGCTGTGGTCCGGCTCCCTCGGCGCCGGGGCCCACCGCGACGGCACCCGGGTGCACCCCTCGACGGTCACCCGGCTGGCCGGGGCGCTGCTCGCCACCGGCTTCTCCTATGTCGCCGAGCGGCGGGCCCGGCAGGGGCAGCTGCTCGCTGCCCTGCTGCCGCGGGTACGCGACATCCGCCGGCTGGGCTCGGCCGCCCTGGATCTGTGCAGCACCGCCGCCGGGCACGTCGATGCGTACTTCGAGCAAAGCCTGCACCCCTGGGATTTGGCCGCCGGCGGGCTGATTGCCGGCGAGGCAGGGTGTCGGGTGGAGGGTCTGGCCGGTCGGCCGGCCGGTGAGCGTCTGGTGATCGCCGCGCCGGCGCAGCTGTTCGACGAGTTGCACGATCTGCTGCTGGCGCTGTCCGCCGACGAGGCTTGATTCCCCCCGGCCGGCTGCCAGGCTGGCGCCCATGACCACGTTGCATCCCGCGCCCCCGCGGCCGGCCAGCGTCCGGGGTCTGGCCGCCATCTGCGTCGACTGCGCCGACCCGCCGCGGCTGGCCGCTTTCTACGCCGCGCTGCTCGGCGCCGCGGTCGAGGTAGCCGACGACGGGGACGCCGGGCTCTACGACCTGGACGGCCCCAACATCGACTTCTTGAAGGTCCCCGAGGCCAAGGCGGGCAAGAACCGGCTGCACCTGGATCTGCGGGTCACCGACATGCCGCAGGCCGTGGAGCTGGCCCTGTCGCTGGGCGCGACCCTCGCCCCGGACGTGTACGACGGCGACTCATGGGTGGTCCTCCGCGATCCCGAAGGCAACGAGTTCTGCCTGCTGCGGCCGCGGGCCGACGGAGGGCTGCGCTACCAGCCGGAGTCCTGAACCCGGCCGCCTAGTCGAGCCGGCGGAGCTCCTCGCGGTAACGCTGCCCGTTCCAGACGTACAGCGCGACCGCGCCGGCGATCATGTCGGGGGTGACCGCGTCGAGCCGGAGCTTCGCGGGCACGCCGAGCGCCATCGCCCCGCTGGGGACCTCCATCCGGTTCGGGACCAGCGCGCAGGCCCCGACGAGGGCGCCGGTGCGCACCACGCAGTCGTGCAGAACCACCGAATTGGAGCCCACCAGGCAGCCGGACTCGATCCGGCAGCCTTCCAGATGGACCAGGTGCCCGATCACGCAGTCATCGCCGACCACGGTCGGCTTATCGGCGGTCGCGTGCACCACGGTGCCGTCCTGGACGGAGGTTCGGGCCCCGATCGTGATGGTGCCGTAGTCCCCCCGCAGCACCGTCCCGGGCCAGATCGTGGCTTCCGGCCCGATCCGTACATCGCCGATGACGGTGGCCATCTCGTGCACGTACGCCAGCGGATCGATCTGCGGAACCCGGTCCCCGAGCGCATAAATCGCCATATGGATCACCCTAGTGGCGACGAAACCAGGGCTGGCCCGACCGGCGTTCGTGATCATGCAATCTCGGTCGTAAATTTC
>DASYGP010000157.1:0-38015 GCA_035999615.1 Mycobacteriales bacterium
AGGGTGCCGCGGTTGAGCACGCCGCCGCCGCCGCTGCCGTCGTTCGCGACCCCGCCGCTGATCGTGAAGGACTGCAACGTCAGGTTGCCACCGGCTGCCACGACAAGGATCCGGAAGTCCGGTGTACCGGTGGCCGCGGAACGGGTGATCGTGGCGCCGTTGCCCACGATCGTGACGTGGCCGGTGATCGCTGGCAGTCCGGTCGGGCCGTCGCTGGTATCACCGACAGTGGTCAGCGTGTAAACGCAGGCGGCGGGCAGCGTCACTGTTGCCCCGGCGACGGTGGTATCCGCATTCGCTGTGGTCAGGGCGGCGGCCAGTTCGGGCGTGGTGCAGCCGATCGCAGCCGGGGCGGCGGACGCGCTGACCGTGAACGTCGCTACCTGCAACGCCATGACGGCGATGCTCATGCCGATCAGCACGGTGGAACGCTGGATGGCCCGCGCTGCCAGGCCGTCGCTGGTCTTGCTCGTGGAACTCATAGCTCGCCACCAGTCACCGTTGATCCACCTGACCTGGCGCCGAACGATCTCAGGGGTGAAGGCCAAGAGCCTCGTCCAAATGGATACCGCCGACTTGTGTAAATGGTGTAGCTAGTCCACCCCGCCGGCTGCGCGGGCCGCCCCGGCGGGGAGTAACAGTTCTAAGCCACTACAGAGCGGCATAGGAAGGGCCAATCGCCCGCGGTGTGCGAACCTGGCACGAGCTCGGGCTAATCACCCTGGGGCCCCGGTTGCCGTCGCAGTGGCTGGCTTCCGCCGCGAAGGACATCATTCGCCCATGACTGGGGACGCCGGCTACCTACTGGACAATCGTCAGGCGGAGGCCGGAAGGCGTTTCGACGCCTTGGCCGCGCTGTTTGACGAGTCGAGTTTTCGGCATCTGGACAACCTTGGAGTTTCCGCCGGGTGGCACTGCTGGGAGGTGGGCGCGGGGGGGACCACGGTGTCCGCCTGGCTGGCCGAGCGGGTAGGCCCTGCTGGCCGGGTGATCGCGACGGACATCGACCTGTCGTGGCTGGCCGGGACCCCGGACCCCGGATTCGAGGTGCTGCGCCACGATGTGGCCAACGAGGCGCCCCCCGAGGGCGCCTTCGATGTGATTCACGCCCGGCTGGTTCTGGTCCACCTGCCGCACCGAGAGCAGGCCATGCAGTCCTTGGTGCGGGCGTTGCGTCCCGGCGGCTGGTTGTTGGTGGAGGACGCCGACCCCGCATTGCAGCCGCTGATCTGTCCCGATGAGTACGGCCCCGACCAGCAACTGGCCAATCGACTCCGCCACGGTTTTCGGGCATTACTCGCGGAACGGCAGGTGGACCTGGCCTACGGCCGGACCCTGCCACGCCGGCTTCGGGAGGCGGGATTGACGCAGGTGCAGGCGGATGCCTACTTCCCGATGACCTCCCCCGCCTGCGCGTTGCTGGAGGCCGCGACCGTCGAACAGGTCCGCGATCGTTTGGTGTCCGGCGGTCTGGCTACCCCTGCCGAGATCGAGCGGCATCTGGACAATGTCGCGGCTGGCCGGGTTGACCTTGCGACCTCACCGATGATCTCGGCGTGGGGTCGTCGCGCGTCGTCGGCCCAGGACAATTCTCCGGCGGGCCGCTGATGCTCGAGACGTTGAAGCACCTGGCGTTGGATGACCGCACAGCGCTCCCCCTCGCCGCCGGTACCGGAATCGCCGGGTTGCTGCTGCTGCGGGCCACCGGCCGGCGGGCCGCCTTGGCCGGCGCCATGCTGCGCGAGGCCACCCTCGTGCTGCTGCTGTTCGCTCTCTGGCTGTTCCTCGGGGCCCGCAGCGTCGGCGCCCTGAGCGCGGCGGACGGGCGCGGCCGGGCGGTCCTGCGCGCCGAACGCTGGCTTCACCTCGAGATCGAACCCTGGCTGCAGCACACCGTGCTGGGACATCCGCTGCTGGTGCAGGGTGCCAACTACCTCTACGCGTGCGTGCACTTCCCGGCCATGATTGCCTTCCTGGTATGGGCCTTCGTGCGCCACCGGCCGCAGTACGCCGGCGTGCGGCTGCGGCTGGTGCTGGTGACGTTGATCTGCATGCTGGTTCAGTTCGTGCCGGTGGCGCCCCCGCGGCTGGTGCCGTCCGCTCATCTGGTGGACACCGCCGCCCGCTACCACCAGAGCGTCTACGCCGGCGCGGAAGGCGTGGCCCAGCTGTCGGCGATGCCGTCGGTGCACGTCGCCTGGGCGGTGCTGATCGCCTGGGAGGTGCTGCGGCTGACCGGTCCACGCGGGCGCTGGCTGATCCTTCACCCGCTGCTCACGCTGTATGTCGTGTGCGCGACCGGCAATCATTGGTTCCTCGACGGGGTCGCAGGGGCGCTGGTGGTGGCGGCCGTCGAACTTGCCGTCGGGCGCGCACGTAGGTTGCCCCCCGTGGCCGGTGACCCGTGTGTGCTGGTGATCGCCGATTCGCTGGCCTGGCACGGGCCGGAGCGAGCGGAGTTGCTGACCGAACCCCGGCTGTGGCCCAACCTGGCGGCGACCGAGCTCGGCCTGGCCGTAGAGGTTGTCGGCCGGCAGGGCTGGACCGCCCGGGATGCGTGGGGCGCGCTCACCAAGGACCCGCGCACCTACTCGCTGCTACTCCCGCGGGCGCGTGCGGTGGTCCTGGCCGTCGGCAACATGGATCAGCTGCCGGTGGCGGTGCCGACCTACCTGCGGGAAGGGCTCGGCCACCTGCCTACGCCCCGGCTGCGGGAGCTGGCCCGGCGGGCCTACCTCGCCGGGCACCCGCCGCTGGTTCGTGCCCTGCGCGGCCCGCTGCGGGTGCTCCCACAACGGGAGACCGATGCCTACCTCAGCCGCTGCGTGCGGG
Organism: Mycobacteriales bacterium; assembly: GCA_035999615.1. GTDB lineage: Bacteria > Actinomycetota > Actinomycetes > Mycobacteriales > CAJCIY01 > DASYGP01. Next base: position 2,833 of record DASYGP010000157.1, read on the forward strand.
CGCTGCGGGCGCTGCGCCCCGACCTGCCCGTCCTGGGCGTGGTGCCGCCCCCCTGGCGCAGCAAGTACTACCCGAGCCGGCGCACCCACCCCGCGGCCGTGGTGGCGGCCCGGGAGTGGGGACGGCGCGAACGGGTGCCCTTGGTGGACTGGGACGCGGCGGTCGCCGGGTATGTCCCGGCCGGGCTCAACCCGGACGGGCTGCACTGGGGGTGGGCCGCCCACCGCCAGGTGGCGACCGTGACCGGCGCGGCGCTGGGCTCGCTGCTCAAGGCCCCCGCCGGTTAGCGGGGAGGCGCCCTCGACAGCAATCACGTCCGGCAGCTGCGCGGTATCGTCAGCTCTCGTGAAGACCGTGCTGCGCCTTCGTGGGCCGCGCTGACCAGGCAACATGTCGGCGCGGCGGCCCCCGTGACATGCGGGGGCATTTTCATGTCCGGGGCGGGAACGTCACCCGGCCCGGCGACAGACCGTGCCAGCCGAAGGAGCAACGCGTGAGCGAGTACGACCCGCACGCCATCGAGGAACGATGGCTGAAGGCGTGGCAGGACCTTGACCTGCGCCGCCCCGGGGCCGAGAAGCGCTATGTCCTGGACATGTTTCCGTACCCCTCGGGCGACCTGCATATGGGGCACGGCGAGGCGTTCAGCATCGGCGACGCCGCAGCCCGGTACACCATGCTGCGCGGGTACGACGTGCTGCACCCGATCGGTTGGGATGCCTTCGGTCTGCCGGCGGAAAACGCCGCGATCAAGCGCGGCACCGACCCGGCCAGCTGGACCTACGCCAACATCGAGACGCAGGCCGATTCCTTTCGCCGGTTCGGGGTGAGCTTCGACTGGTCCCGGCGCTTGAACACCTGCGACCCGGAGTACTACCGCTGGACGCAGTGGCTGTTCCTGCGCTTGTTCGAGAAGGGCCTGGCCTACCGCAAGGCCAGCCCGGTGAACTGGTGTCCCAACGATCAGACGGTTCTCGCCAACGAGCAGGTCGTCGACGGCAGGTGCGAACGCTGTGGCGCGCAGGTCACCAAGCGGAACCTGACGCAATGGTATTTCCGGATTACCGACTACGCGCAGCGGCTGTTGGACGACATGGAGTCGCTGTCCGGTCAATGGCCCGACCGGGTGCTCACCATGCAACGCAACTGGATCGGACGCTCGGAGGGTGCGTACGTCGACTTCGATATCGACGGGTACGACGTCCCGGTGACGGTATTCACGACCCGCCCGGACACCTTGTACGGCGCGACTTTCTTCGTTGTCGCCGCCGACGCGGCGCTGGCGGAACGGTTGTGTACGTCCGAACAGCGGCCGGCCTTCGAGGCCTACCGCGAGAAGGTCAAGGGTTTGTCGGAAATCGAACGGCAGTCCACCGAACGGGAGAAGACCGGCGTCTTTCTGGGGGTGCATGCCCTCAACCCGGTCAACGGAGAGCGGCTCCCGGTCTGGGCGGCGGACTACGTGCTGGCCGATTACGGCACCGGCGCGATCATGGCGGTCCCGGCGCACGATCAGCGCGACCTGGATTTTGCTCGCGCGTTCGGGCTGCCGGTTCGGGTGGTCGTCGAGGGCGCCGCCGACCCCGGCCAGACGGGGACGGCGACCGCCGGCGACGGGAGGCACGTCAACTCCGGTCCGCTGGACGGGCTGGATAAGGCCGAGGCCATCGCGGCGGTAACTGCCTCGCTGGAGCAGGCGCAACGGGGCAAGGGCGCCGTGATCTTCCGGCTGCGGGATTGGCTGCTATCCCGGCAGCGGTACTGGGGGGCGCCGATCCCGATCGTGCACTGTCCCTCGTGCGGTGAGGTCCCGGTGCCAGACGATCAGCTGCCGGTGTTGCTGCCGCCGGCGGACGACGTGGACCTGCTGCCGAAGGGTGAGTCGCCGCTGGGCACCGCCACGGACTGGGTCCGGGTGCCGTGCCCGCGGTGCGGCGCGGCGGCCCGCCGGGACACCGACACGATGGACACGTTCGTCGACTCGTCCTGGTATTACCTGCGGTACTGCTCCCCGCACTACACCGACGGTCCGTTCGATCCGGCGGAGGTCGCCGCGTGGATGCCGGTCGCGCAATATGTGGGCGGCGTCGAGCACGCGATTTTGCACCTGTTGTACAGCCGTTTTTTCACCAAAGTCTTGTACGACTTGCAACTGGTTCCGTTCAACGAGCCGTTCGCGGCCCTGCTGAACCAAGGACAGGTAATCAACGCTGGCAAGGCCATGAGCAAGTCGCTGGGCAACGGCGTGGACCTGGGCGCGGAGCTGTCCCGGCACGGGGTGGATGCCATCCGGGTGACCCTGCTGTTCGCGTCCCCCCCGGAAGAGGACGTCGACTGGGCGGATGTCTCCCCGTCGGGAGCGGGCAAGTGGCTCAAGCGGGTGTGGCAGCTGGCCGGTGACGCCGGCGCGGCGGACGAGGCTGGTAGGCCTGTCGACCAGGCCACGCAGCGGGCCGCCGCGCGGCTGCTCGAAGAGACCACCCGGCACATGGATCACCACCGGTTCAACGTGGCGGTGGCCCGGTGCATGGAATTGACCAACTTGCTGCGCAAGGCCTGCGACGCCGGGCATGCGGTGCGCACGGAGGTGACGGCGCTCACGGTGATGCTCAGCGCCTTTGCCCCCTACACGGCCGAAGAGTGCTGGGACCGGCTGGGCGGCGCGGGGTTCGTCGGCCGGCAAGCGTGGCCGGCGGTCGATCCGCAGCTGCTGGTGCAGGACGTGGTGACCTGCGTGGTGCAGGTGGCCGGCAAGGTTCGCGCCCGGCTGCAGGTCCCCCCGACCGTCGCGGAGGCCGACCTGCAGACGGCGGCCCTGGCGGACCCGGCAGTCCTCGAGGCCCTGGCCGGCCGGAGCGTGCACAAGGTCATCGTCCGGGCGCCGAAGCTGGTCAACATCGTCCCGAGCTGATGGCGGCGAGGATCCGAGCCGTCCGGCCCCATGCCATCCTGCCTGGGTGAGCGCAGCCTCGGATCGGGGGGACATGCCGCCCTTACCGCCTGCGGTGACCGTCGTCGTCGGTGCCGAAGAATTTCTGCTGGCTCGGGAGGTGCGCCGGGTGCTGGATGCCGCCCGGGCGCATGAACCGACTCTGGAGGTCACGTCGGTCGCCGGTGGCGATTTCACCGATGAACACGTGCTGGCCCTGTCCAGTCCCGACCTGTTCGGCGGCCTGCGGGCCATGGTGATCACCGGGGCGGAGGACCTGTCCGACCAGCACCGGGAGGTGCTGGTGGCCTACGCCCGGCAGCCGCTGCCGGACGTACTGGTGGTGCTGGTCCAGGGCGCCGGCGCGAAGGGACGCTCCTACCCCGGCCGGCTCGAGGAGGCCGGGGCAACGCTGACCAAGGTTCTCGCCCCTACCCGGCCGGCGGAACGGTTGCAGTTCCTGCAAGATGAGATCCGGGCTGCCGGTGGCCAGGCTACGGCCGGTGCTGTTCGCGCCCTCGGCGAGGCGGTGGGCAGTGACCTGCGCGAACTGTCGGCGGTGGGGCGGCAGCTGGTCGCCGACACCGGCGGACTCGTCGACGAGGCCGCGGTGGCCCGCTTTCACGTCGGAAGGGCGGAAACCACCGGGTTCGCGGTCGCCGACGCGGCGGTGACCGGCCAGACGGCGGAAGCCTTGGCCCTGCTCCGGTCGGCGCTCGAGACGGGGACGGCGACGGTGCTGCTCACCAGCGCGCTGGCGAGCGGACTTCGGGACATCGCCCGGGTGCGGGAGGCGTCCGGGCCGCCGGCGGCGGTGGCCCGGGCGTTGGGCATGCCGCCGTGGAAGGTGGAACGGTCGCTGCGGGTGGCCCGCGGCTGGTCGGAGGAGGGGCTGTCGGCGGCGATCGCGGCGGTGGCCATCGCGGACGCGGGGGTGAAGGGCGCGGCGGCTGATCCGGCCTTTGCGCTGGTGCAGGCGGTTCTCGCGGTGACGAACGCCCGCAACCACGGGGCGCGGGAGCCGGGGCGGGCCGGCCGGCGGTGAGCGAGCAGTCCCGCTACGCCCGGCTGTTGCGGCTGCGCCAGCTGCGGCCGTCGTCGTGGCAGCGGGCGCTGTTCGTGGAGGGAACCCTGCTCGCCGCGGTGGTGCTGGTGCTCGCCGATCTCGCCTCCGCCTGGTTGCTGCTGGCCGCCCCGCTGGCGGTCGCGGCCGCCGTCAAGTTCGTCGACGCGATCAGCGCCGCCGCCGCGGCTGCTCCTGGGCAGGCACCAACGGCGTCGCCCCGAGCAGGGAACGACGCGCGGAGGAGTAGCGGTAGGCGCCGACGAGCGGTAGCTCCGCCGACGAACGGTCGGTCAGCCGACGAGCGGTAGCTCCGCCGACGAGCGGTCGGTCAGCCGACGAGCGGTCGGTCAGCTAGCCGACTTGGCCTGCGCGGCGGCGGTGGCGGCCAGCGCCGACTTGCGGTTCGCGGCCTGGTTGCGGTGAATGACGCCCTTGCTGACCGCCTTGTCGAGTTTACGGCTGGCATCGCGCAGGGCGGCTGCCGAGGCGTCGACGTCACCGGAAGCGGCGGCCTCACGGAACTTGCGGACGGCGCTCTTCAACGAGGATTTGACGTCCTTGTTGCGCAGCCGAGCCTTTTCGTTGGTCTTGATGCGCTTGATCTGGCTCTTAATGTTGGCCATGGTTTGGAACGGCTCCCGATCGTGACGGCGGATGACGCCGACAGCAGGGTGCGGCGCACAGCAGCTTCGAAGCATACCGGACCTTCGGGCTCCGCTTCACCCGCGAGCGGCGGATTCCGGCAGAACGCCGTGGGACGATGGCGCCGTGACCTCCGCGCCCACCGGACGCACCGGCCCGGCCGGCAGCCTGACTGACCCCTCGATAATCCGGAACTTCTGCATCATCGCGCACATCGATCATGGCAAGTCCACGCTGGCGGACCGCATGCTCGAGGTGACCGGGGTCATCGAACAGCGCAACATGCGGGCCCAGTACCTGGACCGGATGGACATCGAACGCGAGCGCGGCATCACGATCAAGGCGCAGAACGTGCGGCTGCCGTGGACCAGCCGGGAGACCGGGGTCCAGCACGTCGTGCACCTGATCGACACCCCCGGGCATGTGGACTTCACCTATGAGGTGTCCCGCAGCCTCGCCGCCTGTGAGGGGGCGGTGCTGCTGGTCGATGCCGCGCAGGGGATCGAGGCGCAGACCTTGGCCAATTTGTACCTGGCCCTGGAAAATGACCTGCTGGTCATTCCGGTGTTGAACAAGATTGACCTCCCGGCGGCGCAGCCGGAGCGATACGCCGCGGAACTGGCGCACCTGATCGGCTGCGAGCCGCACGATGTCCTGCGGATCAGCGCGAAGACCGGCCAGGGGGTGCCCGAGTTGCTGGACACCATCGTGCGTGATGTGCCGGCGCCGGTGGGGGATCCGGACGCCCCGCCGCGAGCGCTGATCTTCGACTCCATCTACGACTCCTACCGCGGCGTGATCTCCTACGTGCGGGTCATCGACGGTGAACTGTCCACCCGGGACCGGATGCTCATGATGTCCACCCGGGCTGCCCACGAGACGCTCGAAGTCGGCGTGATCTCACCCGAGCCGGTGGTCCGGGAGACCCTCGGGGTGGGCGAGGTGGGTTATGTCATCCCCGGGGTGAAAGACGTCCGACAGGCGCGGGTGGGTGACACGATCACCAGCGCCCGCCGGCCGGCCGCGCGTGCCCTCGCCGGCTACCGGGATCCCAAACCCATGGTCTTCTCCGGGCTGTATCCCCTCGACGGCAGCGAGTATCCCGCGCTGCGTGAGGCCCTCGACAAGTTGCGGCTCAACGATGCGGCGCTCGTCTATGAGCCGGAAACGAGCGCGGCGCTGGGGTTCGGCTTTCGGGTCGGGTTTCTCGGCCTGCTGCACCTGGAAATCGTGCGGGAGCGGTTGGAACGCGAATTCGATCTCACCCTGATCTCGACCGCGCCGAACGTGGTCTACCGCGTGCAACTCGAGTCCGGTGAATACGTGCAAGTCACCAATCCCAGTGAGATGCCCGGCGGCAAGATTGCCGAAATCCATGAGCCGATGGTCAAGGCGATGGTGCTCGCTCCGAGTGAATACATCGGGGCGATCATGGAACTGTGCCAGTCCCGCCGGGGCTCGCTGACCGCGATGGACTACCTGTCCGAAGCGCGGGTGGAGCTGCGTTACACCCTCCCGCTCGCCGAAATCATCTTCGACTTCTTCGATGCGCTGAAATCCCGCACCCGCGGTTACGCCTCCTTGGACTACGAGCTCTCCGGTGAGCAGATCTCCGAGCTGGTCAAGGTCGACATTTTGCTGCAGGGCGAGCCGGTCGACGCCTTCAGCGCGATCGTGCACAAGGACAAGGCCTACGCCTACGGCACGATGATGGTCAGCAAGCTCCGTGAGCTGATCCCCCGGCAGCAGTTCGAGGTGCCCATTCAGGCAGCGATCGGCTCGCGCGTCATCGCGCGGGAGAATATTCGCGCCATCCGCAAGGACGTGCTTGCCAAGTGCTACGGCGGCGACATCAGCCGTAAGCGCAAGCTGCTGGAGAAGCAGAAGGAAGGCAAAAAGCGGATGAAAACCATCGGGCGGGTTGAGGTCCCTCAAGAAGCGTTCATCGCGGCGCTGTCCACCACGGAGACACCGGCTTCCTGAGCTCCCCGCAGGGTTTCCCCCGGACTCGGCGGCAGCGCGGTGCTGTCACTCGATGGCCCGTAGCCTTCGCACATGTTCGTGCTCGTGGCGCTTGCCTCGGCCTTCTGCTTCGCGGCTGCCGTGGTCTTGCAACAGCGGTCCGCCGCCGAGCACGGGGCCCGCTGGAACCTGCTGCTCCGTGGGGTCTGGATCGTCGGGGGAGCGGTGGACCTTGCCGGGTTCCTGCTGCAAGCCACCGCCTTGCACTTCGGCGGCGTCGTGGCCGTGCAGGCCTTACTCACGACGGTGCTCCCGTTCGGCATGGTGCTCGGCCGCATTCGGCCCGGGGCCGGCGGCTGGCTCGGCGCCGGATTGCTCGCGGTCGGCCTGGCGGGCCTGCTGCTGGCACTGGACCCCCGCCCCGGCACGCCCCGGGAGGGGGGCCTGCGCCTTGCGGTGGTGGCGGTCACGATCCTGGCGTTCATCTCCTGGCGGCGCGGTGGGGCGGTGGCCCAGTCGCTGGGCGCCGCGCTGCTGTTCGCGCTCACCGCCACTCTCGCCGCGACGGTGGGGGATCAGCTGGTCCGGGACGGGTGGCTCGACCTGCTGGCGCATCCGGAGCTGTATTTGCTCATCCTCGCCTCCACCTTCGGCCTGGTCCTGGAGCAACGCGCGTTCGCGGCCGGACCGTTGGCGCCGTCGCTGGTGGCGCTGACCCTGGCCGATCCGGTCGCCAGCGTGGTGCTCGGGACCACCGTGGCCGGGGACCGGCTGCGCGGTGGGGGGTTCGCCGCGGCCGCCGCGATCAGCGCCATGGTGGCGACCGCCGGCGTGATCCTGCTGGCCCGGGCGCACCGCGAACCGGCCCCCGATCTGGTCTGAGCGCCGCAAGGCGCAGGATGGACTGTGCCCAGCAGCCCACCGGACGGGGAGCCGGTCCCCGCCGCCGGCCCGCTGCCGGCGGGGACCGCCGCCCGCGACCCCTTCGGCTTCTACCTGCACGTGCCGTTCTGCGCGACGCGCTGTGGCTACTGCGATTTCAATACCTACACGCGCGGGGAGCTCGGCGCGAGCACCGACCCGGTGGCCTACGTGGCCGCGGCCCGCGCGGAGGTGCGCGCCGCTCGAGCAGCGCTGCCCGATGCCCCCGCCGTGGCCACGGTTTTCGTCGGCGGGGGGACGCCGACGTTGCTCCCCGTCGATGACCTGGCGGGCCTGCTGGGGCAGGTGCGGGACTGTTTCGGTCTGGCCTCCGGGGCAGAGGTGACCACCGAAGCCAACCCCGAAACGGTCACTCCGGCGCTGCTCGACGGACTCCTCGCGGCCGGATTCACCCGTCTCTCACTCGGCATGCAGTCCTCGGCCGCGCACGTGTTGGCCGTCCTGGACCGGGTGCACAGCCCCGGCCGGGCAGTCGCCGCGGCCCGCGCCGCGCGCGCGGCAGGGTTCGGGCAGGTCAGCCTCGACCTGATCTATGGGACACCCGGCGAGAGCGCCGATGACTGGGATCGAACGTTGGACGCCGCCCTGTCCGCCGGGCCGACGCACGTCTCGGCGTATGCCCTGGTCGTCGAGGACGGTACGGCGCTGGCCCGGCGGGTCCGTCGCGGCGAGTTGCCCGGCACCGACGATGACGTACTCGCCGACCGGTACGAGGCCGCCGACCGGCGGCTCGCCGACGCCGGCCTGCCCTGGTATGAGGTCAGCAACTGGGGCTCCCCGTGCCGGCACAACCTGGGCTACTGGCGCTCGGCGGACTGGTGGGGCATCGGCCCGGGCGCCCACAGCCACGTTGCCGGCACCCGGTGGTGGAACGTGCGGCACCCGGCCGCCTACGCCGCGGCGCTCGCCGAAGGGCGCACGCCGGCGCAGGGACGCGAGATCCTCGATGAGGCGGCCCAGGTCGAGGAGCGGGTCCTGCTCGGCATCCGGCTCGCCGAAGGGCTGCCGCTGGCGGAGGTCCCCGCACCGGGCCGGGTGGTGGCGCTTCGCGACGACGGGCTGCTGCAGCCCGGGCCGCTGGACGCCGGCCGGCTGGTGCTCACCCGGCGCGGTCGGCTGCTCGCCGACACGGTGGTGCGCGCGCTGCTGCCCTGAGCTACCGGCCGGTGCCGGCGAAGATGCTGTCGATCAGGGGGCGAGCCGGGCTCCGCCCGACTTCGACGTACCACTCGTAGCCGAATACCCGCCGGAACAGCGGCCGCGGCAACCGCAGGAACACCGCAAGGGTGCGCGCCGCGCTTCCCCCCGTCGCCTGACTGGCGTGCGCGGCCATCGCCGCTCGCTTCGCCCCGGTGAACGCGGAGACATCGATGCGGTGCGTCAGCAGGTGGCGCGGTGCGTAAGCCGTCCGCAGCCGCGGCGCGGTGAGGTCGGCCGGCAATCCGGGCACCAGGCGCAGCACCCGGACGGCCCGCAGCAGCCTGGTCCGATCCACGGTGGCCTCCAGCAGGACCGGCGTGCCGGCGAGCGTCGCGGCGCGGGCCCCGACCCGATGCACCTGCCGGTGATCGGGGTGGCCGTATCCACCCGTGACGTCGTAACTGGTGAGCACATCGGCCCGCTCGGCGACCAGCAGATCCGCCATCCGTCGGGCGGCCTCCTCGACGTCGGCGCGGGCGAAGGCATTGCCGGGCGCCGAGCCGTCCGGCCCGGAGTCCTGATAGCCCAGGAACTCCACTCGGGCGCACCCCAATGCGCGGGCCGAGGCGTGCAGCTCGGCGCGGCGTCGGCCGGCCAGGTCGGCGCCCGCGTCGGCGCTCAGGCCGGCGCCGCCGTCGGTGGCCACCACGAGCACCACGCGATGCCCCTCGCTGGCCGCCTTCGCCATCGTGCCGGCCGTGAGCAGCGCCTCGTCGTCGGGGTGGGCGTGGAAGACGACAACGGTCTGGGCAACGCGCACGGCGAGCTGCACCCATCCTCGAGGTTGACGACGGCTCCCGGCATGCCACGCTCGGTCGCAGCCGACGGCTGATGTTGCTCCTCGCTATCGTAGGACGACTGCCGGTGTGTCCCCGCCGCGCTTCTTAGCCCTCGAGAACGGGAGCCTGTCCGCCCGTGAAGATCGCTCACGTGACCGACTTCTACCTGCCGCGCCTGGGCGGGATCGAAGTTCACGTGCATGATCTCGCCGCTCGCCAGCGGGCCGCCGGGCACGAGGTGCACGTCCTGACCGCCTCCCCCGGGGAACTGGGCGACGCGGAGCCGGACGCCCTCTCCCCGGCGCAGGTGTTGCGGGTGACGGAGGGGCTGCGCCGCCCGGCGGCGTTGCATCCGGTGGCGCCGCTGCTGGGGGCCCGATCGCTGGCCGCCGGCGGCTACGACGTTGTTCACGCGCACGCCGGAGTCTGGTCCCCGTTGGCGTTCATCGCCGGGATGACCGCGACCCGGCGCGCGGTTCCGGCGGTGGTGACGTTCCACTCGCTGCTGTCCTGGGCCAGCCCGATCTATCGAGGCGGCGATCTGGTCATCAAGTGGAGCCGCACCCCGGTGCACTGGACGGCGGTCAGCGAGGTCGCCACCACGCCGCTGCGGCGGCTGCTGCCGCCCGGGACGGAGGTCGGCGTGCTCCCGAACGCGGTGGAGGTCGCCGCCTGGCAGGTTCCCCCCGCCGCCCGGGAGCCTTACGACGTGCTCGCCGTCGCGGTGATGCGACTCGCGCCGCGGAAGCGGCCGCTGGCCCTCCTGCGGACGTTGCGCCGGGTGCATGCGGCACTCCCGCCGCATGTCCGGCTCCGGACCGTGGTCGTCGGGGAAGGACCCGAGCGGGCGTCGCTGGAACGCTATCTGCGCCGCTACGGGATGACCGGACTGGTCTCGCTGCCGGGCCGGCAGACCCGAGCGCAGATCCGCGATCTGTACCGGCGCGCCGATGTGTTCTTGGCACCCGCGCACCTGGAGTCGTTCGGGATCGCGGCCTTGGAGGCCCGCTGCGCGGGGGTGCCCGTCGTCGCGATGGCGCACAGCGGTATTCGCGATTTCGTCACCGACGGCGTCGAGGGCCTGCTCGTGAGCTCGGACGCGGAGATGGGACGTGCGCTGCTCCGGCTGGCCGGAGACCCGGAACTGCTCTATCGGATGGCCGCCCACAACCGTTCGGTAGCCCCCGCCTTCGGCTGGCCGGATGCCCTCGCCCGAACGGAAGACGCCTATCAGCGGGCGGCCGAGCGGGTAGGAGTTGAGCTGCCCTCACCCAGGATCGAGGTCCCGGCGTGAACATCTCGCTCGGCCGGCTTTCCCACCGGCCGTTCTCGGCGCTGCGCCGGCGTGGTGCTGCTCGTCCGTTGCTGTTCGGTGAGCTGCTGATCGTTTTCGCCTTGCTGCGGGTCTACGACTGGGTCAAATCAGCGGCATCCGAGAAGGGCGTGCCGGCGCAGGGTCACGCGCAGACGCTCGTCCACGCCGAGCGGGGCCTGCATGTCTACATCGAACCGAGCCTCGATCATGCGCTGGCGGCGCATCCCACGCTGTCGCTGATCGCCAGCTGGTACTACCAGTTCGCCCACATCGGGGTTGCCCTGGCGGTGCTGGCCCTGTGCTACGTGCGGTGGCCGACGATCTACCGGCAGGCCCGGAACACCCTGGTCGCGACCAACGTCGTCGGGTTAGTGGTGTTCGTCCTCTACCCGGTGATGCCGCCCCGGCTGCTGCCGGGAGCCGGCTTCGTCGATGCCGTGGCGCTCGCCGGATTCGGCAGTACGCATGGGGGCCCGGTACCCGCCGACCAGTACGCGGCCATGCCTTCGCTGCACGTGGCCTGGGCACTGTGGGCCGCGGTGGTGCTCACCGTCGGTGCCCGGCGGCGGTGGATCGGGTGGCTGGCCTTCCTCTATCCGGCGACCACCACCGTGGTGGTCATCGCGACCGGCAACCATTACCTACTCGATGTCGTGGCCGCCGCCGTCATGGTGGCGATCGCCGCCGCCGGGCTGGGCCTGCGTCGCGGCACCCGCGCGGCGCGCATCGCGCAACGCCGAGAGGTAGCCGTCGCGGTGGGGGCCGACCCTGGCGAACCGCCGCAGCCGGGAGAATCGTCCTACCCCATTGCGGTCTGACGGCGCCCTGCCGCTCCGTGCGCCGTAGACTGGCACTCTCCGCCACTGAGTGCCAAGCGATGTGACGGACGAACCGGCGAGCCGTGGGAGGTGCAGCAGCATGGAGGACCGCAAGCTCGACGTGCTGCGCGCGATCGTGGAGGACTTCGTCTCCACGCATGAACCCGTTGGGTCCAAGAGCCTCGCCGAGCGGCACGGGCTGGGCGTCAGCCCGGCGACCGTCCGCAACGACATGGCCAGCCTGGAGGAGGAGGGATACCTGACCCAGCCGCACACCAGCGCCGGGCGGGTCCCCACCGACAAGGGCTACCGGCTGTTCGTGGACCGGCTCTCGTCGGTCAAACCGCTGTCCGCGGCGGAGAAGCGGGCGATTCAAAGCTTCCTGCAGGGAGCGGTCGACCTCGACGATGTGGTGCGGCGCAGCGTGCGCCTGCTGGCCCAGTTGACCCGCCACGTCGCGGTGGTGCAGTACCCCAGCCTGCAGCGCTCGCGGGTGCGGCACGTGGAACTGGTCCACCTGCAGCCCGGTCGGCTCCTGCTCGTGTTCATCACTGACACCGGCCGCGTGGAGCAGCGTGTCGTGGAGACCCACGCCCCGCTGTCCGACGCGCAGGTCGCGGATCTGCGTACCGCGCTGAACACCGCCCTGGTCACGGCGGCGTTGACCGATGTGCCGGCGCTGGTCGCCGAACTGCCCGACAAGGTCGACGCGGGTCTGCGGCCGGTCCTCACCAGCGTGCTCACGGTGGCGCTGGAGGCCTTGGTGGACCGGCCGGAAGAACGGGTGATGCTCGCCGGCACGGCGAACCTGACCCGAGCGGCGGCGCTGGACTTCCCCGGCACGCTGCGCCCGGTCCTGGAAGCCCTCGAGGAGCAGGTGGTGCTGCTCAAGCTGCTCGGCGAGGCGCACGATTCGGCCACCATGGTGGTGCGGATCGGGCAGGAGAACGAGCTGGAGCAGCTTCGCTCCACCTCGGTCGTGACGATCGGTTACGGCCTGGGGGACACCGCGCTGGCGTCCCTCGGTGTCGTCGGACCGACCAGGATGGATTACCCGGGCGCGATGACCGCCGTCCGGGCCGTGGCCCGCTATGTCGGCCAGATGTTGGGGAGTCCCACCTCGTGACTGACTACTACGCGGTCCTCGGCGTGCGGCAGGACGCCACCCCGGAGGAGATCAAGCGCGCCTACCGCAAGCTCGCGATGCAGCTGCACCCGGACAAGAACCCGGGCGATGAGCCGGCCGCCGAACGGTTCAAGCAGGTCAGCACCGCCTATGAGGTGCTCAGCGACCCGGCGAAACGCCAGGTCGTCGACCTCGGCGGCGACCCGTTGCAGCAGGGCGGCGGTGCGACCGGCGGCCAGGGCTTCGGCTTCGGCGGCCTCGGGGACATCATGGATGCGTTCTTCGGCGCCGGGGCCGGCGCCGGCGGCGGGCGCGGTCCGCAGCCCCGGGTCCGCGCCGGCAAGGACGCGCTGCTGCGCATCGACGTGGATCTCGCGGACACCGCCTTCGGGACGACCCGCGACATCCCGATCGACTCCGCCGTGCGCTGCGACACCTGCTTGGGGGCGGGCACCGCCCCCGGCACCTCCCCGATCACCTGCAGCACCTGCCAGGGCAGCGGCGAGATTCGCAGCGTGAGCCGGACCTTCCTCGGCCAGATGGTGACCGCCCGGCCGTGCCACGTCTGCGGCGCGACCGGCACGGTCATCCCGCATCCATGCACGACGTGCGGCGGCGACGGACGGGTCCGCGCCCGACGCACGCTCGCCGTCAAGGTGCCGGCCGGGGTCAGCGACGGGATGCGCATCCGGCTGGCCGGCGAGGGCGAAGTCGGCCCCGGCGGCGGGCCGTCCGGCGACCTCTACGTGGAGATCCACGAACGGCCGCACCCGGTGTTCACCCGCGATGGGGACGACCTGCGCTGCGAGGTGACGGTGCCGATGACCGCCGCCGCGCTCGGCACCGCGGTCACCCTCAAGACCCTCGACAGCGAGGAAACGGTCGAGCTGCGGCCCGGCACGCAGTCCGGGCAGGTGGTGACGTTGCGCGCCCGAGGGGTGCCGCACCTTCGGTCCGATGGCCGAGGCGATCTGCACGTCCACGTGACCGTGCAAACCCCGAACCGGCTCGACGGCGAGCAGGAGCGGCTGCTGCGCGAACTGGCCACGCTGCGAGAAGAGGAGCAGGTCGCCGTCGTCGGCGAGGACGGCTACCACCGCGAGGGCGCCGGCCTGTTCTCCCGGCTGCGCGGACGGTCACGCTGAGCCTCCCGGTCTTCCCGGTGCCGTCGCTGCCGCCCGTCGGCCGGTTCCGGCTGGCCGGCGCGGAGGGCCGGCACGCCGCCACCGTCCGGCGGCTGCACGTCGGGGAGCAGCTGGAGCTGGTCGACGGCATCGGCGGCCGGGCGGTCTGCGCCGTGACCGGGAGCGGCGAGGACCTGCTCGACCTCGACGTGCTGCGCCTGGAACACCAGCCTGCCCCGCAACCGCGGCTCACGGTCGTCCAGGCGCTGCCCAAGGGCGACCGCGGCGAGCTTGCTGTCGAGCTGCTCACCGAGGTGGGCGTCGACCGGATCGTGCCCTGGGCCGCGCACCGTTGCGTGACCCGATGGGCCGGCGAGCGCGGGGCCAAGGCGCTGCGCCGCTGGCGGTCCACCGCGGCCGCCGCCGCCAAGCAGTCGCGACGGGCCTGGTGGCCGCAGGTGACCGAACTCGCCACCACGGCCGATGTCGCCAAGCTGCTCGACACCGCCGACCTCGCTTTCGTGCTGCACGAGCAGGCCCGGGTCGGCGTCGCGCAGCTCGTGGTGCCACCGATCGGCGAGCTGATCTTTGTGGTCGGCCCCGAGGGCGGCATCGGCGCCGACGAGCTCGCCGAGCTGGCCGGCCCCACCCTTCGCCTCGGCGAGGAGGTGCTCCGCACCTCCACCGCGGGCGTCGTGGCCGCGGCCGCGCTGCTATCCCGCACCCCGCGCTGGACGACGGCGTAACCCCCAACAACGAAGGGACTGCACCGACGGTGACGGACAGCACCAGCCCAGGGTCGGGCTACGACAGGTTGTCAAGACGGCTGCGCGAGGCGCAGCGCGATCGCCGGATCCCCGCGATCGCGGCGGCGGTCCGCCGCGGCGCCGACCACGCCTGGGGGGACGCGGTGCTGGCCGGCCCGGACGATCAATTCCGGCTCGGCTCGATCACCAAGACGTTCACCGCGGTCCTGGTGTTGCAATGTCGCGACGCCGGGCTGCTCGACCTTGATGATCCACTGTCCGCGCATCTGCCGGTGGACCTGCCGGCGGGGGTGACCGTCCGCCGCGTGCTGGCGCACGGCGCCGGGGTGCAACGCGAGCCGGCCGGTGACATCTGGGCCGGCGGCGAGCCGCCGGACAGCGCGGGGCTGCTCGCGGGCGTGCCGTCCGTCGAGCAGGTGCTCCCGCCCGGCCGCCGCTTTCACTATTCCAATCTGGGCTTCGCGTTGCTCGGCGAACTCGTCGCCGCGCGCCGGCGGATGCCGTGGGCGGATGCGCTGGACGCCTACCTGTTGCGGCCCCTCGCGCTCGGTCGGGTGACGCTCCAGCCGACCGGCCCGTCGGTGCAAGGCTCCTACGTCCAGCCCTACAGCGACCAGGTCACCGCCGAGCCGCACACCGCCATGCGCGGGGTCGCCCCGGCGGCGCAGTTGTGGTCGACCGCCGGGGACCTGGCCCGGTGGGGGTCGTTCCTGGCCGCCCCCGACCCGGCGGTGCTCGCGCCGGCCACGGTGGCGGAGATGAGCGAGGTCGCGGTGATGGCCGACCCGCAGCGCTGGATGCTCGCCTACGGCCTGGGTCTGATGCTCTATCGGCGCGAGCAGCGCATCCTGATCGGGCACGGCGGGGCCATGCCGGGGTTTTTGGCCGGTCTCGCGGTGGACCGGGAGACCCGGACCGCCGCGGCGGTGCTCACCGCCACCGGCGTCGGCGCCGACGCCGAGGTGCTCGCCTGCCAGCTGCTCGAAGACGCCCTGGCCGCGCAGCCAGCCCCGATCGAGGCCTGGGCCCCCGGCGCGCCCCCGCCGCCCGAGGTGAGCACGATGCTGGGCCGATGGTGGACCGAGGGCAACGAGGTCGTGCTGTCCTGGCACGGGCGGCTGGAGGCCCGGCTGGTGGCGGCGCCGGCGTGGCGGGCCCCCGCGGTGTTCGAGCGCCTCCCCGAGGCAGGTTCCGGCGAGCAATGGCGGACCGTCTCCGGGCGGGAATGCGGCGAGCTGCTGCGGGTTGGGCGCCTCCCGGACGGCGAGCCGTCGCGGGTGACCTGGGCCGGTTACGTGTTGACCCGAACCCCGGACTCGTTCGCCGACTTAGCCCGGCCGACCTAGACTCAACGACGACCCTGCGTCCCGGAGAAACGAGTCACCCTGAGCGAGACCACCACCGAACCGGTCAAGATCGTCGTGCCGCCCAGCGTCGACATGGTCCGGCTGCTCGGCGACCGAGATAGCCTGCTCCGCGAGGTGGAGCGCGCGTTGCCGGGCGCCGACGTTCACGTCCGCGGTAACGAGATCACCCTTGGCGGCGCCGACGCACCCTTGGCGCATCGGTTGCTCACCGAGATGCTGGCGCTGCTCGAGCGGGGGCAGCTGCTGACCGTCGAGCAGGTGATGCGCACGCTGGCGATGCTCCGCGGGGGGGTGGCCGCCCCCGGTGAACGGCCCGCCGAGGTCCTCACGCTGAACATCGTGTCCAGCCGCGGTCGCACCGTGCGCCCGAAGACCTTGAACCAGAAGCGTTACGTCGAGGCGATCGACGCCAACACGATCACCTTCGCGATCGGCCCAGCGGGCACCGGCAAGACTTACCTGGCGATGGCGAAGGCGGTCCAGGCGCTGCAGGCCAAGCAGGTCAACCGGATCATCCTGACCCGGCCGGCGGTGGAGGCGGGCGAACGGCTGGGGTACCTGCCGGGCACCCTGTTCGAGAAGATCGATCCCTACCTCCGGCCGCTGTACGACGCCCTGCACGACATGCTCGACGCGGAGGCGGTCCCGCGCTTGATGCAGGCCGGCACCATCGAGGTGGCGCCGCTGGCGTACATGCGGGGCCGGACCCTGAACGACGCCTTCATCATCTTGGACGAGGCGCAGAACACCTCGGCGGAGCAGATGAAAATGTTCCTGACCCGCCTCGGTTTCGGCTCGAGGGTGGTCGTGACCGGGGACATCACGCAGGTCGACCTCCCCGGCGGCACGACGTCGGGGTTACGGGTGGTCCGTGACATCCTCGACGGGATGCCCGACGTGCATTTCGCGCTGCTCACCAGCCAGGACGTGGTGCGGCACCGGCTGGTCGGGGAGATCGTCGATGCCTACGCCCGGTGGGACGCGGCCCAGCAGGTCCCGGCGGCGCCGTCCGCCCAGCGTCGCCGGCGGTGACCGTCCCGCGATGAGCGTTTTTGTTGCCAACGAGACCAGCGTGCCGTTGGACCTTGAGGAGCTGGCCGCCCTGGTCCGGTCGGCGTTGGCCGGCTGGCAGGTGAACCCGCAGGCCGAGGTCAACGTGATCATCACCGATCCGACATCGATGGCCGAGCTGCACCTCACCTGGATGGGGGAGCCGGGACCGACGGATGTGTTGAGTTTCCCGATGGACGAGCTGACCGAAGCCGGCTCATGGAAGCAGGACCCCGCCGACCCGTCGCCTGCGCTGCTCGGCGACGTGTACGTCTGCGCCGAGATCGCCATCGCGCAGGCGATCGAGCGAGGTCACCCGTTCCTGCACGAACTGCGCATTCTGGCCGTGCACGGCCTGCTGCATCTGCTCGGCTATGACCACGCCGAAGCCGAGACTGAGCGGGAAATGTTCGCCAAGCAGGACGCCGCCGTCGCCGCCTTCGAAGCGCGGCGATGACCCCGCGCGTGGCCCGCACCCGGTGACCGGTGACGCGGCCCTGGCGGGACTGGCCGTCCTGGCCGTGCTGCTGGCGGCGACGTTCGGCTGCCTGGAGGCCGCGCTGGGCCGGATCAGCGCACCGCTGGCGGCGTCCCTGGTCGAGGACCGGCGCCGCGGCGCGGAGCGGCTCTCCCGCCTCGTCGCTGAGCGGGCTCAGCCGCTGAACCTGCTGTTGCTGCTGCGGATCGCCGCCGAGATCGCCGCCGTGGCCGCGGCCACCGTGCTCGTGGTGCACGCCCGCGGTGCCGGCTTCGCCACGGTGGCGCTCGCCACCTTGCTGATGACCCTGGTGTCCTACGTTCTGGTCGGTGTCGCGGCGCGCACCCTCGGCCAGCAGCACGCGCAGCAGGTGGCCCTCGCCACCTCCGGTGTCGTCACCGCCATCACCCGGGTGTTCGGGCCGCTGCCGCGGCTGCTGATCGTGCTCGGCAACGTCCTGACCCTGGGTCCCGGCTTTCGGGAGGGCCCGTTCGCCACCGAGGCCGAGTTACGCGCCTTCGTGGAGCTCGCCGTACAACGCGGTGAGGTCGATGCGCGCGAACGGCAGCTGATCGCCTCGGCGCTGGACCTCGGTGACACGATCGTGCGGGAAGTGATGGTGCCCCGACCGGACATGGTCTTCGTCGAGCGGGCTCGGACCGTGCGGCAAGGGCTGAATCTGGCTCTCCGCAGCGGGTTCAGCCGTATCCCGGTGATCGGCGACAGCGAGGACGACGTCGTCGGGGTGGTGTTTCTCAAGGATCTGGCCCGCCGCACGATGGCGGAGGGCCGCACCACCGGGCACGTCGAGGACGTGATGCGCCCGGCGTCCTTCGTGCCGGACTCCAAGCCGGTGGATGAGTTGCTCCGGGAGATGCAGGCCGGCCGGATCCATCTTGCCGTGGTCGTCGATGAATATGGCGGGACCGCCGGGCTGGTCACGATTGAGGACATCTTGGAGGAGATCGTCGGGGAGATCACCGATGAGTACGATCACAACGACGAGCCGGTGGAATTGCTCTCAGCCGGCCGCTGGCGGGTGACAGCGCGGCTGCCGGTGGATGAGCTCGGAGTGTTGCTGAGCGCCGACTTGACCCGGGAGGGCGTGGACACCGTCGGTGGGCTGTTGGCCGCCGAACTGGGCCGGGTGCCGATCCCCGGCGCCGCGGTGGAACTCGGCGTCGGTGCTCATGCGGTCCGCCTCGAGGCGGAGAGTTCCGCCGGGCGCCGCAACCGCATCGGGACGGTGCTGGTGACCCTGGCTAGTAGCCAGGTGGAGACGGAGGACGAGGGATGAACGAAGACCTGAACCCGGAGGACGTGAAGATCATCACGCTGGCTAGAGGTGCCCGGCTGCGGGCCTACGCACCACATCGCGGGCCGGGCGAGGGGGCGGCGGTGCGCGACATCGAGGGTCGGACCTACGCCGCCGCGACCGTCGAGCATCCGGACCTGGCGCTCAGCACCAGCGCGTTGCAGGGGGCGCTCGCGGCCGGATACTCCAGCGGCGCCAGGTCCTTCGAGGCATGCGCGGTGGTGGGAGACCCGGCCCGGCTCACGCACCGCGACGCGGCGTTGCTCGCGGCCCTCGCGGTGGGCGTCCCGGTGCTGCTGACCGGCCCGGACGGCGTCGTCGTGGGCGTCACGACGGTCGACAGCGACGGCCAGCAGAGCACGCCCAGGTGACCGGCGACAGCAAGCACCGCAGCGGTTTCGCTTGTTTCGTGGGCCGCCCCAACGCCGGGAAGTCAACGCTCACCAATGCGTTGGTGGGGGCCAAGGTCGCGATCACCAGCGACCGCCCGCAGACGACCCGGCACGCGGTCCGCGGGGTGGTCACCCGACCGGATGGCCAGCTGGTCCTGGTGGATACCCCGGGGCTGCACCGGCCGCGGACGCTGCTGGGGCAGCGGCTCAACGACGTCGTGGCCGCGACCCTCGCGGCGGTGGACGTGGTGTGCCTCTGCGTGCCGGCCGACGAAAAGGTCGGGCCGGGGGACCGGTTCATCGCCGACAAGCTGCGGGACCTGCGTTCCACGATCCTCGTCGCGGTGGTGACCAAGACCGACAAGGCGGACCGCGACCGGATCGGCGAGCAGCTGCTCGCGATCAACGAGCTGGCGGATTTCGTCGAGGTCGTCCCGGTCAGCGCGACGGCCGGCCATCAGGTGGACCTGCTGGCCGACCTGCTGATGACCCGACTTCCGGAAGGTCCGCAGCTGTACCCGGGAGGTGTCCTCACCGACGAGCCGGACGCGGTGATGGTCGCCGAGCTGGTCCGGGAGGCGGCTCTCGACGGGGTGCGCGATGAGCTGCCGCACTCGTTGGCGGTCGTCGTCGATGAGATGCTGCCGCGCCCGGACCATCCACGTGGATTGATGGATGTCCGTGTGGAGGTCTACGTCGAACGTTCCTCCCAGAAGGCGATCGTCATCGGGAAAGGCGGCGAGCGCCTTCGCGAGGTGGGCATTCGTGCCCGCGGTCAGATCGAGGCGCTGCTCGGGACCCCGATCTACCTTGACCTACACGTGCGGGTCGCCAAGGATTGGCAGCGGGACCCGAAACAGCTGCGGCGCCTGGGGTTCTGATCCGGGATCAGGCGTGGCTGCCGGTGCCCCAGACCGCCCCGCGCGCCCCGTAGAGGACCAGGTTGCCGTCATCCTGCATGATCAGCTGGTCGGTCGTTCCTGAGCCTTCCGTGCGGGTGGACCAGACGGCGCGACCCTGACTGTCGTAGATCACCAGGTTGCCGTCACCTTGCAGAGCGAGCACGGAGCCCGGAGCGTGCGTGCGAGTTCCCCACAGCGCGCGCCCGCCGCCATAGATGACGAGGTTCCCGTCGCCCTGCATCACCGCAACGAACCGCCCGTTGGTCGACGTGAGGGACTTGCCGGAGGCCAACGTCCCCGGGGCGCGCAGCACATTCCGGCCCGGCAGTCCGGTGCCCCACAGCGCGCCGGAGGGGCCGTACAGGACCAGGTTGCCGTCGTCTTGCATGACCAGCTGATCCTGGGCGCCGGAGCCGCCGGTGCGCGTCGACCAGACGGCGCGACCGTGACTGTCGTAGATCACCAGGTTGCCGTCCCCCTGCAAGGTCAGACCCGAGCCGGCTGCGTGCGTGAGGACGGCGAAGCCCGGGCGGCCGTCGGCGTAGACCACGAAATTGCCATCGCCCTGCATCGCCGCGACGAACCGGCCATTGGGCGAACGCAGGAATTGACCGGCGGACAGCTGGGCCGGCGCGGTGAGCGCGCTCCCGGCCGATCCTGGCGTGGGGGGCTGGTTGACGACCAGCACGTGACAGTTGAACCCGTAGAAGTGGGTCCCGCTGGGATCGGTGGCGTTGGTGAAAGGGGTGCCGTCCAGGCCGAAAACGGTGAACGTGCCGGCACCGGAAATGGGGCTGGTCGTCGGCGGGGCGGAGCTGGCGCTGCTCTGGCCGGGGCTGGGACAGTCCGCGTTCGTGTGCGTGCCGGGGAGGACACCCCACTTGGTGAACGTGTTGTCGGTCGGCAGGCTCACCGTGACGGGGACCGACGCCGCGCCCGGCGCCGCTGTCCCGCCGGTCGCGGCCAGCAGGGCCCGGTTCGCCAGGCCGGCCCACAGCGGCGCGCCGAGGCCGGTGACCTCGTCCCAGCCGGGGCGAGCGGTGTAGCCCCCGTTGCTGCCGCTGGTCACGTCCCGCAAAGCGTTGCTGCCGGCTGCGCGGTAAAGCCAGCTGGTGATGTCTCCGACCCCGGAGGCGTACTGGCGGGCGGCGAGGCTGGCCGCCAGACCTCCGGCGGCCAGCGGCGCGGACAGGCTGGTGCCGCCGACCGGGCCGGCCGGCGGCGTGCAGTCGCCGCCGCATCCACCGCCGCCCGCCGCGCGGGACGCGCCGGCGTAGGCGAGCAGTCCGGTCGCCGGGTCTCCGTCCGTGGCGATGTCCGGCACCCCTCGGGCGGTGTCATTCGGGGTCCCCGGGTTCGGCGGCGGAACGACGCCGTCCTGGTAGGTGGGGCGCCCCCAGATGGCGCTGTAACCGCCGCCGCTGCCCTTCCAACCGGACTCGGTGACGACCCCGCCGCTCTCCTGGGTAGTGAGGCCGCCGACGCCGATCACCTGGGGGAAGGAGGCTGGGGCATCCACATCGTTCTCGTTGAGCGGATTTCCGCTGGCATCAACGCAATCGTGCGATCCGGTGTCACCGCTCGCCGCGAAAACGGTCACGCCGGACGCCAGCGCGTTGAGGATCGCGTTCTCGTCGGTGGTGATCAGCGCTTGATCGAAGTTGCTGAACGTGCCATTGGTGCCGAAGTTGCCGTAGGCCGCGTACTCGCACGAGCCCCAGGAATCGCTCACTGCCACGATGTGCCGCGCGCCGGCCTCCTTCGCGATCATGTTGAGGGCGTCGGATTGCCCCAGCACCGTGTTGGGGGTGAAGTAGGCGACCTGGCGCACCGCGGGCGCCACGGACAGCAGCGCCTCCTGGTCGATGGCCACCTCAAGTTGGCCGCTGGTATCGGCGATGCCGCCATCGACGGTTCGGGCCAGGTAGGCGCCGGACCCCACCGGGTCGGGCAGCCCGAGTTTGCGCGCGTACTGGGTCAGGTCGCTCGGGTTCCAGTTGGAGAACTGCACAGTGGCCACCGCCGGCGCTGCGGCGCCGGCCGCGCTGGTGGGACCGGCGACCGCGTACGCCTGCTGCAGTTCGGCCGCCGACAGGTCGCCGTTGGGTTGGTTCAGCGGATGGCGAGCAGGCCGGGACTCATCCCCGCCGGCCGCGATCGTCACCAAGCCGTGCAGGGCAGCGGGCAGCCGCGGCAGCGGCTGGGCCGTGCCCAGCCGGGGCGAGCGCTGCCGGGCGCTGCCGAACAACGCCTTGATCAGCTGCGCGGAACCGCGGGCCGTCACGCTGGTCTCCGAGCGGTCCACCACCTGCAGCCCTAGCTGCTGCAGGGTGCCCGCGACCTGGGTGGCGCGGGCGTCGCCGCCGAGCGCGGCCTGCCGGCGCGCCTCGCGTACCCGGGGCGCGAGCCGCCCCCCGTGGATGGCCAGGTCGCGGAGCGCATGGACATCACGCGGGGCGAGCGCGAGCACCACGGTCTGCGACCCGGAATCTAAACCTGAACGTGAATTTAAGTCTGCAACAGGGACGGCCGTCCCACGCTGCGGGCTGGGGGCGGTCCCGGCGGTGGCCGCGGACCCGGCTGAGGCGCCCGTCGCCACCAGTGCGCCGGCCAGGACGGCGGCACAAAACGGCCGGATGACGATGCTGCGCTGCACGCGGGACTCCTGGGCGGGGGCGGGGCGGGGGTGCCTGCGATGCATCGTCACCTGAATGCGCGCCGTTGACCACTTTTCGGTGGGCGCGGCGTGGTCTTGTCTTGGCAGCCGGCTGACCTTGCGGGTGCGAGCATGGCGAGGTGGCGCTCTACCGGGACGAGGCGGTCGTCCTGCGCGTGCAGAAGCTGGGGGAAGCCGACCGCATCGTGACGCTGCTGACCCGCCGGCGCGGCCGGGTCCGTGCGGTCGGGAAGGGGGTGCGTCGGACCCGGTCGAAGTTCGGCGCCCGGCTCGAACCGTTTAGCCACGTCGCGTTGCAGCTGGCCGAGGGCCGCTCCCTTGACGTAGTCACCGAGGCGGTGAGCCTGGACGGGTTCGGGGCGCAGCTCGCGGGCGACTACGGCAGGTACACGGCCGGCACCGCGATGCTGGAAGCGGCGGAGCGGCTCACCGCCGAGGAGGGTGAGCCGGCCATTCGGCTCTACCTGCTGCTGGTGGCGGCGTTGCGCGCGCTCGCGTCGGCCGAACGGCCCGCCACGTTGCTCCTGGACGCGTTCTTGCTGCGCTCGCTGGGCCACGCCGGATACGGGCTGGCGCTGGCCGAATGCGCCCGCTGCGGGACGCCCGGGCCACATACGGCGTTCTCGGTGGCTGCCGGCGGGAGCGTCTGCCCGGGCTGCCGCCCAGCCGGGTCCGTGACGCCGGCGCCCGCCGTCGTTGGCCTGCTGGGGGATTTGTTGGCCGGCGACTGGCCGGCCGCGCTGGCCAGCAGTGAGGGCGATCGACGGGCGGCGAGTGGTCTGGTCGCCGCGTCGCTGCAGTGGCATCTGGAGCGCGGACTGCGTTCCCTCCCCCTGGTGGAACGCCGATGAAGCCGCGGCCTCCGGAGCCGCATCCCTCCGGGGCGCGGGCCCCGCAGCTTCCCGCGGATCGCGTCCCGCGGCATGTCGCGCTGGTCATGGACGGCAACGGCCGCTGGGCGGAGCGGCACGGGTGGCCGCGCACCCGGGGCCACGAGGCCGGCGAGGCGGCCCTGCTCGACGTGGTCAAGGGGGGCATCGAGGTCGGCGTGCAATGGATCAGCGCGTATGCGTTTTCGACCGAGAACTGGCGCCGTTCCCCGGAGGAAGTCCGCTTCTTGATGGGGTTCAACCGGGACGTGCTGCGCCGGCGCCGCGATGAGATGCACGCCCTGGGGGTCCGGGTGCGCTGGGCCGGCCGCCGGCCTCGGCTGTGGCGCAGCGTGATCACCGAGCTGGAGGAGGCCGAACGACTCACCGCCGCGAACCGCACGCTGACCCTCGTGATGTGCGTGAACTACGGCGGCCGGGCGGAGCTGACCGACGCGGTGGCGCGGATTGCCGCCGACGTCCGCGACGGTCGGCTGAACCCCACGAAGATCACCGAGAAGACCATCGCCGGGTACCTCGACGAACCTGACATGCCCGACGTGGACCTGTTCATCCGGACCTCCGGAGAGCAGCGCACCAGTAATTTCCTGCTCTGGCAGAGCGCCTATGCCGAGTTGGCCTTCGTCGACACGTTGTTTCCCGATTTCGACCGGCGCCACCTCTGGGCCGCGATCGAGGAGTACGCCGGCCGGCAGCGCCGCTACGGCGGGGTCAGCGGCTGAGGTTGTCCACGACGAAGGCCGCCAGGAACGCCAGCACCAGCACCCGGAGGATCCGCGCGCCGATCCCGGCCACCGGCCAGGCGAGGAACGACACCCAGCCGACCAGCGCCAGCAGCAGTGCGCCGGGCAGCAGCACCCAGG
This sequence comes from Mycobacteriales bacterium, assembly GCA_035999615.1. Taxonomy (GTDB): domain Bacteria; phylum Actinomycetota; class Actinomycetes; order Mycobacteriales; family CAJCIY01; genus DASYGP01. The sequence continues at coordinate 27,437 of DASYGP010000157.1, forward strand.
GGCCGGTGATGACGGCAACGGCGACCATCAACCCCAGCGGGATCGCCCCGACAAGCGCCTTGCGTTGCTGATGCAGCCACACCAGCAAGACCGCGCTACGACGCTCGACCGAGCGGCGGAGCGGTCCGGCCCCCGGGGTGAAGAAGCTGTCGCCGCGCGGCAGCGGCTTCGGCGAGGTCCCGGTCACCGGACCAGTCTCCCCCAGCCGGAAGCCGCCCGGTACCTTCCCCCGGTGCTGATCGTGGTGCGGTTCGGGCCGGTGCCCAGCGACTTCCCCGCTCGCGCCGAGAGCGCGTTGCGGGTGCTGGCGGCCCGGCCTGGCTTCATACACGGCGAGATAGGGCGGTCCACCGACACCGGCGTCGACTGGGTGCTGGTGCTGTCCTGGACCTCGGTCGGGGCCTGGCGGCGGGCCCTGTCCTCCTTCGAGGTCAAGACCGAGGCGGTGCCGCTGCTGTCGTTGGGCTTGGACCAGCCCAGCGCCTACGAGGTCCTGCTGGCACACGACGGGGACGATCTGCGCCACTTCGGCAGCGACCTTGCCGGCGACGTCGACCAGGCGCCGGGGCGGTAGCCTGGCCGTTCATCGCCGACCGCCAGCCGGACTGGAGCTCACGATCATGGCCGCGCATGCCGCCGACCGCATGGATACCCTGGTCAGCCTCGCCAAGCGGCGCGGTCTGGTCTACCCGAGCAGCGAGATTTATGGCGGCCTGCGCGCCTCTTGGGACTACGGCCCGCTCGGGGTGGAGCTGAAGAACAACGTCAAGCGGCAATGGTGGAAGGCCATGGTGCAGGGCCGCGACGATGTGGTCGGCCTGGATTCCTGCGTCATCCTGGCCCGTGAGGTCTGGCAGGCCTCAGGCCATGAGAAGGCCTTCGTCGACCCGTTGACCGAATGCCAGAACTGTCACAAGCGCTACCGGGCCGATCACCTCGAGGAAACCTACGCCGCGAAGCACGGCCACCTGCCCGCTGAAGGGCTGGCGGGGTTGTCCTGCCCCAACTGCGGGGTGCGGGGATCGTTCACCGCGCCGCGCATGTTCAACGGGCTGCTCAAGACCTTCCTCGGGCCGGTGGACGACGAGACCGGTCTGGCCTACCTGCGCCCGGAGACGGCGCAGGGCATCTTCATCAACTTTTTGAACGTGCAGCAGAGCTCCCGCAAGAAGCCGCCGTTCGGCATTGGTCAGATCGGGAAGTCCTTCCGCAATGAGATCACCCCGGGGAACTTCATCTTCCGCACCCGCGAGTTCGAGCAGATGGAGATGGAGTTCTTCGTCGAGCCCGGTACCGACGCCACCTGGCACGACTACTGGATCAACTACCGCACCGATTGGTTCACCGACCTGGGTGTGGCCAAGTCCAACCTGCGGCACTACGAACACCCGGCGGACAAAAGATCGCACTACTCGAGCCGAACCGTGGACATCGAATACCGGTATGACTTCGCCGGCACGGAGTGGGGCGAGTTGGAGGGCATCGCCAACCGCACCGACTTCGACCTGAAAACGCATTCCGCCGCCTCCGGCGTGGATCTGACCTACTTCGACCAGGAAAAGAACGGTCGCTGGACCCCTTATGTCATCGAACCGGCGGTCGGCGTCGACCGCTCGATGCTGGTGTTCCTGCTGGAGGCCTACAGCGAGGACGAGGCCCCCAACGCCAAGGGGGTGCTGGAAAAGCGCACCGTCTTGAAGCTGGATCACCGGTTGGCCCCGGTCAAGGCGGCGGTGCTGCCCCTGTCGCGCAACGCGGACCTCTCGCCGGTGGCCCGCGAGTTGGCCGCGACCCTGCGCCGGGAGTGGAACGTCGAGTTCGACGATGCCGGGGCCATCGGACGGCGCTACCGGCGGCAGGACGAGATCGGCACGCCGTTCTGCGTGACGGTCGACTTCGAGACCCTCACCGACCACGCGGTCACCGTGCGGTCCCGGGACACGATGACCCAGGAACGGGTCGGCCTGGACCACGTGCGCGGCTGGCTGCACGAACGCCTCACCGGGCTGTAGGCCGGTGCCGACCCGGCACCGTTGGCCGGCTCTGTTGCTCGCCGCGATCGGGCTGATCACGTCCTGCGGGCCGGCGGGTTCGGGGTCGTCGCCGCCACCGACGTCCGGTTCGGGGCCGGCGGCGGCGAGCACCCCGGCCGCGAGCCCGCCCACCCCGAGCCCGGGAACGACGGCCCCCTTACCGGCCGCGCCCAAGGGCCTTCCCGTCCCGGCGGCGGGGGAGGGCTGGGCTGCCTTCTGGGCCCGCCGCGATGTGGCGCCGCCGCCCCCCACCACGCTGCTCGATCAATACGCCGCGCTGCGGTTGCCCGCGGTCAAGGACGAGACGGCCAAGGCCGTCAACGCCGGTGACTACGCGCGCGCGGCGTTGCGTCAGCTGTCCGGCGAGCAGTACGCCCTGAGCCACCTGCGGGCCGACCTGACTGCCGCCGGGGTGCTGGGCGCGCCCGGCTTGTCCGGCGACGCCGGGAGCATCAGCGCGGCCACGCAGACCGGTTTGGTCGCCGTCACGTCCGCCCTCACCGGGGTGCAGGCCGCCGCGGTCGTCGCGCTCGCGCCGGCCGTTCGCAAAGCAACCGGCGAGCCGTACCTGGTCTTGCTTCGGGTTTCGTTTGGCCCCGTGACCGGCCGCTACCGGGACGGCAGCAGCAAGGCGCTGCCGGCCGGAAAGCCGGTGACCTACGCGCTGGTCGGGCACCTGGTGCGGGCCCGGCTCCTGGGCACGTTCTTTTTCGTGCAAGCCGCGTATGACTGCTCCAGCGCGGCCAAGGGTGGTGCCATCGCCCGGGCATGTGCCACGGTTTGACCGGCGGTAGGTTCGTCGGTGCGCACCCGTACCGCCGACGGACCTCGAGGAGAACGCATGCCGAAATTTGTGTACGACTTCGCCGAAGGCAACCGGGACATGAAGGATCTGCTCGGCGGTAAGGGCGCCAACCTCGCGGAAATGACCAACCTTGGCCTGCCGGTCCCCCCCGGCTTCGTGATCACCACCGAGGCCTGCCAGGCCTACCTCGGGAGCGGCAGCGAACCGGAGAGCCTGGCCGGGGAGGTAGACGAACATCTCGCCACCCTCGAAAAGGCGATGGGCAAGCAGCTGGGCGGCCCCGACGACCCGTTGCTCGTTTCCGTGCGGTCGGGGGCGAAGTTCTCCATGCCCGGGATGATGGACACCGTTTTGAATATTGGCTTGAACGACGAATCGGTGCTCGGACTGGCCAAGATGGCGGGGAACGACCGCTTCGCCTACGACTCGTACCGCCGGCTGATCCAAATGTTCGGGCGGACGGTGCTCGGGGTCGCCGGTGAGCACTTCGATGACGCGATCGACGCCGCGAAAACCGCGAAAGGCACCCACAACGACCTCGATCTTGACACCGACGATCTCAAGGCCCTCGTCGAGGCGTACAAAAAGATCGTGCGTGAGCACTCCGGCCGGGACTTCCCGACCGAGCCGCGTGAGCAGATGGACCTCGCGGTCCGCGCCGTATTCGCCTCCTGGAACGGGGATCGCGCGCGGCTCTATCGCCGGCAAGAACGGATTCCCGCCGACCTCGGGACCGCCGTCAACATTGTCGCGATGGTCTTTGGCAACATCGGGATGGACTCCGGCACCGGGGTGGCCTTCACCCGCGATCCCGGCTCCGGCGATCAGGGCATCTACGGTGACTACCTGCAAAATGCGCAGGGCGAGGACGTGGTTGCCGGGATCCGGAACACGGTGCCGCTCGGCGATCTGGAGGGGATCGACGGGGCCGCGTACGCCGAGCTGCTGGAGATCATGCAAACCCTCGAAGGGCATTACCGGGACCTGTGCGACATCGAATTCACGATCGAGCGCGGCAAGCTGTGGATGCTGCAGACCCGGGTGGGAAAGCGCACCGCCGGAGCCGCTTTCCGCATCGCCACCCAACTCGTGGACCAGGGCTTGATCGACCTGGACGAGGCCGTCACCCGGGTCACCGGCGCGCAGCTGGCGCAGCTGATGTTCCCGCGTTTCGGGGACACCTCGAAGGCCACCCGTCTCGGGAAGGGCATGAACGCCAGCCCCGGCGCGGCGGTCGGCAAGGCGGTCTTCGATTCGCACCGGGCGCGTGACCTGGCCGAGGCCGGCGAGCAGGTCATTCTGGTGCGCCGGGAAACGACCCCCGATGACCTGATCGGCATGATTGCCAGCCAGGGGATCCTGACCAGCCGTGGCGGCAAGACCAGCCACGCGGCGGTGGTCGCCCGCGGGATGGGCAAGACCTGCGTGTGCGGCGCGGAGGAACTGGAGGTGGACATTCCCGGCCGCAAGTTCACCGCGCCCGGCGGTGTCGTCGTCAACGAGGGGGATGTCATCTCCATCGACGGGACCATCGGCCAGGTGTACGCCGGCGAGGTCGCCGTGGTCGCGAGCCCGGTGGTGGAGTACTTCGAGGGCTCGCTCGCGCCGGACGCCGATCCGTTGGTCGCCGCGGTGCACCGGATCGCCGGGCACGCCGATGCCGCCCGCCGGCTGAAGGTGCGGGCGAACGCCGACACGCCGGAGGATGCGGCCCGGGCGCGTCGCTTCGGCGCCCAGGGCATCGGCCTGTGCAGGACCGAGCACATGTTCCTGGGCGAGCGCCGTCAGCTCGTGGAGGATCTGATCTTGGCCGACGGTGACGAGCAGCGTCAGGCCGCGTTGGACGCCCTGCTGCCGCTGCAGCGCAGCGACTTTGAAGGAATCCTGGCCGCCATGGATGGGCTGCCGGTCACCGTCCGGTTGATCGACCCGCCGTTGCACGAATTCCTGCCGGACCTGACCGCGTTGTCGGTGGAGGTGGCTCTCGCCGAACGCGACGGCACCGTCAACCCCAAGCGGGTCAAACTCCTGGAGGCCGTCCAGCGGCTGCACGAGCAGAACCCGATGCTCGGGCTGCGGGGCGTGCGACTGGGCCTGGTGATTCCGGGGCTGTTCGCGATGCAGGTCCGGGCCATCGCTGAGGCGGCAAAAACGCTGACGGATCAAGGCAAGGATCCGCGGCCCGAGGTGATGATCCCGCTTGTCGGCGCCGTGCAGGAACTTGAATCGGTCCGTGAGGAGGCCGAGCAGGTCCTGGCCGAGGTCGGGGTCGCCGCGCTGATCGGGACCATGATCGAGGTGCCCCGCGCCGCGCTGACCGCCGGTCAGATCGCGGAAGCCGCCGAGTTCTTCTCCTTCGGCACCAACGACCTGACCCAGATGACGTGGGGCTTTTCCCGCGATGACGTCGAGGCCAGCTTCTTCAGCCGCTACCTCGATCTGGGCATCTTCGGTGTCTCCCCCTTCGAAACGCTGGACCGCGACGGGGTGGGCGCCCTGATCGAGGCGGCCGTCCAGGCCGGCCGCAAGACCCGCCCCGACCTGCATCTGGGGATCTGCGGGGAGCACGGCGGCGATCCAGAGAGCGTGCACTTCTTCCACGAGGTCGGGCTCGACTACGTCTCCTGCTCGCCGTTCCGGGTGCCGGTCGCGCGACTGGAAGCCGGCCGGGCCGCCGTCCAGACGGCCGGTAGCGATACCCGCTGACCCGGGCCCGACGTGCCGCCGCAGCCGCCCCAGCGGTTACCGTGGGGGCGTGACCGCGCCGGTAGCAGCCCGGCCGATCCGAGCGAGGCGGCGGCGCGGCCCGTTCGCCCTGGTGGGCACCTTCCTCGCCCTGGGGGTCGTGTTCCTGGTGGCCGTGCTGGCCGTCACCGGCGCTCGGGTCTGGTACGTCGGTCGGCAGGACAGCCACCCGCACTCGGACGTCATCTTGGTGCTCGGGGCGGCCCAGTTCGACGGGCGCCCGAGCGCCACATTGCGGGCCCGGCTCGATCACGCGAAAGCGCTGTTCGACGCGGGGGTGGCGGCGCGCATCGTCACGGTGGGTGGCAAGCAGCCGGCGGACCGGTTCACCGAGGCGCAGGCCGGCGTGGCGTACCTCAAGGACCGGGGCGTGCCGGCCGCGGACCTGTTTCACGTAGATGAAGGGAGTGACACCTTGCTGTCCCTGCGTGCGGCAGACGGCCTGCTGCGCAGTCACGGCTGGCGCCGGGTGGTGCTGGTGACCGATCCACCGCACAGCCTGCGTAGTCGGACGATGGCCCGAGACCTCGGCCTGCTGGCCAGCACCTCGCCGACGCGCACCGGACCCGGCAACGCCGGCGGCCTGGCCGAGGGTCGTTACGTGGCCCGGGAGACCTTGGGCTACCTGTTCTACCTCGCCTTCTCCAGGCCTTGAGCATCGTGTACGACGCCCACGCGCTGGCCCGCTGGCGCCCGGAGCCGCCCAAGGCGGCGGGGTACAGCGACCGCAACCCCCTGCAACGCGACCGTGCGCGGGTGTTGCATGCCGCGGCGCTGCGCCGGCTGGCCGGCAAGACCCAGGTGGTCGGGATCGGGGAGAGTGACTTCCCGCGGACCCGGCTCACCCATTCGCTGGAATGCGCGCAGATCGGCCGGGAAATGGGCCAGGCGCTCGGCGCCGACCCCGATCTCGTCGACGCGGCCTGCCTGGCCCACGACCTCGGTCACCCCCCGTTCGGGCACAACGGCGAGCAGGCCTTGGATGAGATCGCGGTCGACTGCGGCGGTTTCGAGGGCAACGCCCAATCCCTGCGGATCTTGACCAGGTTGGAGGTGAAGATCGAAGGAGCCGGGCTGAACCTCACGCGAGCCACCCTGGACGCCGCCACCAAGTACCCCTGGACCAGGCCCGAGGGCGGCGGCAAGTTCGGCGTTTACGCCGATGACCTGCCGGTGTTCACCTGGCTGCGCGCGGGTGCCCCCGCCGGCCGGCGCAGCCTCGAGACCCAGTTGATGGACTGGGCCGACGACGTCGCGTATTCGGTGCACGACTACGAAGACGGCGTCTACGCCGGGCAGATCCGGCCGGCGAGCGTAGATCCGGACGCGGTGATCGCCACCGCCGTCTCCAGCTACCTGCCCGGGTGCGAGCCGGAGCTCCTCGCGGACAGCTGGGGGCAGCTCGTCGCCCAGCCCTGGTGGGTCGCCGGCTTCGACGGCGGCCCGGCGGACACGGCCGCGCTGAAGGCGATGACCAGCGAGCTCATCGGGCGGTTCTGCGGTCATGCTGTGGCCGCGACCCGGGCCGCGTTCGGCACCGGCAGTCTGGTTCGCTACGCCGCGGACTTGGTCGTGCCCGAGCAGGTCCGGCGGGAGTCGGCGCTGCTCAAGGCCGTCGCGATGCACTACGTCATGAGCCGTCGCGGAGCCGAGCAGCAGCGCCAACGTGAGCTGGTCACCGAGCTGGTGCTGCTGTTGCGAGACCGCGGCGGCCCCGCACTGGAGCCTTTGCTGCGACCCGCGTGGGCCGCCGCCGGCGATGACTGCGCCCGCCTGCGGGTGGTGGTGGACCAGGTCGCCAGCCTGACCGACGTCAGCGCCGCGACCTGGCGGGACCGGCTCGGCGGCTCCGCCGGCGGGTTACGCTGACGACCTTCCCCGCATTCCCCCTGATCCCGCTGCCCCGGGGAGGACGCCCGCCATGGCCCGCATCCGAGACGCCGACGTGGCCCTCGTGCGCGAGCGGTCGGCGCTGGAGGCCGTCATCGGGGAGACCGTCACCCTGCGCAACGCGGGCGGCGGCCGGCTCAAGGGGCTGTGCCCGTTCCACGAAGAGAAGACCCCCAGTTTCAACGTCAACCCGAGCCTTGGCTTCTATCACTGCTTCGGGTGCGGAAAGTCCGGGGACGTCATCTCGTTTGTCCAGGAGACCGAGGCGCTGAGCTTCGTCGAGGCGGTCGAGCGGCTGGCCCAACGAGCCGGGGTGGCGCTGACCTACGAGCAGGGGGGTGCGGCGGCCGGCCGGCAGACCAGCGAGCGGGCCCGGCTGCTCGCGGCGCACACCCAGGCGGCGGCGTTCTTCCGCGATCAGCTCGCCTCGCCCGAGGCGGCGATCGCCCGTGAATTTCTGGCCAGCCGGGGATTCGACGAGGCGAGCTGGGCCCGGTTCGGGGTCGGCTACGCCCCGCATTCCTGGGACGCGCTCACCAACCACCTGACCGGCCACGGCTTCAGCCGCGATGAGCTGGTCAAGGGCGGGTTGGCCAAGCCCGGGCAACGCGGCATCTACGACGCCTTCCGCGGCCGGCTGCTGTGGCCGATTCACGACCGCGCCGGTGAGGTCATCGGGTTCGGGGCCCGGCGGCTGCGCGAGGACGACCAGGGCCCGAAATACCTCAACACCGGGGAAACACCGCTCTACCGCAAGTCGCACGTGCTGTACGGGCTGGACCTGGCGCGCAAGGAAATCGCGCTTCGGCACCAGGCCGTCGTGGTCGAGGGCTACACCGATGTCATGGCCGCGCACCTGGCCGGCGTCTCCACGGCCGTCGCCACCTGCGGCACCGCATTCGGCGTTGATCATGTCGATGTGTTGCGCCGGCTGCTGCTCGACGACGAGATCGGCGGGGAGGTGATCTTCACCTTCGACGGCGACTCCGCCGGGCAGAAGGCGGCCCTCAAGGCCTTCGAACTCGACCAGCGTTTCGTCACCCAAACCTTCGTGGCGGTGGGCCCGGATGGGATGGACCCCTGCGATCTTCGCCTGGCCAAGGGGGACGCGGCGGTGCGGGACCTGGTGGCCAGCCGGGTGCCACTTTTCACCTTTGTCATCCGGGCCGCCTTGGACCGTTACGACCTGGAGACACCCGAGGGCCGGATCCGCGCCCTGGCGGCGACCGCGCCCATCGTGGCCGGGATCCGGGACCGTTCGCTGCGCCCGGAGTACGCCCGTTCCTTGGCCGGTTGGCTCGGCATGACCGTGGAAACCGTCGCCGCGCGGGTGGCCGAGCTGGCCGGCGCGCCGGCGACCCCGGAACGCGGCCGGGCCCCGAGCCGGGGAAACCCACCCGCGCCCGCCGGTCCACCGGCCGCCTCCGCCACCCGCGAGCAGCTGACCGCCTCGGTGGTGGAACGGGAGGCGCTCAAGCTCGCCGTGCAGCGACCGCAGCTGACCGGCGGCCTGTTCGATCACCTCGCTGAACTGTGGTTCACCGTGCCGGCCCACCGCCTGGTCCGGGCTACCGTCGCCCGCGCCGGTGGCACCGCCGGCCGGCCCGGCGGCGGCGCCTGGGTGCAGACCCTGCTCGACACGAGTCCGGACGATGAGGTGCGGGCCGCCGTACATGCCCTCGCGGTGGAACCCATCCGTTATGTCGGGGACGATGAGGGCCGGTACGCCACCGCGGTCCTGGCCCGGGTGCAGGAACTCGCGGTCAGCCGGGAGCTGGCCGAGGCGAAGGGCCGGCTCGAGCGGACTAATCCGGAGCAGGCGGGCGAGTCGTACACCCGGCTTTTTGGGCGTGTCGTCGAACTGGAGGCACGCAAGCGCACGTTGCGGGCGCAGGCGGCTGGCTCCGTCTGATGCCGGGTCGCTGGCGAGCCGCGCTCGCCCAAGCGCTGGCCGCGGGACGGGTACCGGCCGATGTCCAGTCGGTGCTGGCCGCCGCCCCCGCCGAGCGGCTGCTCACCTGGGGTCGCGACGTCGACGGCGTGCCGGTGGTCGCCACCGACGTCGGGCTGTGGGGTTACGGCGAACGGCTGGCGTGGACCGAAATCGACCACGTCATCTGGACCGACGCCACCTTGACGGTGCTCGCCATCGACGGCGAGGCCCGGCCCATCGTCCTCGCCGAACCCCGCGATCTGCCGGTCTTCGTGCGGGCGCAGGTGGAGGCGAGTGTGGTCGCGAGCAGAGCAGTTCCGCTGCTTCCCGACGGACGCGGGGTAACCGTGGTCGCCCGGCGCACCCTCGACGGCGGTGTGCTCTGGCGACTGCGTTTTGACCCCGGCGTGCCAACCGACGATCCGGCGCTTACCGAACAGGCCGAGCGGGTCCTGGCGCAGATGCGGGAGGACCTCGGCGTGTGACCAGCCGGTTCAGTGCTGGCCACGGCCGCGATCGACCGAGCCGCGCGGAACGCGCTGCCGGGCGCCGAGCTGGGACCAGCTCCCCGCGAAATCGGCCAGTTGCTCCAGCGGATCCAGCAGCCGCCGGCCGTGCATCGTCAGCCGCCATGACCCCGCCTCGTCCACCTCGAGCAGGCCGGTCGCGCGTAACTCGCGCAATCGCTGAGACAGCACCGCCTCGGGGGCAGCCAAGGTGGAGACCAGCACCCCGAACGGTTCGGGGGCCTGCCGCAGGGCCCAGATCAGCGGCAGCGCGTGCCGTCGACCGAGCAGATCGATGAGGTCGAACAACGGCGCGTCGGACACGGGTCGCGCAGGTCAGTGCAAGGTGGACGCGTCGGGTCCCCGGCGGACCTTGCCGATGGCCAACCGGGCAGCGGCGACGGCCTGTGCCTGGAGCATCCCGGCGACCCCCTGCACCTCGGGACGGTCGGCCAGCGTGCGCGCCGTACGGCGAATCGCCTCGTAGCGCGCCCGCCCGGCGCGGGAGCCAAGCACGTACCCGGCGGCGAAGCCGGAGGCGAAGGCGATGCGGCTCACGAAGGCTCCCTGGGCTGACTTGTCGGTGCTGGCGGACCGCCGCCGCCACAGTAGCGCCGGGCCTGGTTTGGTGGCTTGCCGCGAGCGGGGTGCGATAGTCTCATCGGGC